>NZ_JAWRYR010000024.1:0-19349 GCF_046940275.1 Pantoea sp. SIMBA_079 | reverse complement strand
TACCTCAATGCATCCATAGCTCAGCTGGATAGAGTACTCGGCTACGAACCGAGCGGTCGGAGGTTCGAATCCTCCTGGATGCACCATTCTTTGTATCATTTCAGGCTTGTTGCAGTCAGTCCATCGTAAGAAATACCTCAATGCATCCATAGCTCAGCTGGATAGAGTACTCGGCTACGAACCGAGCGGTCGGAGGTTCGAATCCTCCTGGATGCACCATTCTTCATACCCTCTCAGTTTTATCAGCGTCGCTTGTTAGCAGGCTACGTCTCAATGCATCCATAGCTCAGCTGGATAGAGTACTCGGCTACGAACCGAGCGGTCGGAGGTTCGAATCCTCCTGGATGCACCATTCTCTGTTTCTGTTTCCGTATGCTTCAGTGAGTCTGTGACAGACAGCTTCAGTACCGTGTTATATCCCTTAAATCTCTCCGGCAGTACCAGCAGCTTTTGCGATAAGCCGATCTCAATTCAGTGATTTTTCCACTGTCAGAGTTCACAGGCGTTAATAAGAATGCTGACTCTCTTTTGTACGCTGATATGAAAAATGCTGCATTTACCGCCATTTATCCCCGGTTTTAGTCCCTGACCTTTTTCTGAAAACGAAAATTGCTAATGCTTTCAAAGCATTTGCGGTTAAGCCTGCCTGGCGACAACCTGAGCGCATTAAGCTAAAGTAATGGCTCATTTTGTCGTACGTGCGATATGCCATTACCGTGAATGATTTCCTGATTTATGGCTCGCTACTGGGCAGCAGCTTTCTGAGCGCCACTCTGCTTCCGGGCAGTTCCGAGGCCGTACTGATAGCGCTGCTGATTGCTCAGAAAGGATCGGTGTATGGCTTACTGCTGGCTGCATCAGTGGGAAACACGCTGGGTGGCCTGACCAACATTTTTCTTGGTCGCCTGATGCCGCAAAACGGGCAGGGGCGATGGCATGACACAGCATTGACGTGGTTACACCGATGGGGCCCTGCGGCATTGATCTTTAGCTGGCTGCCGGTCGCTGGCGATCTGCTTTGCGTTCTCGCAGGCTGGTTGCGCTTCAGCTGGCTGCCTTGCGTGCTGTTTCTCGCTCTCGGTAAAACGCTGCGTTATATCTTTATCGCGATCGCCACAATACAGGGTATGGAGTGGTGGCATTGATTCGCACAGATTCGAGGCTACGGTTAACATTATGCTGAACAAAAATAAATTATTCTCACAGCGGGAGGTTAATGTGATCCCGGACGTATCAAAAGCGCTCTCCTGGCTGGAAGCGCATCCCGACGCGTTAAAGGGTATCGGCCGTGGCATCGAACGCGAAACATTGCGCGTCGGGCCTGATGGTCATCTGGCAACTACCGGCCATCCGGCATCGCTTGGCTCGGCGCTGAAGCATGACTGGATCACCACGGATTTTGCGGAAACGCTGCTGGAGTTCATCACGCCGGTTGATAAAAATATCGATCGTTCGCTTACCTTCCTGCGCGATATCCATCGCCATGTGGCTAAGCAGCTGGGTGAAGAGCGTATGTGGCCCTTCAGTATGCCTGGTCACGTTGACGATACCGATAAAATTGAGCTGGCGCAGTATGGCAGTTCAAACGTGGGCCGGATGAAGACCCTCTACCGGCAGGGATTAAAAAACCGCTACAGCGCGCTGATGCAGATTATCTCTGGCGTGCACTATAACTTCTCACTGCCGCTCTCTTTCTGGCAGGAGTGGGCGGATGTGAAAGATGCTGAGAGCGGTAAAGAGACTATCTCTGCGGGCTATCTGCGCCTGATCCGCAACTATTATCGTTTTGGCTGGGTGATCCCTTATCTGTTTGGCGCCTCTCCGGCGATCAGCTCCTCATTTCTGCAGGGCCGTGAAAGCCAGCTGCCGTTTGAAACCGACGGTAAAGATACGCTGTGGCTGCCGTATGCGACCTCTCTGCGCCTGAGCGACCTGGGCTATACCAATAAGTCGCAAAGTAATCTCGGCATCACCTTTAACTCGCTGGAAGGGTATGTTAACGCGCTGAAAGCCGCGATTAAGACGCCTTCTGAAGAGTATGCTGCCATGGGGGTTAAAGACGCTGAAGGTAACTGGCTGCAGCTCAATACTAACGTGCTGCAGATTGAAAATGAGCTGTATGCGCCTATCCGTCCGAAACGCGTTACCCGTTCCGGTGAAGCCCCTTCTGACGCACTGCTGCGCGGCGGCATTGAATATATTGAAGTTCGCTCACTTGATATCAATCCGTTCTCACCGGTGGGTGTGGACGCTGACCAGGCGCGCTTCCTCGATCTCTTCCTGATTTGGTGTACGCTGGCCGATGCGCCTGAACTGAGCGCCAGCGAGCTGCTCTGCAGCCGTAAAAACTGGAACCGTGTGGTGATGGAAGGACGCAAGCCAGGGCAGGTCATTGGCGTTGGCTGCAGTGACACAGAACATCCGCTGGTTGATGTAGGTAAAGCGCTCTTCGCCGATCTGCGTCGCGTCGCGGAAGTGCTGGATAGCAATGAAGGCAGCACGCAATATCAGCAGGTATGCGATCAACTGGTAGCTTCTTTTGACGATCCTGAGCTAACCTACTCGGCGCGCATTCTTCACGCTATTAAAGAGAACGGCCTGACCGGAGCCGGTGTCGCGCTGGCGGAGCAATACCGACAGATGCTCTGCGCAGAGCCGCTGGAAATTCTGACCGAAGCGGATTTCACTCAGCAGGCGCAGGAGTCTGTTGCTGCACAGCAGGCGCTGGAAGCGAGTGATAGCACAAGTTTTGAAGATTATCTGGCAGGTCGGGAAGGCTGAAAAAGAAAATGGCCACATCACTGTGGCCAAAATTAACATCTCTGTTGTCAGGGATGATGATAACAAATGCGCGTCTTTCATATATTCAGACGCAGAACGACGAGAAAAGTTTCATCGTTCAGAAAAAAATTTTTAAACAGGAGGTGACGTATGCCACTACTGGACAGTTTTACCGTTGATCACACCATCATGGCCGCGCCGGCAGTACGCGTGGCAAAGACCATGAAAACGCCGCATGGCGATACGATCACCGTTTTCGATCTGCGTTTTTGCCGGCCAAATATCGACATTCTGACCGAGCGCGGGATCCATACGCTGGAGCATCTGTTTGCCGGTTTTATGCGCGATCACCTCAACGGTGACGGTGTGGAAATCGTGGACATCTCTCCAATGGGATGCCGTACCGGCTTCTATATGAGCCTGATTGGCACGCCAGATGAGCAGCGCGTGGCGCAGGCGTGGAAAGGGGCGATGGAAGATGTTCTGAAAGTGAAAGATCAGAATCAGATCCCGGAGCTTAATGAGTATCAGTGCGGCAGCTATAAGCTGCACTCTCTGGATGAAGCGCAGCAGATTGCGCGTAATGTTCTGTCACATGAGATTGGCGTTAATCGTAACGACGATCTGAAGCTGCCAGCGGAAAAGCTGAAAGAACTGCATATCTGATTAGGTCTTTCTGTAAAAACGCCGCATAGTCTGCGGCGTTTTTTATATCACGAACCCACTGAGCTTTTCAGCGGCTGCTGCGGTGTAACCCGCACCTGCTTCACCATGTTGTCCTGCACATCAAGAATATCGATGTCATAGCTGCCGACCTGTACCCGCGTTTCGGTCTGCGGGATCTCCTCCAGCACCTCGAGCAGCATGCCATTAATGGTGCGCGCTTCCTCCTCCGGCAGCGTCCAGTTGAACGCTTTGTTGATTTCGCGCACGTTAGCACTGCCTTCAATCAGCACCGAGCCATCATTCTGCGGCATCACCTCTTCAGCCAGAGAAGGGGACATCGAAGTGGTAAAGTCGCCGACTATCTCTTCCAGAATATCTTCGATGGTGATAAGACCCTTGATATCGCCATACTCATCCACCACCAGACCCGCTTTTTTCTTATTACGCTGGAATTTAACCAGCTGCACATTCAGCGGTGTACCCTCCGGAACATAGTAGATCTCATCTGCCGCGCGCAGCAGGCGTTCCTTATTGAATTCTTTTTTCTCTGTCATCATGCGCCAGGCTTCGCGCACGCGCAGCATGCCTACGGTATCGTCAAGGGAGTCACGAAACAGCACAATACGGCCATGCGGTGAGTTACTCAGCTGGCGCTCAATCGATTTCCAGTCGTCATTGATATTGATGCCAACAATTTCATTGCGCGGCACCATGATGTCATCCACGCTGACTTTTTCCAGATCGAGCACGGACAGCAGCATATCCTGATTACGGCGAGACATCAGCGAGCGCGATTCGTAGACAATGGTACGCAGCTCCTCTTTGCTTAACGCGGAGCTTACGGAGCCTTCTGCTTTGATCCCCACCATACGCATCAGCATGCGCGTAATGGTATTAAGCAGCCAGACCAGCGGCAGCATCACATACTGCAGCGGGGCCAGCAAAACGCTGCTGGGATAGGCCACTTTTTCAGGGTAGAGCGCCGCGATGGTTTTAGGCAGAACTTCGGCAAAAACCAGAACAACGAAGGTCAGCACGCCAGTGGCGATAGCGACGCCGGCATCACCATACAGGCGCATCCCTACAATCGTGCCCAGCGCGGAGGCGAGAATATTGACCAGGTTATTGCCGATTAAGACCAGGCTAATCAGGCGATCTGGCCGGCGCAGCAGTTTCTCAACGCGTCGCGCTGCACGGTTACCGCTTTTGGCTTTGTGCCGCAGCTTGTAGCGGTTGAGCGTCATCATGCCGGTCTCAGATCCGGAGAAGTACGCTGAGACCAGCACCATGATGACAAGGATGATGATCATCGTGGTGGTTGAAACATGTTCCAACGAGAAATTCCTTAATGGGAAGTGAGAAGATGCTGCAGTACGCGACTGCCGAAGTAGGCCATGGTCAGCAGCAGCGCACCACCGCAGTTAAACCATACCACGCGCCGTCCGCGCCACCCTTCACGGTAGTGCCCCCAGAGCAGCACGATATAGACAAACCACGCGAGAATAGAGAGCACTGCCTTATCAATATTTTCCGCACTGAACAGGTTATCCATGAAGAAAAGCCCGGTGCAGAGCACCAGCGTCAGCAGCACCACGCCAATCTGCGTGATATGAAACATTTTGCGCTCAATGCTTAATAGCGGCGGCATATCCTGCGTGAAAGCGAGTTTTTTATTTTTCAGCTGATAATCTATCCACGCCAGCTGCAGCGCATAGAGCGCGGCAATAATCAGTGTGGCATAAGCAAACAGCGACAGACCGATATGCACCATCATGCCCGGCGTGGTCTCCAGATGCGTAATAAAGGCATTCGGAACAAACGTGGCAAAAGCCAGGTTAATTAACGCAAAGCTATACACTACCGGCAGCAGCAGCCAGCCACGGTTGCGTGAAGCGACAATAGTCATGATGGCGCAAATCAGCAGGCTTACCAGCGATCCAATATTAAGTAAGCTGAGATTCTGCCCGCTATCAATAGCAAATATCCGCTGCTGCAGCGCGACAGCGTGCGCAATCAGCGCAATGCAGGCTGAGAGAACAGCAAATCGCCGCCAGCCGCTGTTACGTTTCAGTAAGCTGGGGATGATAAGGGCAAGACTGAGGGAGTAGGCGAACAGCGCCACGATCGCGAAAACGAACATAGATCCTTTCTGAGAATGATGAGATAAGGAAAAAAGCAGTATAGCGTCAGCGGCAGTATGCTCCAAACGATCTCACGGTCAATTGCAGAGATCGCTGAGGCTTCGTGTTATAATCCGGCGCATTGTGTCGCTCAGGCGGCCTCGCTACGGTATTAAGTGAGAGAGCATGTTTGATAATTTAACCGATCGTTTGTCGCAAACCCTGCGCAACATCAGCGGCCGCGGAAGGCTGACCGAAGAGAACATCAAAGATACCCTGCGCGAAGTGCGCATGGCGCTGCTGGAGGCGGACGTTGCGCTGCCGGTGGTACGTGAATTTATTAACCGCGTAAAAGAAGCTGCGGTCGGACACGACGTCAATAAAAGCCTGACGCCGGGTCAGGAGTTTATCAAGATTGTCCGCAACGAACTGATTGCGGCAATGGGTGCTGAAAATAACACCCTGAACCTCAATGCTCAGCCGCCAGCCGTGGTGCTGATGGCGGGTCTGCAGGGTGCCGGTAAAACCACCAGCGTGGGTAAACTCGGTAAATTTTTGCGCGAAAAGCACAAGAAAAAGGTGCTGGTGGTCTCGGCTGACGTTTATCGCCCGGCGGCGATTAAACAGCTGGAGACGCTGGCGCAGCAGGTGGGCGTGGATTTCTGTCCCTCCGATCTCAGCCAGAAGCCGGTCGATATCGTTAAGCATGCGCTGAAAGAGGCGAAGCTGAAGTTCTACGACGTGCTGCTGGTCGATACCGCAGGTCGTCTGCACGTAGACGAAGCGATGATGGACGAAATCAAACAGGTGCACGCCGCGATTAATCCGGTGGAAACGCTGTTTGTTGTCGATGCCATGACCGGTCAGGATGCCGCGAACACGGCGAAAGCCTTTAATGAAGCGCTGCCGCTGACCGGGGTGATCCTGACCAAGGTTGATGGTGATGCACGCGGCGGTGCCGCGCTCTCGATTCGTCACATCACCGGTAAACCGATCAAGTTTATGGGGATGGGTGAAAAAACCGAGGCGCTGGAAGCATTTTATCCCGACCGTATCGCTTCGCGCATTCTGGGCATGGGCGATGTCCTGTCGCTGATTGAAGATATTGAGAGCAAGGTTGACCGCGATCAGGCGGAAAAGCTGGCGAAAAAGCTGAAAACCGGTGACGGTTTCGATCTCAATGACTTCCTTGAGCAGCTCAAGCAGATGCGCAATATGGGCGGCATGGCCAGCCTGATGGGTAAACTGCCGGGAATGGGGCAGCTACCGGATAACGTCAAATCGCAAATGGATGACAAGGTGCTGGTGCGTATGGAGGCCATCATCAACTCCATGACGCGCAAAGAGCGTGAAAAGCCTGAAATCATCAAGGGCTCGCGTAAGCGTCGCATCGCAACTGGCGCCGGCATGCAGGTGCAGGATGTCAATCGGCTGCTGAAGCAGTTCGATGATATGCAGCGCATGATGAAAAAGATGAAGAAAGGCGGCATGGCCAAAATGATGCGTGGCATGAAGGGTATGATGCCGCCAGGTTTCCCGAGCCGTTAAGAGATCACTACACAGCCAGAAAAGTATGCTACTGCGGTTGCTTTTTGCGCCAAAATGAGTAAAATTTTCGGGCTTTTTATATTGCACCCGGACCCCGTTCCTCGATGGGGTCCGGTTGTTTTATTAACTAAAGAGGATGTTATGGTAACAATTCGTTTGGCACGTCACGGCGCGAAAAAGCGTCCGTTCTACCAGGTCGTCGTCACTGACAGCCGCAATGCACGTAACGGTCGCTTCATTGAGCGCGTTGGTTTCTTCAACCCGATCGCATCTGGTCAGGCTGAAGGTCTGCGTCTGGACCTGGACCGTATTGAGCACTGGGTTGGCCAGGGCGCAACGCTTTCCGATCGCGTTAACGCGCTGATCAAAGAAGCAAAAAAAGCAGCTTAATCTGTCACGGTGGTGAGCATGACCAGTAAACCTGCCGCACAGCCTCCTGTTAATCCCATCGTTTTGGGTAAAATGGGTGCCGCTTACGGAATTCGGGGCTGGCTCAAAGTGTTTTCCTCCACTGAAGACGCTGAAAGCATCTTCGACTATCAACCCTGGTTTATCCAGCGCGCCGGTAAATGGCAGCAGGTAAAACTGGAAGGTTGGAAGCACCACAATCAGGACCTGATTATCAAAGTCAACGGCATTGACGATCGGGACGCGGCGGCGCAGTTAACCAATTGTGAAATCACGGTTGACTCCACGCAGCTGCCTGCGCTGGGAGAGGGTGATTACTACTGGAAAGACCTTATGGGTTGCAAAGTAGTGAACCTCGACGGCTATGAGATGGGCAAAGTCATTGATTTGATGGAAACCGGCTCAAACGACGTACTCGTTGTTAAGGCGAACCTGAAAGATGCATTCGGTGTACAGGAGCGGTTAATACCGTTTCTCGATGAACAGGTTATCAAGAAAGTCGATCTCGCTACTGGCACTATTGAAGTAGACTGGGATCCTGGTTTTTGATCTCCGGACAATCCGGTAACGTAACGGCGAACGCGATGTGGATTGGTGTTATCAGCCTGTTTCCAGAGATGTTTCGCGCTATTACCGAGTACGGGGTAACTGGCCGGGCAGTTAAAAATGGCCTGCTCAACATTGAGAGCTGGAGTCCTCGTGACTTCACGCACGACCGGCACCGTACCGTGGACGATCGTCCTTACGGCGGCGGACCGGGAATGTTGATGATGGTGCAACCCTTACGGGATGCGATCCACGCAGCGAAAGCAGCGGCGGGAGAAGGTGCTAAGGTGATTTATCTGTCACCTCAGGGACGCAAACTTGACCAACAGGGCGTTTGCGAACTGGCGACTAACCAGAAGCTGATTCTGGTTTGTGGTCGCTACGAAGGTATTGATGAGCGCGTGATCCATACAGAGATTGACGAAGAGTGGTCAATCGGCGATTACGTTCTCAGTGGTGGTGAGCTGCCAGCCATGACGCTGATTGACTCTGTCGCCCGGTTTATTCCCGGCGTACTGGGCAAGCAGGCGTCCGCCGATGAAGACTCATTTTCGGATGGTTTGCTGGATTGCCCGCACTATACCCGGCCTGAAGTGTTAGAGGGGATGGAAGTACCGTCAGTTCTGCTGTCGGGCAACCATGCCGATATTCGCCGCTGGCGCCTGAAACAGTCGCTAGGCCGTACCTGGCTAAGAAGACCTGAACTTCTGGAAAACCTGGCTCTGACTGAAGAGCAAGCAAGGTTGCTGACTGAGTTCCAGCGGGAACAGCAGCAGCAACAAAACGATGAAGCGGAAGAGTAATCTTCCCTGACTATCAGTTTACCCAGGATATGAGATTTAATTATGAGCAACATTATCAAGCAAATTGAACAAGAACAGCTGAAACAGGATGTACCTTCATTCCGTCCGGGTGATTCCGTGGAAGTGAAAGTATGGGTCGTTGAAGGTTCTAAAAAACGTCTGCAGGCATTCGAGGGCGTGGTTATCGCTATTCGTAACCGCGGTCTGCACTCTGCATTCACTGTTCGCAAAATTTCCAACGGCGAAGGCGTTGAGCGTGTCTTCCAGACTCACTCTCCGGTAATTGACAGCATTACTGTCAAACGTCGTGGTGCTGTGCGTAAAGCCAAACTGTACTACCTGCGTGAGCGCACCGGTAAGTCAGCTCGTATCAAAGAGCGTCTTGGCGCGTAAGCGACATCCTAAAGTTAATAGCAAACAAGGGGTTGGCCACAGGCTGACCCCTTTTTTTATGGGCGTTTTAAGCGATAAACCGCTGCATTGGCTGGCTTGTCCGGCAGCATAATCAGCCCATGCTGCCAGCCTGCAACGAAAAAGATACAGAATGCGCGTGATGTAAATATTAGTTTACGAATAACTGGTTCGGGTTTGGTTGCAATATAAATATAATTACATGATATATATGATATTTATTGGTTATTTAAGCTGAATTAAATATGGGTGGTAAAAATAGTGTACATGCATGGATTGCATGCGATACAGCCTGTGATAAAGTAAGTGTCATCCTCACTGAGGATCCAAACCGCACAGACGAGTAAAAAGGATCGCCATCATGCAGAAAGACGCGCTGAACAACGTACATATCGCTGACGAACAGATTTTGATTACGCCGCAGGAGCTGAAAGCACGCTTTCCTCTGACGGCAGAGCAGGAGGCGCAGATTGCGGCTTCACGTAACACCATTGCAGATATTATTGCAGGACGCGATCCGCGCCTGCTGGTGGTCTGCGGTCCCTGCTCAATCCACGATCCGGAAGCAGCCCTGGTGTACGCCCGTCAGTTGAAAGATCTCTCTGTGCAGCTGAAGGATCAGCTGTATATCGTCATGCGCGTCTATTTTGAGAAACCCCGCACTACCGTAGGCTGGAAGGGGCTGATCAACGATCCTTACATGAACAACTCGTTTGATATGGAAGCCGGGCTGCACATTGCGCGTCAGCTGCTGGTAAATCTGGTTGAAATGGGGCTGCCGCTGGCGACAGAAGCGCTGGATCCCAATAGCCCGCAATACCTCGGCGATCTTTTCAGCTGGTCAGCGATTGGTGCGCGCACAACGGAATCGCAGACGCACCGTGAGATGGCATCAGGCCTCTCTATGCCAGTGGGTTTCAAAAACGGCACCGATGGCAGTCTTGGCACGGCGATTAATGCCATGCGTGCGGCAGCGATGCCACACCGGTTTGTCGGGATTAACCAGGCTGGGCAGGTCTGCCTGCTGCAGACACAGGGCAACCCGGACGGGCACGTTATTCTGCGTGGTGGTAAAGCGCCTAACTACGGCCCGGATGATGTCGCGCAGTGTGAAAAAGAGATGCTGAAAGCAGGACTGCGCCCGGCCTTAATGATAGATTGCAGCCATGGCAATTCTAACAAAGACTATCGTCGTCAGCCTGGGGTAGCCGAATCGGCTATTGCGCAGATTAAAGATGGAAACCGCTCTATTATCGGCCTGATGCTGGAGAGCAATATTCATGAAGGCAATCAGCCTTCAGAGCAGCCACGCAGCGAAATGAAATATGGTGTTTCGGTAACCGATGCCTGTATTGACTGGAACACCACCGAAACGCTGCTGCGCACTATCCATCAGGATCTGCAGGGAGTGCTGTCGGCGCGTCTGTCACACGAGGTATAAAGAGTCATGGTGGCTGAACTGACCGCATTACGCGATCAAATTGATGAAGTCGATCAGGCGCTGCTTGGGCTGCTGGCAAAACGACTGGAGCTGGTGGCCCAGGTTGGCGAAGTAAAAAGCCGTTATGGCCTGCCGATTTATGTACCCGAGCGTGAAGCAAGTATGCTGGCGTCGCGCCGGCAGGAAGCGGAAGCGCTCGGCGTTTCTCCCGATCTGATTGAAGATGTACTGCGTCGCCTGATGCGGGAATCCTATACGCATGAAAATGACAAAGGGTTTAAAACGCTCTGTCCTTCACTGCGTCCGGTAGTGATCGTCGGTGGCAGCGGCAAGATGGGGCGTCTGTTTGAAAAGATGCTGACGCTGTCCGGTTATCAGGTGCGTATTCTGGACAAGCAGGACTGGGATCGCGCCGATCAACTCCTGCAGGATGCGGGAATGGTGATCATCAGTGTACCAATCCATCTCACTGAGAAGATCATTGCCGATCTGCCTGCGCTGCCGGACGATTGCATTCTGGTGGATCTTGCATCGGTGAAAAACAGGCCGCTACAGGCCATGCTTGCCGCGCACACCGGGCCGGTACTGGGCCTGCATCCGATGTTTGGGCCTGACAGCGGCAGTCTGGCAAAACAGGTGGTAGTCTGGTGCGACGGTCGGCAACCGGAAGCGTATCAGTGGTTTCTGGAACAAATTCAGGTCTGGGGCGCACGGCTGCACTGCATCAGTGCCACAGAACACGATCAGAACATGGCTTTTATTCAGGCGCTGCGCCATTTTACGACCTTCGCTTATGGTCTGCACCTGGCCGAAGAGAATGTTAATCTGGATCAGCTGCTAGCGCTCTCTTCGCCTATCTACCGGCTGGAGCTGGCCATGGTGGGGCGGCTGTTTGCGCAGGATCCGCAGCTCTATGCCGATATCATTATGTCTTCAGAAAGTAACCTGGCGCTGATAAAGCGTTACCATCAGCGGTTTGGTGAAGCTATCTCGCTGCTGGAGCAGAGCAATAAGCAGGCGTTTATCAGCAGCTTTGAACGCGTGGAACAGTGGTTTGGCGATCACGCTCAGCGTTTTCTGGTTGAGAGCCGCAGCCTGTTACGCTCGGCTAACGATAGCCGGCAATAAAAAAGGGCACCTTTAGCGGTGCCCTTTCTGCTTATATACGGGGTTCAACCGGAACTACATTTTCACCGGGATAGCAGCCCAGCACTTTCAGCGAGCGGGTCAGCTCGCGCAATTCTTCCAGCGCCAGCTGCATATTTTCCGACTGCAGATTGCCCTGTACATCAATATAAAACATCTCTTCCCACGGGTTACCGTTAATCGGGCGATTCTCCAGCCGGCTCATAATCAGGTTATGTTTGCGCAGTACCAGCAGCGCCTCCACCAGCGCACCTGCCTGCTGCCCGGTGGCCATGATCAGCGTGGTTTTAGCAGGTACCTGCATTGAAACATCAACCGGCTTGCGCGCCAGTACGATAAAACGCGTGTGGTTCTGCTGCTGATTTGCCAGATTTCGCTCAAGCACCTGCAGGCCATAGAGTTCACCGCCTGCTTCGCTGCCCAGAGCCGCAACGTCAGGTGAATTAAGAGCGGCGACTTTCTCCATGGCTGCGGCAGTGCTTTCGGTGTACTCAATTTTCCACTGCGGGAAACGGTTGATAAACTGACTGCACTGCTGAAAAGGCTGGGAATGGCTGTAGACCGTTTTTATCTGTTTAAGCGTGGTCGTCTCTTTTACCAGTACACAATGCTCGATGGGGATCGTTAGTTCGCCAATGATAGAGAGCGACGTCTGCTGCAGCAGATCATAAACATCGTTGATAGAGCCGGAGCTGGTATTTTCAATCGGCATGACCGCATAGTCAGCCTGGCCAGCCTCAACCTGCTGGATAATATCCTGAAATTTCAGACAGCCGTTTTCAACATACGAAGCAAAATGGCGTGACGCATATTTACGGGCGGCCAGATGCGAATAAGATCCCTTAGGTCCCAGAAAGGCGATGCGGGGAGCCAGCGCGTGCGGGTGGTTCAGGTTTTTCTGCAGCAGCGCCTGCTGCGTCAGCACCGAATCTTCAATAATCAGCTGAAACAGACGGGTAATGTAGTGGGCGTCGAGCTGCTGCTCTTTACCGAGGGAAATCAGAGTTTCCAGCAGGGCACGCTCCCGCTCAATATCGCGGATAGGCCGCAGCGTAGTCAGTTTCGCCTGAGCAACTTCGATTGCCAGCGACCGTCGCTCAGCCAGTAACGCAAGTAATTTGCTGTCAACCGCGCTGATTTTGTCGCGCAGCGCCAGCAGTGGATTATCGATACTCATTAGGCTCACCTGTAAATACAGTTAAAAAAAAAGCCTCCCGCTGGGGGAGGCTTTGTCATTCGTCTTCGCATTCATTTTCGCATGACGACACGCCTCCCGTTCAGGGGAAGGTAAAAAAGAATGCGAAGAAAAATGGCTGATGTTTCATGTCTGATTCCGGCAGGAAAGTGTTCTGAGAGTAATCGTACTGCTTAAAAGCTGTCAATAAAAAACGCGCCAGCTGGCGCGTTTTTTATAACTACAGCGTTTATTCTGCCGGAATAAAATCTTTAACACTGCTGGCAGCGCGGCGTGCTTCAGACTTGTGCTGAGCTTTATTTAGCTGGCGCTCCAGTTTCGCAATCAAATCATTGATGGCGGTATACATATCATCATGTTTGGCACTGGCAACCAGAGTACCGTTAGGCGTATTAATCGTGGCATCTGCCACAAACTCTTTAGGCTCTTTTGACAACACGATGTGTGGATTAATAAGGTGGGCTTGCCACTTTTCCAGCTTAGCGAGACGGTCTTCGACATGGCTGCGGATGGCCGGAGTGATTTCCATTTGTTTACTGGTAATGTTCAGAATCATAGTTAAACCTCTCTGTCATTTCCGTCTGGGTAGAATCAGCATACCGCGCCACACAGGAATTTATGTGATCTTGATCACATAAAAAGGTCACTTTTTGTCAACGCAGAGGATTTGCGAGAAAGACCAGAGATTATTCAAAAAATGCTTGAAGACAGTAGAACAGCAGGGCAGGATTGACAGGTTAACTGCAACGCAGATGCCCTTTGCAGGCATAAAAAAAGCAGCCAGATGGCTGCTTTTTAAGCATGTTACCAACCGGTTTTTTAACTGTTATTGGCCGCGATAATTTTCGCCACTTTGTCAGCTTCGGCCGTTAACTGCAGCTGGCGATAAGCATTCTCCATCAGCGGCAGCGCATCACGAGTTGCCTGCGTATCCTGATAATCGCGCATCATGCCTTCCACACGATTAACAACAGCGACATAGGCCCCGCGCTTGGTATAGAATTGCGCCACCGAAAGTTCATATTTCGCCAGACGATCTTTCAGATAGGTCAGGCGTTTCTGAGCATCCGCCGCATACTGGCTGTTTGGGTAGCTACGCAGCAGCTGGGAGAAGTCACGGAAGGCGTCGCGCGCATGGTTGGGATCGCGATCGGAGCGATCGATACCAAAGAAGCCCTGCAGAGCGGAGTCATCCAGAGCCATATCCGTCAGGCCTTTCATATAGATGACGTAATCGATATTCGGATGAGTAGGGTTCAGACGCATGAAGCGCGAGATAGCAGCCTGCGCCAGCGGAAGATCGGCATTTTTGTAATACGCGTAGATTAAATCCAGCTGCACCTGCTGCGAGTAAGGACCAAACGGATAACGATTATCCAGCGCTTCCAGTTGCTTAATTGCCGCTTTGAAGTTACCGTCCTGCAGCTTTTGCTGAGCTGTGGCATAAATTTCAGACGGCGGGCTGTCCGGAACCGGATCAGATGAGCCTGAGCAGCCCACCAGGGCCAGGCTCAATGTGGCGGCAGCCACCAGATGTTTCATACGCGTCATGACGAAATGATTATCCTCAAAATGTTATGGCGGAAGCTGTCCGTATAGCTCCCGGTAATGACCAGTACGATAGCACATTATATTAAACGGCATCGCCGTAAAACCCAACGTTAACGAAGAAGCTGTATATGGCACAACAAGTTCAACTCACCGCAACGGTGTCCGAAGCACAGCTTGGACAACGTTTAGATCAAACTTTGGCAGAATTGTTCCCTGATTATTCACGCTCCCGCATAAAAGAGTGGATCCTCGATCGCCGCGTCAGCGTCAACGGCACTATCATCGATAAACCGAAAGAGAAAGTTCTGGGCGGTGAGCAGGTGGCTATTGATGCTGAGATTGAAGAGGAACAGCGCTGGGAAGCGCAGAACATTCCTCTGAATATCGTTTATGAAGATGACCACATTCTGGTTATCAATAAACCCCGCGACCTGGTGGTACACCCGGGAGCAGGTAATCCTGACGGCACCATTCTGAACGCGCTGCTCTACCATTTTCCGGCGATTGCTGATGTACCGCGCGCCGGTATCGTTCATCGCCTGGATAAAGACACCACCGGCCTGATGGTCGTGGCAAAAACAGTTCCGGCACAAACGCATCTGGTGGAAACGCTGCAGATGCGTGAAATCACGCGCGAATATGAAGCGGTTGCTATCGGTACGATGACAGCGGGTGGCACCGTTGATGAGCCGATGGCGCGTCACTCTACCAAGCGTACCCACATGGCCGTCCATCCGATGGGGAAACCGGCAACCACGCACTACCGCATCATGGAGCATTTCCGGGCCCATACGCGTCTGCGTCTGCGTCTGGAAACCGGGCGTACGCATCAGATTCGTGTCCACATGGCGCATATCAACCATCCGCTGGTAGGCGATCCGCTCTATGGTGGCCGTCCGCGTCCGCCAAAAGGCGCCTCAGACGCGTTCATTAATACGCTGCGTGGATTTGATCGTCAGGCACTGCACGCGACGATGCTGCGTCTTTATCATCCGATAACCGGCATTGAAATGGAGTGGCATGCACCGTTGCCGCAGGACATGGTTGATCTGATTGACGCTTTAAAAGCGGATACCGAAGAGTTCCGCGATCGCATGGACTGGCTATGAGTGAGTGGATCATCCCGGACTGGCCTGCGCCGCAGCGTGTCCGGGCCTGCTCCACTACCCGGCAGGGCGGTCATAGCGTGGCGCCCTGGGATTCGCTCAACCCCGCGGCCCACGTTGGGGATACGCCTGCTCACGTAATGCATAATCGCCAGCACATCGCAGAAACATTAGCGCTTTCTGCTATGCCGCAGTGGCTGGATCAGGTACATGGCAATGCGGTAGTACGTTTGCCTGCAGCCTCTGTGCTGCCACAGGCTGACGCAGCCATCACCCGGGAGTCCGGCGTGGTATGCGCCATTATGACAGCTGACTGCCTGCCGGTGCTGTTTTGCAGTAAAGATGGCAGTGAAGTCGCAGCAGCTCATGCGGGCTGGCGCGGCCTCTGTAACGGTGTGCTGGAACAGACGCTGGCACAGTTCCACTGCCCGGCCAGCGAGGTATATGCCTGGCTGGGCCCGGCGATCGGACCCAATGCGTTTGAGGTAGGGGCGGAAGTACGTCAGGCTTTTATGGCCCACGATGCCTGTGCTGAAGCAGCATTTCGTCCGGCGGGCGGGAAGTATTTTGCGGACATCTGGCTACTGGCCGAGCAGCGTCTGGTTAACGCCGGCGTAACCTCTGTCAGTGGTTCACGACGCTGCACCTTCACTGAAGAACACGATTTTTTCTCCTTTCGTCGTGACGGCGTGACCGGGCGTATGGCAACCCTGATCTGGCTGAGATAACTTTACGCCCTGAGACGATCCGGTAAGCCTGTTTTTTGCTCACAATATCAGGTCAGAAACCTTGAAAATTTGAGGCCTGACCTCATTTTAATCTCCAGTAGCATTTTGACCTGTAACGGGAGGAATTATGCGTCTGGATCGTCTTACCAACAAATTCCAGCTAGCCCTTGCTGATGCCCAGTCCCTGGCTCTGGGACAGGATAACCAGTTTATTGAACCGCTTCATGTGATGAGCGCTTTGCTCAATCAGGAAGGGGGATCGGTGCGTCCGCTGCTCAGCGCAGCAGGCGCCGATGTCGCCACTCTGCGTACCAGTATTGAACAGGCAATCAATCGTCTGCCCCAGGTAGAAGGCACCGGGGGCGACGTGCAGCCCTCAGCCGATCTGGTGCGAATGCTGAACCTGTGTGACAAGCTGGCACAAAAGCGCGGCGATAACTTTATCTCATCTGAATTATTTGTTCTGGCGGCGCTGGATTCACGCGGTTCGCTGGCGGATCTGCTCAAAACTGCCGGCGTGGCGTCTGACAAACTCGCGAACGCTATTGAACAATTGCGTGGAGGCGAAAACGTGAATGACCAGGGAGCTGAAGATCAGCGCCAGGCACTGAAGAAATATACTATCGATCTCACTGAGCGCGCCGAGCGAGGCAAGCTGGATCCGGTGATTGGCCGTGATGAAGAGATCCGCCGCACCATTCAGGTGCTGCAGCGCCGTACCAAAAACAACCCGGTATTGATTGGTGAACCTGGCGTGGGTAAAACCGCGATTGTTGAAGGTCTGGCTCAGCGTATTATCAACGGTGAAGTGCCTGAAGGGCTGAAAGGTCGTCGCGTGCTGGCGCTGGATATGGGTGCGCTGGTGGCCGGAGCCAAATATCGTGGTGAATTTGAGGAGCGCCTGAAAGGGGTGCTGAACGATCTCGCGAAGCAGGAAGGCAACGTCATTCTGTTTATCGATGAGCTGCACACTATGGTAGGCGCAGGCAAAGCCGATGGCGCGATGGACGCAGGAAACATGCTGAAGCCGGCTCTGGCGCGTGGCGAGCTGCACTGCGTTGGCGCAACCACGCTGGATGAGTACCGGCAGTATATAGAAAAAGATGCTGCCCTGGAGCGCCGCTTCCAGAAGGTATTTGTCGCGGAGCCCAGCGTCGAAGATACCATTGCTATTCTGCGCGGCCTGAAAGAACGCTATGAGCTGCATCACCATGTGCAGATCACCGACCCGGCTATTGTGGCAGCAGCAACATTGTCACACCGCTATATCGCCGATCGTCAGCTGCCGGATAAAGCAATTGACCTGATAGATGAAGCTGCATCCAGCATTCGTCTGCAGATCGATTCCAAACCTGAGCCGCTCGATCGTCTGGAGCGCCGCATTATTCAGCTGAAGCTGGAGCAGCAGGCGCTGAAAAAAGAGTCTGATGATGCCAGTGTCAAACGTCTGGAGATGCTGGAAACAGAACTGAATCAGAAAGAGCGCGAATATGCGGAACTGGAAGAAGAGTGGAAAGCTGAAAAAGCATCACTTACCGGTACGCAAAACATTAAAGCGGAGCTGGAGCAGGCTCGACTGACGCTGGAGCAGGCGCGACGTGTTGGCGACCTGGCACAAATGTCCGAGCTGCAGTATGGCAAAATTCCGGCGCTGGAAAAGCAGCTGGCGAGCGCTACTCAGGCTGAAGGCAAGATCATGAAACTGTTACGCAACCGCGTAACTGACGTTGAAATTGCCGACGTACTGGCGCGCTGGACCGGTATCCCGGTAGCACGCATGATGGAGGGCGAGCGTGACAAATTGCTGCGTATGGAGCAGGAGCTGCATGCGCGGGTTATCGGCCAGAATGAAGCGGTGGAGGCGGTTTCTAACGCCATCCGTCGCAGCCGGGCAGGCTTGTCCGATCCAAACCGTCCGATTGGCTCATTCCTCTTCCTCGGTCCAACCGGGGTAGGTAAAACCGAGCTGTGCAAAGCGCTGGCAAACTTCCTGTTTGACAGTGACGATGCGATGGTGCGAATCGATATGTCTGAGTTTATGGAAAAACATTCGGTTTCGCGGCTGGTGGGCGCACCTCCGGGATATGTCGGATATGAAGAGGGCGGTTATCTTACTGAAGCAGTACGCCGTCGGCCTTACTCCGTGATTTTACTGGATGAAGTAGAGAAAGCGCATCCGGATGTGTTTAACATCCTGCTGCAGGTGCTGGATGATGGTCGACTGACTGATGGTCAGGGGCGTACCGTGGATTTCCGCAATTCGGTGGTGATTATGACATCGAACCTGGGGTCGGATTTAATACAGGAGCGTTTTGGCGCACTTGACTATCCAGCCATGAAAGAGACGGTAATGACAGTAGTCGGACACCACTTCCGTCCTGAGTTCATCAACCGTATAGATGAAGTTGTGGTGTTTCATCCACTGGGAGAGCAGCACATTGCCTCTATTGCGCAGATTCAGCTGCAGCGTCTTTATCAGCGGCTGGACGATCGCGGCTATCAGCTGCACATCTCTGAAGCAGCACTGAAGCTGCTTGGTGAAAATGGCTACGATCCGGTTTACGGTGCACGTCCGCTCAAACGGGCTATCCAGCAGCATATAGAGAACCCGCTGGCGCAGAAGATACTTTCCGGTGCATTTGTGCCAGGAAAAGTTATCGAAATGGATGTAAGCGAAGGCGAAATTGTCGCTCATCAGTAAGTGTTACGCATAAAAACGGGCCTGCGGGCCCGTTTTTTGTTGCTTAAATAAGCGTTCAAGCTGGTTTTTACAACGCTTTGCCTGGAAAGTGAGCGCTTAAGCAAAAAAGTTAAAATTAGCACTTGTCACCCGGCGAGAACTCCCTATAATGCGCCACCACTGAGACGGCAAAGCGGCAACGCAGACGGGCTCAGCAGG
>NZ_JAWRYR010000023.1:0-25300 GCF_046940275.1 Pantoea sp. SIMBA_079 | reverse complement strand
GGGGTGAATCACTTCACGCCCTGCTGAGCCCGTCTGCGTTGCCGCTTTGCCGTCTCAGTGGTGGCGCATTATAGGGATCCGAATTTTTTGCACAACCCCTTTTTTCGATCTTTTTTACTGAGTGGTGAGTTTCTGTGCTTTTCGCTGCGATCGCGAGCGATCCGGTTAAATTTCGTCTTGTTCAGCACCGCATTTAGCTGCACGCTGGGAATAATTGATAAAGGAGAAAGATCATGTCTGTAGCCCTGCGCCCTTATAAACACTGTTTTCCGCAAACCGGCGAACGCGTCATGGTAGATAGCAGCAGCGTTGTTGTGGGTGATGTCCGGTTAGAAGATGATGTCAGTATCTGGCCGCTGGTCGCGATCCGCGGTGATGTTAATCACGTCATTATTGGTAAAAGAAGCAATATACAGGATGGCAGCGTTCTGCACGTTACGCATAAGTCAGCCTCCAATCCCAAGGGGCATCCTTTACTCATTGGCGACGATGTGACGGTCGGGCATAAGGCGATGCTGCATGGCTGTACCATTAGCAATCGGGTGCTGGTCGGCATGGGTTCGATCGTACTGGACGGGGCCATCATTGAAGAGGATGTCATGATCGGAGCCGGCAGCCTGGTACCGCCCGGCAAGCGTCTCGTTAGCGGCTATCTCTATTTAGGCAGCCCGGTAAAACAGGTTCGGCCGCTAACTGAAGCTGAAATTGCCGGCCTGCTCTACTCATCCGGCAATTACGTTAAATGGAAGGATGATTATCTGAATCAGGAGAGCCAGACCCAGCCCTGATCGCTGATAGCATCCGTCAGAATAAGCTTTTCAGCTTCCTCTTCTATATCCCAGCGATGCGCGCTGAACAGCGCCATCGCCTCTCCCTCACCAAAACGTGCCTGGAGCGCGGGCTGAGAAATAGCACAGGTGACTCCCATGCCATTTACCAGGGCAGGAAAGATCACCACCTGCTGCTGCTGATCCCAGGATTCACGTTCAGGAAAGTGAATCGCCTGATTCATGGCTGCATCGTCTGTTTCAGTTTGTCGATTACCGGCGCAATCTCTGGCATGACGCCGTGCCAGAGCTGAAAAGCATGCGCAGCCTGACCCACCAGCATGCCCGTGCCATCCGCCAGTGCACCGGCACCCTGCTGCTTGCACCAGAGAAGGAAAGGAGTCAGGCCTGACTGATAAAACATGTCATAGCAGCGTACCCGGCTATCAATCAGTGTTGCAGGTAATGGCGGGATGTCGCCTGCAACACCGCTGGATGTGGCATTGATAATCAGATCAAAAGTGCCTGTATTAAGCTGGGCAAAATTTACAGCCTTAATCTCACCACAGTGGCCAAACTGTTGTGCCAGCTCTTCAGCACGGCTGGCAGTGCGGTTTACCACCACCAGCGAGCAGCCGGCGGCAAGCAGTGGCTGGATCACACCACGCGCAGCACCACCTGCACCGACCAGCAGGATCCGATCGCCCGGCTGGATCATCTCCAGCCTTTGCAGATCACTGAGCAGGCCGATCCCGTCTGTGTTATCTCCAAAAAGCGAGCCATCGCTTCTTTTATGCAGCGTGTTCACTGCGCCGGATAATCTGGCGCGATCGCTCAGCGCATTAGCCAGTGACCATGCCTGCTGTTTAAACGGCAGCGTAATGTTAGCGCCCTTCCCCGCAGCAGCGAAAAAGGCGTTTAACGTCTGCGGAAAAGTATCCAGCGGCGCACAGATTTGGCCATAGCGATGAGCTATACCGGTTTGCCGGGCAAATTCGTGATGAATAAAGGGCGATTTACTGTGCGCAATCGGATGACCAAAAACAGCGAAGTTTTCCATTTATCAGCCCTGACGAATCAGGTCACCGCTGAGTACATCGCGGATCTCTGAAGGATTAAGACGTCCCCCGGTGGCTGCCTGCAGCACCGGAAATGCAACGCCAAACTGCTCAGTGACTTCAGCAGCAGTGCGACAAGGCGGCATACCGGTCAGGTTTGCGCTGGTAGAGACCAGCGGTTTGCCAAAACCACGGCATAATGCCTGAACATCAGAATGATTACTGACGCGAATTGCCAGTGAATTAAAACGCCCCGTCAGCCAGCGTGGTGTGACGGGCAGCGCCGGCACTACCCAGGTTACCGGGCCGGGCCAGGAGGCAAACATACGTTCGCGCTGCTCTGCTGTCAGCTGCTCATCATCAATATAGGGCGTCAGCTGGCTGTAGTCAGCGGCAATCAGGATCAATCCTTTCTCAACCGGACGTTGTTTCAGCTCCAGCAGCGCCATTACCGCCCGTTCGCTGTCAGGATCGCAGCCAAGGCCAAATACGGCTTCGGTGGGATAGGCGATCACGCGCTGCTGGTTCAGCTGTTCAATGCAAAAGTCAGCGCTTCCTGGAATAGATTGAGACTGGTTCATGATTACTCTTCATCAGGCACAACGGGCTTGCCGCAGCGTTTACTGGCGCAGAAACGCCTGACGCCCTGTGCAGTTTTCTTTTCTATTAATAGCGAGAACTGGCAGTGTGGACAAATGCCCTCAACCGGCGTGGCGTTAATCGCAAACTGACACTCAGGGTAGCGATCGCAGGCGTGAAACGTTTTGCCATAGCGCGAGCGCCGCTGCACCAGCTTACCGCTGGCACACTGCGGACAGGCAATAGCCGTCACGTCAGGTTTATCAACCGCTTCCGTATAGTGACACGCCGGATAACTGCTACAGCCGATAAACATACCAAACCGTCCCTGCCGCAATACTTTGTCTGCCCCACACTGCGGGCAGGCATGCCCCTCCAGCACTTTAACGATATGTCCATCTGCCTGATTTTTCATCGGGCGGATATAGTCGCAGGCGGGATAGTTTGTACAGCCCAGAAACGGGCCCATTTTACCAGAACGTATGACTAATTCTGCCCCGCAGAGGGGGCAGGGTTCCTGTTTGTGCACGCTAAACAGCGCTGATTTATTCATATTACCTGGGGCATTCGTTACAGATTAATGCAGCATACCTTCATTGACGTCGAATAACAGTTCTTCCATTTGCTGATAGGCATTTTCGCATCCCGGAATATTAAACAGCACCATCAGCACCACCCATTTCAGGTCCTGCAGATCAAACTCCAGCGTATCAAGCGCCATGACCCGTTCGATAACCATTTCCCGCGTTTCCATGTTCAGTACCTGAATTTGTTCAAGGAACAACACGAAACCGCGACACTCTGCATCTAAACGCTGGCTCTCTTCTTCTGTGTAGATACGCATAGAGAGAGGATCATTTGCCAGTAATACCGGTGCGACCAGACCCTCCTGGTAATCCGCCAGCCGTTCAAGCCAGTTCAGCGCATTGTAGATGTCTTCACGGTGAAAACCGGCGTCGGTTAAATCATCAGTGAGTTTATCCTGATCAACGCGCATCTCAGCTTCGTTATGAATATAGGTTTCAAACAAGTACATAAGTACGTCGAACATGGCATGCCCTCCTCAATCGGACATAGCCGCCGGGTACAGCTGCGATCCATCCTGCTAACTCCAGTTCGAGCAATTGCGCAGCGATTACTGGCACAGGTTGGCCGGCACGTTCAGCGACGACGTCAACAGGTGTAACCTCATCACCTACGTTAGCCAACGCGCTGAGAAATGGCAATGGCACATCGTCACTGAGTTGTGAATATGTTGTGTCCGATTGGTTTACGGGCAGCCACTGCAGCGCAGAGTGAAGATCTTCCAGGATATTATTAGGATGAGCAACCAGCAGTGCGCCCTGCTGTATCAGCCAGTGCACGCCTTCGCTGCCGGCATTTCCCAGCGCGCCGGGCAGCGCATAAACATTGCGGTTTTGCTCGAGCGCGTAGCGTGCTGTGACCAGTGAACCGCTCTTCAGCGACGCCTCTACCACCAGCACGCCATGGCTTAACCCACTGATAATACGGTTACGACGCGGGAAGTTCGCAGCATGCGGCGCACATGTCAGCGGCAGTTCAGAGACCAGCGCACCGCCGTGGCTGATAATGTCACAGGCCAGCGCCTGATGCTGCCTGGGATAAAGGCGCTGTAATCCGCTGCCCAGTACAGCCAGCGTTTTTCCTCCGGCAGCCAGCGCAGCGCGATGCGCAATACCATCAATACCGCGCGCCAGTCCACTGGTGATGGTCAGGCCGCTTACGGCCAGCTGTTGCGTAAACCACTCCCCCCACTCTTTTCCGTAAAGTGAGCAGTTGCGGCTGCCAACCACGGCAAGCTGAGGCTGGGTAAGCACTGATGCATCGCCAGCGACAAACAGCACGGCCGGGTAGCGCGCGATCTCTTTGAGCCGTTCCGGGTAACAAACATCCGTGCAGTCAATCAGGTTATGCTGCGGCTGAGCCAGCCACTCCAGTGCGTTATTGAGCTGGCGCGGGCACAGCGTCAGATAGTGCTGTCGCTGTTGCTCGCTCATTCCCTGCACGTGCAGCCACTCGTCATCCACGCTGTCTGCAGCCTTTAACGCCGTCATAAAACGGTGCGCTTTATGGCCACTTAAACCACGTATGTTTGCTGCTCTGAGCACTCTTTCCCGCTTTTCCATTTTGGCTTCCCTGACCGCCGTGTCTGTGCCGTGCAATGCTGTCAATCGGGTCCTGAAAAGTCTACAATATGAACCAGTAATCTTTTCTTTAACGCATATAGATCTGGATATTTATGTCAGTTTTGCAGGTATTACATTTTCCTGACGATCGCCTTCGCAAAATTGCTGCCCCGGTTGCAGCAGTTGACGCCGACGTGCAGCGTATTGTCGATGATATGTTTGAAACGATGTATGCCGAAGAAGGTATTGGCCTGGCGGCTACGCAGGTTGATATCCATCAGCGTATTATTGTTATTGATGTCTCTGAAAATCGTGACGAGCGTCTGGTGCTTATTAATCCGGAACTGCTGGAAAAACACGGCGAGACCGGTATTGAGGAAGGCTGCCTTTCTATCCCGGAACAGCGTGCATTTGTCCCGCGCGCTGAGCGGGTCAAAGTGCGCGCGCTGGATCGTGACGGTAACAGCTTTGAACTGGAAACAGATGGCCTGCTGGCAATCTGTATTCAGCATGAGATTGACCATCTGGACGGCAAGCTGTTTATCGATTATCTGTCACCGCTGAAACGCCAGCGCATTAAACAGAAACTGGAAAAACTGGCTCGCCAGAATGCCCGCGCATCCTGAGAGCGAACAGAAGGCTAAATTGTGTCTGCACCGTTAAAAATTATTTTTGCCGGTACACCTGACTTTGCAGCGCGTCACCTCGACGCGCTGCTTGCATCTGAGCATCAGGTAACTGGCGTCTTTACCCAGCCCGATCGTCCTGCCGGACGCGGCAACAAACTTACTCCCGGTCCGGTAAAAGTGTTAGCACAGACGCACGGTATCCCGGTTTTTCAGCCAAAATCACTCAGGCCGGAAGAGAATCAGCAGCTGGTAGCCGATCTGCAGGCGGATATTATGGTTGTCGTGGCATATGGACTGATTCTGCCGCAGGCGGTGCTTTCCATGCCGCGTCTGGGTTGCGTAAACGTTCACGGCTCCCTGCTGCCACGCTGGCGCGGCGCGGCGCCCATCCAGCGTGCGCTTTGGGCTGGCGACCACGAAACCGGCGTGACCATTATGCAGATGGATGCTGGCCTCGATACAGGCGATATGCTGCTTAAACTCAACTGCCCGATTGGTCCCGAGGATACCAGCGCTTCGCTCTATGATCGTCTGGCTGAACTGGGGCCGCAGGGCCTGCTGCAAACGCTGAACATGCTGGCAGCCAATCGTGCACAGCCGGAGGTACAGGACAACGCTCTGGCAACCTACGCTGAAAAGCTCAGTAAAGAGGAAGCCAGACTGGACTGGACGCTGCCGGCGGCGCAGCTGGAACGCTGCATCCGCGCCTTTAATCCCTGGCCGGTAAGTTATTTTCTGATCGATGAGCAACCGGTAAAAGCCTGGCAGGCAACAGTATTACCGCATCAGAACAAACAGCCTGGCGAAATTCTGCATGCCGATAAACAGGGCATTCAGGTTGCCACCGCCGATGGCGTACTGAACCTGTTATCCCTTCAGCCCGCTGGCAAAAAACCTATGTCAGCCCAGGACCTGCTCAATTCACGCCGTGAATGGTTCACTCCCGGAACCGTTCTGGCCTGATCCTGTTGCCCGGCCTACGCCGGGCCCAATTGCCTGATGAAAAACTATGAAAAAAGCGACTAATCTGCGCAGCCTGGCGGCGCAACTGATCGAACGTGTGGTGGATAAGGGTGAATCGCTCAGCGCTATCCTTCCTGCCGCGCAAAAAACCGTGGCGGATAAAGATGGTGCCCTGCTGCAGGAGTTGTGCTTTGGCGTGACGCGCACGTTACCCCAGCTGGAAGCGCTGATCGGCAAGCTGATGGAGCGTCCGTTAACCGGTAAACAGCGCGTGCTGCACTATCTGATTATGGTCGGCCTTTATCAGCTGCTGTATACGCGGATCCCGCCGCATGCCGCGCTGGCAGAAACCGTGGCCGGCGCAGAAGTCCTTAAGCGGGCTAACCTGAAAGGGCTGCTGAATGGTGTATTACGCCAGTTTCAGCGTCAGCAGGAAAGCCTGCTGGCAGAGGTGGATCAGGCGCCGCAGCGCTATCTCCATCCTGGCTGGTTACTGAAGCGTCTTCAGCACGCCTGGCCGCAGCAGTGGCAGGCTATCACCGAAGCCAACAATCAGCGCCCGCCAATGTGGCTGCGCGTCAATCGCCAGCATCATTCGCGTGATGCCTGGCTGGCATTGCTGAACCAGGCGGATAAAAATGGTATCTGCGGTGATGCGCCGGATGCTCTGCGCCTGGAATCGCCAGCCCCCGTAAGCCAGCTGCCGGGTTTTGATCAGGGATGGGTTACGGTTCAGGATCTCTCTGCTCAGCGCTGTGCGCTGCTGCTTGAACCTCAGGCCGGCGAATATATTCTCGATCTCTGCGCAGCGCCGGGTGGCAAAACCACACATATTCTGGAAGTGGCACCGCAGGCCAGTGTAATGGCGGTGGATATTGATGAGCAGCGGCTGAGCCGCGTGCGGGAGAACCTGGGACGCCTTAACATGACTGCAGAAGTGCGTCAGGGTGATGGCCGTACGCCTGCCGCCTGGTGTAGTGACCAGACATTTGACCGTATCCTGCTCGATGCCCCCTGCTCTGCAACCGGCGTGATCCGGCGCCATCCGGATATTAAATGGCTGCGCCGCGATCGGGACATTGCGGAACTGGCGGCACTGCAGCGTGACATCCTCAATGCCATCTGGCCACGACTGAAATCAGGCGGAACATTACTTTATGCGACCTGTTCAGTACTGCCGGAAGAGAACCATGAGCAAATCCGTACGTTTCTCGCCGCCCATGATGATGCCATCGCGGTGCCCTTGCCGCAGGGCGATGAATATGGCTGGCAGGTCTTTCCGCACGCTGACGGCGGCGACGGCTTTTTCTACGCTAAGCTGATAAAAAAATAGTGCGGCGCACGTAAGTAATGAGAGCAACAGAGCGATGAAAATTATTATCCTCGGCGCCGGTCAGGTGGGCGGGACGCTGGCAGAAAATCTGGTAGGTGAAAATAACGATATCACCGTGGTAGACAGCGATCCTTCACGTTTACGCGTGTTACAGGATAAATTTGACCTGCGGGTTGTCCACGGCCATGGCTCTCATCCGCGTATCCTGCGTGAAGCGGGCGCAGAGGATGCCGATATGCTGGTTGCCGTAACCAGCTCAGACGAAACCAATATGATCGCCTGTCAGATCGCGTACTCGCTATTTAATACGCCAAACCGTATTGCGCGTATTCGCGCGGCAGACTATCTGCGCGATGGCGATAAGTTATTTACGCCGGAAGCGGTGCCCATTGATCACTTAATCTCCCCTGAACAGCTGGTTATCGACAATATCTATCGTCTTATCCAGTACCCTGGCGCACTTCAGGTGGTCAATTTTGCGGAAGGAAAAGTAAGCCTTGCCGTGGTTAAAGCCTATTATGGCGGCCCGCTGGTAGGCAATCCGCTCTCTATCATGCGCGAGCATATGCCGCATATCGATACGCGGGTTGCGGCTATTTTTCGTCAGGATCGCCCTATCCGTCCGCAGGGATCAACCATTGTTGAAGCGGGTGATGAAGTGTTCTTCATTGCTGCCAGCCAGCATATCCGCGCGGTGATGAGTGAGATGCAGCGGCTGGAAAAGCCCTATAAACGCATCATGCTGGTAGGCGGGGGTAATATTGGTTTTGGCCTGGCGCAGCGGCTGGAGAAACATTACAGCGTTAAACTCATTGAACGTAATCAGCAGCGCGCCGCTGAGCTGGCGGAAAACCTGCAGGATACCATTGTCTTCTATGGGGACGCCTCCGATCAGGAGCTGCTGGCTGAAGAGCATGTGGATCAGGTGGATCTTTTTATTGCCGTGACCAATGACGATGAGGCCAACATTATGTCAGCCATGCTGGCTAAAAAGATGGGGGCTAAAAAAGTCATGGTGCTGATTCAGCGTCGTGCCTATGTTGATCTGGTACAGGGCAGCGTCATAGATATCGCCATCTCACCCCAGCAGGCCACCATTTCTGCCCTGCTGAGCCATGTACGCAAAGCGGATATTGTGGGCGTTTCGTCACTGCGCCGCGGCATTGCAGAAGCCATTGAAGCTATTGCACATGGCGATGAGAGCACGTCACGCGTGGTAGGCCGCCAGATTGAGAACATCAAATTACCGCCCGGTACGCTGATTGGCGCAATTGTTCGCGGTGATGAAGTGATTATTGCTAATGCAAACGTCAGAATCGAACAGGGTGATCATGTGATCATGTTTCTGACAGACAAAAAATTTGTTCCGGATGTAGAGCGGCTGTTCCAGCCCAGCCCGTTTTTCCTCTGATAATCGCCGGACTGCATCCCCTTTCGCAGTCTCGCGTTAATCCGCTGCAATAATGGAAAATGCGCAAAGGTTTGTTAGACTTTAGCGATTGGCTTAGGCAAGGGAGATAACCATGAGTTTATTCAAAGAGTTTCGCGATTTCGCCATGCGTGGCAATGTTGTAGATTTGGCAGTCGGTGTCGTGATCGGTGCTGCGTTTGGTAAAATCGTTTCATCATTAGTGGCCAATATCATCATGCCTCCGCTGGGCCTGCTGATTGGCGGCGTGGACTTTAAACAGTTCAGATGGGTTTTAAAACCGGCCGAGGGTGATATTCCTGCTGTTGTGATGGAGTATGGTAATTTTATCCAGACCGTATTTGATTTTGTCATTATTGCATTCGCGATTTTCATGGCGATTAAAGTGATGAACAAACTCTATACCAAAAAAGAAGTAGAGAAGCCGGCACCGAAGCCTTCAAGCGAAGAAGTGCTGCTGACGGAAATCCGCGATTTACTGAAACAGCAGAATACAAAGATCTGATAAAAAAGCCGCCTGCTCAGGCGGCTTTTTTTATGTCATAGCAGAAGGCCAGTGATAAACAGTGTTGCTTATCGCTGGCCTCCCGCTGTTCTCTCTTTGCATGCTTCTCTTTACGACGATAGCTGCCTTTACCTTTGTGATTGCGCTCTATCCGCTGACGATAAAGCGGATCATGCAGTAACGCTTCCAGCGCATTATCATTTATAGTGCCTTTCCGGTGCTGATAGTGACTCATCTTTTTCTCCTGATAAATATCGGGGATAACTTTACTCTTATTGCCCGGCCTTTCAATCATTACTGCATGCGTATCGTTGCGCGCTCCGGCGTTTCAGAGACAGGCAGCTTGCTGTTCCTGACACAGCAAAATTATGTTCAACGGCACATCCGTGAGCCAGACAGCTGACCAGCGCACCATTTATTGATCTTCACGTTTAAAACGATAAGCGATATCAGCACGATAATGGCTGTATAAAAAGTCGGTACTCAGGCCAGCCTGCTGAAATTTACTTTCCAGCAGAGCGAGACGCCGGGAAATATCAGCATGAGCAGGTTCCTCTGCCTCAAGCGTCTGCAACAGCTTATGCAGCTCAAGCGCTTCTTTGCGAGCTTCAAGCTCCGGCGGCAGATAGCCGGCATTTTTCAACAGACGGTAAGCGGTGCGCAGCTCTGAAGGTACCCCGCTGTCATCATCGAGTTGTAACGGTGCGCCTTCGCCGGGAAGATTGCTGAATTCGCCTTTAGCCTGAGCCTCGCGGATGTGCTGTTCAGCCAGTTGATCGATTAACCTCATAGTGCCCTCCTCTCACTGTCTGACTGTAGTTCAGAATCCATAGCAGACAAATTACAGGCAATAAAAAACCCGCCGAAGCGGGTTTTTTACGATACTGCAGATTACTCTGCAGCAGCTTCTGCTTGAGCTTCTGGACGATCAACCAGCTCGATGTAAGCCATCGGAGCGTTGTCACCAGCACGGAAGCCACACTTCAGAATACGAGTGTAACCACCGGCACGGCTCGCGAAACGCGGGCCCAGCTCGTTAAACAGTTTTGCCACGATCTCGTTATCACGAGTACGGGCGAATGCCAGACGACGATTAGCTACGCTGTCGGTCTTGGCAAGAGTAATCAGCGGCTCAACTACGCGACGCAGTTCTTTGGCTTTCGGCAGAGTCGTTTTGATGATCTCATGACGAACCAGAGAACCAGCCATGTTGCGGAACATAGCCTGACGATGGCTGCTGTTGCGGTTCAGTTGACGACCACTCTTACGATGGCGCATGACCTTATCCTTCTCAGTGAAACCTTAACCTGTGATCGGTTTATTCATCAGCGATGCTTGCTGGTGGCCAGTTTTCCAGGCGCATGCCCAGAGACAGACCACGTGAAGCGAGCACATCTTTAATCTCAGTAAGAGATTTTTTACCGAGGTTAGGCGTTTTAAGCAGCTCAACCTCAGTACGCTGTACCAGATCACCGATGTAGTGGATAGCTTCTGCCTTAAGGCAGTTAGCAGAGCGGACAGTCAATTCCAGATCGTCAACAGGGCGCAGCAGGATCGGATCGAATTCTGGTTTCTCTTCTTTCACTTCCGGCTGACGTACGTCACGTAGGTCAACGAAAGCTTCCAGTTGTTCTGCCAGGATGGTGGCCGCACGACGAATCGCCTCTTCAGGATCGATTGTGCCGTTGGTTTCCATTTCGATGACCAGCTTGTCCAGGTCGGTGCGCTGCTCTACACGCGCTGCTTCAACATTGTAGGCGATACGGTCTACAGGGCTGTAGCAAGCGTCGACCAGCAGGCGGCCGATTGGGCGCTCATCTTCTTCCGAATGAATTCGGGCAGACGCCGGCACATAACCACGACCACGCTGAACTTTGATGCGCATGCTAATAGATGCGTTTTCATCGGTCAGATGGCAGATCACATGCTGCGGCTTGACGATTTCGACATCACCATCATGGGTGATGTCGGCTGCAGTCACAGGGCCAATGCCAGATTTATTCAAAGTAAGGATGACTTCATCTTTACCCTGAACTCTTACCGCCAGCCCTTTCAGGTTGAGCAGGATTTCCAGGATATCTTCCTGAACGCCCTCTTTGGTGGAGTACTCATGCAGCACGCCATCAATTTCAACCTCGGTCACCGCGCAACCCGGCATGGAAGAAAGCAGAATACGGCGCAGTGCGTTACCAAGAGTATGGCCAAAGCCACGCTCTAATGGTTCAAGGGTCACCTTGGCGTGCGTCGAACTCACTTGCTCGATATCTACCAGGCGCGGTTTTAGAAACTCTGTCACAGAACCCTGCATTGTGTCCTCTCTTTGGTACTAAGCTTTACTTAGAGTAAAGCTCGACGATCAGGTGTTCGTTAATGTCCGCAGACAGATCAGTACGCTCAGGCATACGCTTGAACACACCTTCCATCTTGGTCGCATCAACTTCCAGCCAGGTTGGCTTTTCACGCTGCTCAGCCAGCTCCAGAGCGGCCTTCACGCGAGATTGCTTTTTGGCTTTCTCACGGATGCTTACGACATCATTCGGAGATACCTGATAAGAAGCGATGTTAACAACGCGGCCATTTACCAGAATAGATTTGTGGCTAACCAGCTGACGTGCTTCTGCACGAGTGGCGCCAAAGCCCATACGGTAAACTACGTTATCCAGACGACCTTCCAGCAGAGCTAACAGGTTTTCACCGGTGTTGCCTTTCAGACGTGCTGCTTCTTTATAGTAGTTACGGAACTGACGCTCCAGCACGCCGTACATACGACGAACTTTCTGCTTTTCACGTAACTGACCGCCGTAATCAGACAGACGCGGTTTACGCGCACCATGCTGACCAGGGGCTTGTTCAATTTTGCACTTGGAATCAATCGCGCGAACGCCAGACTTAAGGAATAAGTCGGTACCCTCGCGACGGCTCAGCTTGAGCTTAGGACCCAAATATCTTGCCATTTTCTTTCTCCAACTAACCTAAAAAACGGGGCGTTATACGCGACGTTTTTTCGGCGGACGACAACCGTTGTGAGGGATCGGAGTCACATCAGTAATATTCGTGATGCGGAAACCGGCAGCGTTCAGAGCACGAATCGTAGATTCGCGGCCTGGACCTGGACCCTTAACCATAACTTCCAGGTTCTTAATACCGTAATCTTTTACCGCTTCTGCACAGCGCTCTGCAGCGACCTGAGCAGCAAACGGAGTAGATTTACGTGAACCGCGGAAACCGGAACCACCGGCGGTTGCCCAACCCAGTGCGTTACCCTGACGATCAGTAATGGTAACGATGGTGTTGTTAAAAGACGCATGGACATGAGCCACGCCATCTGAGACTTGTTTTCTTACACGCTTACGTGCACGAACTGGTGCCTTTGCCATTATTTACTCACCCCGATTATTTCTTGATCGGTTTACGCGGACCCTTACGGGTACGTGCGTTGGTCTTAGTACGCTGACCGCGAACTGGCAGACCACGACGATGGCGTAAACCACGGTAGCAACCAAGGTCCATAAGACGCTTGATGCTCAGGGTGATTTCACGGCGCAGATCACCTTCAACAACGAATTTACCAACTGCTTCACGCAGCTGATCAATCTGTTCTTCAGACAGCTCACTGATCTTAACATTTTCAGCAATGCCCGTTTCAACGCAGATAGCTTTGGAACGAGTTTTGCCGATACCGAAGATCGAAGTTAATGCGATAACGGTATGTTTATGATCAGGAATGTTAATGCCTGCTATACGGGCCACTATGCACTCCTATAATTAAATAAATGCGAACCATGCTGAAAAGCCCGTTTTCAGGATACTCAAATGGAAACGCATCGACATACAAAAGATTGGCTGGCTAATCTAGCCAGCTCAACCCGACTTTGCAAGAAAAATATGTGACTTAATCAGCCCTGGCGCTGTTTATGCTTAGGCTCGGCGCTGCAGATCACACGTACGACACCGTCGCGACGAATGATTTTGCAGTTACGACATAATTTCTTGACGGAAGCACGAACTTTCATTTTTACTCTCCGTAACTTCTCAAGCTACTGAATTAACGGCCATAGCCTTTCAGATTAGCTTTTTTCAATGCAGACTCATACTGACTAGACATCATCAGAGTTTGCACTTGAGCCATAAAGTCCATGATGACGACCACTACAATCAGCAGTGAAGTACCGCCAAAGTAGAAGGGAACCTTCATGGCATCACGCATGAACTCCGGGATCAGGCAGATAAAAGTAATATACAGCGCACCGATTAAGGTGAGACGTGTCATAACTTTATCGATATACTTCGCCGTTTGCTCTCCCGGACGAATTCCCGGTACGAATGCACCAGACTTCTTCAGGTTATCTGCTGTTTCACGCGGGTTAAACACCAGCGCCGTGTAGAAGAAACAGAAGAAGATGATTGCAGTCGCATAGAGTAGCACATAAAGCGGCTGTCCTGGCTGCAAATACAGCGAAATTGTTGTCAGCCAGTTCCAACCACTACCGCTCCCGAACCAGGATGCTATCGTTGCCGGGAACAGAATAATGCTGGAAGCGAAGATAGCTGGAATGACACCTGCCATATTCACTTTCAACGGTAAATGTGTGCTCTGTGCAGCATATACACGACGTCCCTGCTGACGTTTAGCGTAGTTGACCACGATACGACGCTGGCCACGCTCAACGAAAATAACAAAGAACGTCACTGCAAATACAAGAACTGCAACCAACAGCAACAGAAGAAAGTGCAGGTCGCCTTGCCGCGCTTGCTCGATGGTATGGCCAATGGCCGGCGGAAGACCCGCAACAATACCTGCGAAGATAATGATTGAAATACCGTTACCGATACCTCGTTCAGTAATCTGTTCGCCCAGCCACATCAGGAACATTGTTCCGGTGACCAGACTCACAACAGCGGTAAAGTAGAATGCGAAGCCCGGATTTAACACCAGGCCCTGCATTCCTGGCATATTCGGCAGACCGGTAGCGATACCAATCGACTGAAATATGGCCAGAACCAGGGTGCCATAGCGGGTGTACTGGCTAATCTTACGACGGCCAGCCTCACCCTCTTTCTTAATCTCTGCCAGGGCGGGATGAACCACCGTCAGCAGCTGGATAATAATAGAGGCCGAAATATACGGCATAATACCCAGCGCGAAGATTGAGGCACGACTGAGAGCACCACCAGAGAACATGTTGAACATTTCAATGATGGTGCCACGCTGTTGCTCAAGCAGTTTGGCAAGTACAGTGGCATCGATACCGGGGATTGGAATAAAAGAGCCAATGCGGAAGACAATCAGTGCACCGATTACAAACAATAGTCTGCGCTTCAGTTCACCAAAGCCCCCTTTGGCGCTTTGAAAATCTAATCCCGGTTGCTTTGCCATCTGCTACTTATTCCTCGATTTTACCGCCAGCAGCTTCGATTGCAGCACGAGCACCTTTGGTGACACGCAGTCCACGAATCGTTACCGGTGTAGTAACTTCACCAGACAGAATCACTTTCGCGAATTCAATCTGAACACCGATGATGTTGGCTGCTTTCAGCGTGTTCAGGTCAACAATACCGCCTTCCACTTTCGCCAGATCAGACAGACGAACTTCAGTCGTCACGAATGATTTGCGTGAAGTGAAGCCGAACTTCGGCAGACGACGGTACAGAGGCATCTGACCACCCTCGAAACCACGACGTACGCCACCGCCAGAACGTGAGTTCTGACCTTTGTGACCACGACCGCCGGTTTTGCCGAGGCCAGAACCGATACCACGACCCAGACGCTTGGAAGCGTGTTTAGACCCTTCGGCCGGAGACAGAGTGTTTAAACGCATCTCTTACTCCTCCACTTTCAGCATGTAGGAAATCGCGTTGACCATACCGCGTACAGCAGGCGTGTCTTCACGCTCAACGGTGTGACCAATACGACGCAGACCCAGGCCAATCAGAGTGGCTTTGTGCTTAGGCAGGCGGCCGATTGAACTGCGGGTTTGTGTAATTTTAATAGTCTTAGCCATCGTGATTACCCCAGAATTTCTTCAACGGATTTACCACGCTTGGCAGCGACCATTTCCGGAGATTTCATATTGCCCAGGCCATCAATAGTTGCACGAACCACGTTAATCGGGTTGGTGGAACCATATGCTTTAGCCAGAACGTTATGAACTCCAGCGACTTCCAGGACGGCGCGCATTGCACCACCGGCGATGATACCGGTACCTTCAGAAGCCGGCTGCATGAACACACGAGAACCCGTGTGCGCACCTTTTACAGGGTGCTGCAGAGTGCCGTGAGTCAGCGCGACGTTAATCATATTGCGACGGGCTTTTTCCATCGCTTTCTGGATCGCTGCTGGAACTTCACGCGCTTTACCGTAACCAAAACCCACGCGGCCGTTACCATCACCCACTACAGTCAGTGCGGTGAAGGAGAAAATACGACCACCTTTCACAGTTTTAGAAACACGGTTTACCGCGATCAATTTTTCCTGCAGTTCGCCAGCTTGTTTCTCGATGTGTGCCATCTTAGACCTCTACCTTAGAACTGAAGGCCAGCTTCACGAGCAGCATCTGCAAGTGCCTGGACGCGACCATGATATTGGAACCCGGAACGATCGAAAGAAACATCTTTGATGCCTTTTTCGATAGCGCGCTCAGCCAGAGCTTTACCTACAGCTGCAGCAGCGTCTTTGTTACCGGTATACTTCAGTTGTTCAGCGATAGCTTTTTCTACAGTAGAAGCAGCAACCAGAACTTCGGAACCGTTCGGGGCGATTACCTGTGCGTAAATGTGACGCGGGGTACGATGTACCACCAGGCGAGTAGCACCCAGCTCTTTGAGCTTGCGACGTGCACGGGTCGCACGACGGATACGAGCAGATTTCTTATCCATAGTGTTACCTTACTTCTTCTTAGCCTCTTTGGTACGCACGACTTCGTCGGCGTAACGAACACCCTTGCCTTTGTAAGGCTCAGGACGACGGTAGGCGCGCAGATCAGCTGCAACCTGTCCGATAACCTGCTTATCAGCGCCTTTCAGCACGATTTCAGTTTGAGTCGGACATTCAGCAGTGATGCCGGCCGGCAGTGCATGTTCAACAGGGTGAGAGAAGCCCAGGGCCAGACTCACAGAGTTGCCTTTAACAGCTGCACGATAACCAACACCAACCAGTTGCAGCTTCTTAGTGAAGCCGTCGGTAACACCGATAACCATGCCGTTCAGCAGTGCACGAGCAGTACCTGCCTGTGCCCAACCATCCGCATAACCTTTGCGTGGAGCAAAAGTCAGGGTGTTGTCTTCCTGCTTGATTTCAACAGCATTGTTGATAGTACGAGTCAGCTCGCCGTTTTTGCCTTTGATCGAAACTTCCTGACCGTTGAGTTTTACCTCTACGCCGGCAGGAATAACGACAGGTGCTTTTGCAACACGAGACATTTTATTCCTCCGATTACGCTACGTAGCAGATAATTTCGCCACCAAGACCAGCCTGGCGCGCTGCACGATCAGTCATGACACCTTTAGAGGTAGAAATTACAGCAATACCCATACCAGCCATCACTTTTGGCAGCTCATCTTTTCTTTTATAGATGCGCAGACCTGGACGGCTAACACGTTGAATGCTTTCTACAACAGCTTTACCCTGGAAATACTTAAGAGTCAGTTCCAGTTCCGGCTTGATGTCGCCTTCGATTTTAAAATCTTCAATATAGCCTTCTTCCTTCAGCACGTTGGCAATTGCCACTTTCAGCTTGGAGGAAGGCATAGAGACCGCAACTTTGTTCGCGGCCTGACCGTTACGGATACGGGTCAGCATATCCGCGATCGGATCTTGCATGCTCATCTGTGTTACTCCCGTGATTCAAATGGTGACAATTACCAGCTAGCCTTTTTCAGACCCGGGATTTCACCGCGCATAGCGGCTTCACGGACCTTGATACGGCTCAACCCAAACTTCCGCAGGAAACCGTGCGGACGACCTGTCTGACGGCAGCGATTACGCTGACGGGAAGGGCTGGAATCACGCGGCAGACTCTGCAGCTTGAGAACGGCATTCCAACGATCTTCGTCAGATGCGTTCACATCAGAAATGATTGCTTTCAGCTCAACGCGTTTTGCGAAGAACTTGTCTGCTAATTTCACACGCTTAACTTCGCGTGCTTTCATAGATTGCTTAGCCATTAAGTAACCCTACCTTACTTGCGGAACGGGAAGTCAAAGGCAGCCAGCAGTGCACGGCCTTCATCATCAGATTTCGCAGTAGTGGTAATGGTAATATCCAAACCACGAACGCGATCGACTTTGTCGTAGTCGATTTCTGGGAAGATGATCTGCTCACGTACGCCCATGCTGTAGTTACCACGACCGTCGAAAGACTTCGCAGAAAGACCGCGGAAGTCACGAATACGTGGTACAGCAATAGTGATCAGACGCTCAAAGAACTCCCACATGCGTTCGCCACGCAGAGTTACTTTACAGCCGATCGGATAGCCCTGACGGATTTTGAAGCCTGCAACTGATTTGCGTGCTTTGGTGATCAGCGGTTTTTGACCGGAGATTGCTGCCAGGTCAGCTGCTGCGTTATCCAGCAGTTTCTTGTCAGCGATCGCTTCACCAACACCCATGTTCAGGGTGATCTTCTCGACCCGAGGGACTTGCATGACAGAATTGTAGCCAAACTCTGTCATGAGTTTCTGGACTACTTCGTCTTTGTAGTAATCATGCAGTTTCGCCATCGTACTACTCCAAATTACTTGATAGTTTCGCTGTTAGACTTGAAGAAACGGACTTTTTTACCGTCTTCGAATCTAAAGCCTACACGGTCAGCCTTGCCGGTTGCCGCATTGAAGATTGCAACGTTAGAAACCTGAATTGCAGCTTCTTTTTCAACGATGCCACCTGGCTGGTTCAGAGCCGGAACCGGCTTCTGGTGTTTCTTAACCAGGTTGATACCTTCAACGATGACTTTACCAGAAGTCAGGACGTTCTTTACTTTACCGCGCTTACCTTTGTCTTTACCGGTAAGAACAATAACTTCGTCGTTACGACGGATTTTAGCTGCCATTGCTCGCTCCTTAGAGTACTTCTGGTGCCAGAGAGATAATTTTCATGAACTTTTCAGTGCGAAGTTCACGAGTTACCGGCCCAAAAATACGCGTTCCGATTGGCTGCTCACTGTTATTGTTCAGAATAACGCATGCATTGCCATCGAAGCGAATGACAGAACCGTCCGGGCGACGAACACCCTTCCTGGTGCGCACCACTACCGCTTTCAGGACATCACCTTTTTTCACCTTGCCACGCGGAATTGCTTCCTTGATGGTCACTTTGATGATATCGCCGACGCCTGCGTAGCGACGGTGCGAGCCACCCAGAACCTTGATACACATTACGCGACGTGCACCGGAGTTGTCGGCGACGTTCAGCATAGTCTGTTCTTGGATCATTTTAGTGCTCCGCTAATGTCAACTACTACTTCGGGACCCAAACCTCAGGTCGTTAAAAAGCCCCATAATTGAGGGCGCGGCATTATAACACCGGATCTCGCAGATGGGTAGAAAAAATGAACGGCTCGCGAGAGCCGTTCATTTTGTTTTTAGAGGAAACGAATTCTATTACAGAATCGCTTTCTCTACAACGCGAACCAGAGTCCAGGACTTAGTCTTGGAAAGTGGACGGGTTTCGCGGATCTCAACCACGTCACCAATACCACACTCATTGTTCTCGTCATGGATGTGCAGCTTAGTCGTACGTTTGATGAATTTACCGTAGATCGGGTGCTTCACGAAACGTTCGATAGCGACAACAGCAGATTTCTGCATTTTGTCACTAACAACACGACCTTGCAGAGTACGGATTTTATCGGTCATTACGCCGCCTTCTCAGTCAGTAAAGTCTTAACGCGCGCAACATCACGGCGAACTTGCTTCAGCAGATGGGTCTGCTGCAGCTGGCCAGATGCTGCCTGCATGCGCAGGTTAAACTGCTCACGCAGGAGGTTAAGCAGCTCAGTGTTCAGCTCTTCAACGCTTTTTTCACGCAGCTCAGTTGCTTTCATTACATCACCGTCTTAGTTACAAAGGTGGTTTTGATAGGCAGTTTTGCTGCTGCCAGCTTGAAGGCTTCACGGGCCAGCTCTTCCGGTACGCCGTCCATTTCATACAGGACTTTACCAGGCTGAATCAGGGCAACCCAATACTCAACGTTACCCTTACCTTTACCCATACGCACTTCCAGCGGCTTCTCGGTGATCGGTTTGTCCGGGAATACACGGATCCAGATCTTACCTTGACGCTTAACTGCACGGGTCATAGCACGACGTGCTGCTTCGATCTGACGAGCGGTCAGACGACCACGGCCAACAGCTTTCAGACCGAAAGTACCGAAGCTAACATCCGTACCCTGCGCCAGACCGCGGTTACGGCCTTTGTGCACTTTACGGAATTTTGTACGCTTTGGTTGTAACATCAGCGACTCTCCTTACTTACGGCCTTTACGCTGCTGCTTTTTAGGTTGAGCAGCCGGTTCCGGTTGTTCAACAGCAGCCATACCACCCAGGATCTCACCTTTGAAGATCCATACCTTAACGCCGATTACACCATAAGTGGTGTGCGCTTCAGAGGTGTTGTAGTCAATGTCCGCACGCAGAGTGTGCAGCGGTACGCGACCTTCACGATACCATTCGGTACGTGCGATCTCAGCACCGCCCAGACGGCCGCTGACTTCAACTTTAATACCTTTAGCGCCCAGACGCATTGCGTTCTGTACAGCACGCTTCATAGCACGACGGAACATCACACGACGCTCCAGCTGTGAAGTGATGCTGTCAGCAACCAATTTAGCGTCCAGTTCCGGTTTACGGACTTCGGCGATATTGATCTGAGCAGGAACGCCAGCGATATTCGCGACGACCGTACGCAGTTTTTCTACGTCTTCACCTTTCTTACCGATAACGATACCCGGGCGAGCAGTGTGAATGGTCACACGGATGCTCTTAGCCGGACGCTCGATAACGATACGAGATACAGACGCTTTAGCCAGTTCTTTAGTCAGGAACTGACGTACTTTAAAATCGCTGTCGAGGTTGTCAGCGAATTCTTTGGTGTTCGCAAACCAGGTAGAGTTCCATGGTTTTACAATACCCAGGCGAATACCATTAGGATGTACTTTCTGACCCATTGCTAGTCTCCAGAGTCTCAGCGATCGGACACAACCACAGTAATGTGGCTGGTGCGCTTCAGGATGCGATCTGCACGACCTTTTGCACGCGGCATAATGCGCTTCATGCTTGGGCCTTCGTCTACGAAAATTTTCGCAACTTTCAGATCGTCGATATCAGCGCCATCGTTGTGTTCGGCGTTAGCAATGGCAGATTCCAGGACTTTCTTAACCAGTACAGCCGCTTTCTTGTTGGTGTAAGTCAGAATATCCAGAGCCTGCGACACTTTCTTACCGCGAATCAGGTCTGCCACCAGGCGAACCTTCTGAGCAGAAGAACGAGCATGGCGATGTTGAGCAATAGTTTCCATCTCTTCCTCCTACTTATTTCTTCTTGGCTTTCTTATCTGCAGCATGGCCGCGATAAGTACGTGTCGGTGCGAATTCGCCCAGCTTGTGACCAACCATTTCGTCGGAAACAAAGACTGGAACGTGCTGACGACCATTATGGACAGCGATGGTCAAACCGATCATGTTAGGGAAGATCGTTGAACGACGGGACCAAGTGCGCAGGGGCTTCTTGTCACCGCTTTCCACCGCTTTCTCTACCTTCTTCAGCAAGTGCAGGTCAATAAAAGGACCTTTCTTGAGAGAACGTGGCATGGCTTATCCTCTAAAATTATTTGCTACGGCGACGTACGATAAATTTATCAGTACGCTTGTTGCTACGGGTCTTCTTACCTTTGGTCTGAACGCCCCACGGTGAAACCGGGTGCTTACCAAAGTTACGACCTTCACCACCACCGTGCGGGTGATCGACTGGGTTCATCGCAGTACCGCGAACGGTAGGACGAACACCACGCCAACGGGCTGCACCGGCTTTACCCAGAACGCGCAGCATGTGCTCAGCGTTACCGACTTCGCCCAGGGTTGCGCGGCAGTCAGATTCGACTTTACGCATTTCGCCTGAACGCAGACGCAGGGTCACGTAAGAACCTTCACGCGCAACGATCTGCACGTAAGCACCAGCAGAGCGAGCAATCTGACCGCCTTTGCCTGGTTTCATTTCTACGTTGTGCACGGTAGAACCAACTGGGATGTTACGCATCGGCAGGGTGTTACCTGCTTTAATCGCAGCATCAACGCCAGACTGAATCTGGTCGCCAGCTTTCAGGCCTTTAGGGGCCAGAATGTAACGGCGCTCGCCATCTTTGTACAGAACCAGTGCGATGTTCGCAGAACGGTTCGGATCGTACTCAAGACGCTCAACAACTGCCGGGATACCATCTTTGTTGCGTTTGAAGTCAACAATACGGTAAGCCTGCTTGTGACCACCACCGATATGACGGGTAGTGATACGACCATTGTTGTTACGACCACCGGATTTGCTGTTTTTTTCAACCAGCGCGGCAAATGGTTTGCCTTTGTGCAGCTCAGGGTTCACCACTTTAACTACATGGCGACGACCCGGAGATGTCGGTTTACATTTAACAACTGCCATTGTCTTTCTCCTCCGACTTACTCAGCGCCGCCGACGAAGTCCAGATTCTGGCCTTCCTTCAGGGTAACGTAAGCTTTTTTCCAGTCGTTACGACGACCGATACGCTGTCCGTGACGCTTAACTTTACCCTTAACAACCAGGGTATTTACGTCTTTAACTTCTACTTCGAACAGTTTCTCAACAGCAGCAACGATCTCTGCTTTGGTCGCATCTTTCGCAACTTTGAGAACGATGGTATTGGTTTTTTCCATCGCGGTTGATGCTTTTTCAGATACGTGCGGCGCGCGCAGTACTTTCAGCAGACGTTCTTCACGGATCATGCCAGCATCTCCTCAACTTGCTTAACTGCTTCAGCAGTCATAACGACTTTGTCGAAGGCGATCAGGCTAACTGGGTCGATACTTGCTGCGTCACGCACGTCAACCTTGTACAGGTTACGCGCAGCCAGGAACAGATTTTCATCCAGTTCACCGGTGATGATCAGCACGTCTTCCAGCGCCATGTCTTTCAGTTTCTGTACCAGCAGCTTGGTTTTCGGTGCTTCTACAGAGAACGACTCGACAACGATCAGACGGTCCTGACGTACCAGCTCGGACAGAATGCTTTTCAGCGCGCCGCGGTACATCTTTTTGTTAACTTTTTGACTGTGGTCCTGTGGACGAGCAGCGAAGGTCACGCCACCTGAACGCCAGATCGGGCTCTTAACAGAACCTGAACGCGCACGGCCGGTACCTTTCTGGCGCCACGGCTTTTTGCCTGAACCAGTTACTTCAGCACGAGTCTTCTGCGCACGAGTACCCTGACGAGCACCTGCGGCATAAGCAACAACAACCTGGTGAACCAGCGCTTCGTTGAAATCACGACCGAAGGTAGTTTCGGAAACAGTCAGCGCGCTCTGCGCGTCTTTCAGTACTAATTCCATTGCTATCCCCTTACGCCTTCACAGCTGGTTTAACAATCAGGTCGCTGCCGGTTGCACCCGGGACAGCACCTTTGACCAGCAGCAGGTTGCGCTCAGCGTCAACACGTACTACTTCCAGGCTCTGAACGGTTACGCGCTCGTTACCCAGCTGACCAGCCATTTTCTTGCCTTTGAACACTTTGCCCGGAGTCTGGTTCTGACCGATAGAACCCGGAACGCGGTGAGACAAGGAGTTACCGTGTGTAGCGTCCTGGGTACGGAAGTTCCAGCGCTTAACGGTACCTGCGAAACCTTTACCTTTAGAGGTACCGGTAACGTCTACTTTTTTAACGTCAGCGAAAATTTCAACACTGATGCTCTGGCCTACGGAGTACTCTTCACCTTCGGTGCGGAATTCCCACAGACCACGGCCAGCTTCAACGCCAGCTTTAGCATAATGACCTGCTTCCGGCTTGGTCACACGGTTTGCTTTTTTAGCACCGGTGGTAACCTGGATCGCCTGGTAACCATCGTTTTCCAGATCTTTGACCTGAGTAACGCGGTTTGCTTCAATTTCAATTACGGTTACTGGGATTGAAACGCCATCTTCAGTGAAGACGCGAGTCATGCCCACTTTTTTACCGACTAAACCACTCATTGTATCAACCTCTCAATCGCTCGATGACCTGATTAACCCAGGCTGATCTGCACGTCAACACCGGCAGCCAGATCCAGACGCATCAGAGCATCAACGGTTTTTTCAGTTGGCTCAACGATGTCTACCAGACGCTTGTGAGTGCGGATTTCGTACTGATCACGCGCATCTTTGTTAACGTGCGGAGAGATCAGAACGGTGAAGCGCTCTTTGCGGGTCGGCAGCGGAATTGGACCACGAACCTGCGCACCAGTGCGCTTGGCAGTCTCAACGATTTCCGCGGTTGATTGATCGATCAGACGATGATCAAACGCTTTAAGACGGATACGGATTCTTTGGTTCGACATGAGACCAAGGCTCCAAACATTTTATAAACGAAAAAAATTACTACCCACACCCATTACGATTGATGGGGGAGTGTAATCGTTCAGCATATAACTCCCCAATCGGGAGTATTGTCAGGCGACACACCTAGCATTGTCACCTGCGATTCTGCTCGAATCGCGCCATACCAATGTCGGTAGGCCGGCGTATTATACGTAATTACGCTCAGGAAGCAACCCGTGCTCTGTTTTTAACCATAAAAATTCAGGCAAAAGAAAACCCGCCGGGCATGACTGTCGGGCGGGTTGGCATAACAGGTATGCGCAGACCTCTATTCGTCTGCCTTTTCGCTGATTTGCGACTGCAGGTAGTTCTGCAGGCCAATTTTCTGAATAAGGTCGAGTTCGGTCTCCAGAAAGTCGATGTGATGCTCTTCATCAGCCAGAATTTCAATCATCATGTCACGACTCACATAGTCGTGAACTTTATCCGCCCAGGCAATGGCTTCGCGCAGATCTTTTGCCCCTTCCAGCTCCAACTGCAAATCGGACTGCAGCATCTCCGGCACGTCCTCACCTATACGCAGACGCCCCAGATCCTGCAGATTGGGGATACCTTCGAGAAAGAGAATACGTTCGATATATTTGTCGGCGTGCTTCATCTCATCGATCGATTCATGATATTCGATATCGTTGAGGCGCATCAGCCCCCAGTTTTTAAACATGCGCGCGTGCAGAAAATACTGATTAATTGCGACCAGCTCATTTCCGAGCAGTTTATTGAGATGTGCAATGACTTTAACGTCGCCCTTCATATCACCCCTCCCCTCTTCAGTTAACCAGATAGTAGATGCGGAGAGAAAGAAGTCAAAAAGGCGTGACAGTTTTTGTGGGTATTACGACATTCTGTGCGTGATGTCAGGCGATCTCTTTGTAAAGCGGCACATGCTGCAGCTCTTCATCCATGATTTCACGTGCTGCACGGATGCATTTACCACACTGTTTTCCCACCGGAACCAGCTGGCGCAGCTGCTGGATCGATTTGGGCTGATAGCGGCGTACAACTTCACGCAGCGTTTTGTCACTTACCCCATTACACAGACAGACGTACATTTCAGATTCAGCTCCGGTACAATTTCTGATCAAAGTGTAAATGAGAATGGTTGCTATTACAACGCAGTGTTTGTGGGGTTATCGATGGGTTTGCAGGTTTATGCCGGGCAAAAAAAAAGAGCACCGGAGTGCTCTTTCTGATTGCTACAGCAGCGGTTAAAAACCGCTGCCGGCGTTAACACAATTAAGCGATAACAGAAGCAACAACGCCCGCGCCAACGGTACGGCCGCCTTCGCGGATTGCGAAGCGCAGACCCT
>NZ_JAWRYR010000022.1:0-25657 GCF_046940275.1 Pantoea sp. SIMBA_079 | reverse complement strand
TCCTTCGGAGTCAACCACTTTTTTCAGCGTTTTTCTCCGGCGGAAGTTCTTACCGAATCTTCCTGTCAACGCCGTTTCCGTAAGCCGGTGTGCCGTGTCGATGGAGGCGCATTATAGGGACTTCTTTCGGACTGACAAGCGTTAAATTCGGGAAAAATGACTGTTCGCTGCATTCCCCAGCAAAAGGGGGCTTTATACCCTGTTACGCACAGTGTTATCCACAAAACAGCGGACAGACAAATTTAAGCGAGCATCGCGCAAACGTTTTCGCTACAATGCCTCGCGACGTCAGGGACGCCCCTTTTGGGGCGTTACATGAGGCAAACGCGTTATCTTCTTTATAGAAGTGCGCTTTCAGCCTGATGTAACGCTCTTATTTACGCGAAACAAAGCCAAGGGATAAAACCACCATGCAACAACGTCGTCCTGTACGCCGCGCTCTGCTCAGTGTCTCTGATAAAGCCGGTATCCTCGAATTTGCTCATGCACTCTCACAACGAGGCGTCGAGCTACTCTCCACAGGTGGCACTGCACGTTTGCTGGCAGATGCAGGCCTGCCCGTCATTGAAGTGTCTGACTACACCGGTTTCCCGGAAATGATGGATGGACGCGTTAAGACTCTGCATCCCAAAGTACATGGCGGCATCCTTGGTCGTCGCGGTACCGATGACGCGATTATGGCAGAACACGCTATCAATCCGATTGATATGGTGGTGGTTAACCTCTATCCCTTTGCGCAGACCGTGGCTAAGCCTGACTGCTCGCTGGAAGATGCGGTCGAGAATATTGATATCGGCGGGCCAACCATGGTGCGCTCAGCGGCTAAGAATCATAAAGATGTGGCGATCGTGGTTAAGAGCAGCGACTACACCAGCATCATTGCAGAGATGGATGCCAGTGATAATGCGCTGACGCCGGAGACGCGTTTTGATCTGGCAATTAAAGCGTTTGAGCACACCGCCGCTTACGACAGTATGATTGCAAACTACTTTGGCACGCTGGTTCCTGCTTATCATGGCGAAACCCGCGCACCCGCCGGTCGCTTCCCGCGCACCCTGAATCTCAACTTCATTAAGAAGCAGGATATGCGTTATGGCGAGAACAGCCATCAGGATGCCGCCTTCTATATAGAAGAAGAGATTGCAGAAGCCTCGGTAGCCACTGCGCAGCAGCTGCAGGGCAAGGCACTCTCTTACAATAATATTGCAGATACCGATGCCGCACTGGAGTGCGTAAAAGCGTTCGACGAACCTGCCTGTGTGATCGTCAAACACGCCAACCCGTGTGGCGTAGCGGTGGGGACATCCATCCTTGATGCTTATGAACGCGCTTATCAGACTGACCCGACCTCTGCTTTTGGCGGCATTATCGCGTTTAACCGCGAGCTGGATGAGGCGACTGCACAGGCAATTATCAGCCGTCAGTTTGTTGAAGTGATTATTGCCCCTTCTGCCAGTGACGCGGCGCTGCAGGTAACAGCAGCAAAACAGAACGTGCGCGTGCTGATCTGCGGTCAGTGGCAGCAGCCGGTTGCCAGCCTGGACTTCAAACGGGTCAATGGCGGTCTGCTGGTACAGGATCGCGACCTCGGGATGATCACCGCCGACCAGCTTCGCGTGGTCACGCAGCGTCAGCCGACTGAGCAGGAGCTGCGTGATGCGCTGTTCTGCTGGAAAGTCGCCAAATTTGTTAAATCCAATGCCATTGTTTATGCCCGCGACAACATGACTATTGGTATCGGTGCCGGTCAGATGAGCCGCGTTTACTCTGCCAAAATTGCCGGCATTAAGGCGAGCGATGAGGGGCTGAAGGTCACAGGTTCAGCGATGGCATCCGATGCCTTCTTCCCGTTCCGCGATGGTATTGATGCTGCCGCCGCGGCCGGCGTGAGCTGTGTTATTCAGCCCGGCGGTTCTATCCGCGATGAAGAGGTGATCGCTGCTGCAGATGAGCACGGCATCGCGATGATCTTTACCGATATGCGCCATTTCCGCCATTAACAGCTGGAGCAGCAATAATGAAAATTTTAGTAATTGGTAATGGCGGACGTGAGCACGCGCTGGCGTGGAAAGCGTCACAGTCGCCGCTGGCTGACACTGTGTTTGTCGCACCGGGTAACGCAGGCACTGCGCTGGAGCCGGCCCTGCAGAATGTGCCCATCAGTGCGACCGATATCCCTGCCCTGCTGGCGTTTGCGCAGCAGGAGCAGATTGACCTGACGATTGTCGGCCCGGAAGCGCCGCTGGTGATCGGCGTGGTTGATGCCTTCCGCGCCGCCGGGCTGAAGATCTTTGGCCCGACGCAGGCGGCAGCCCAGCTGGAAGGCTCGAAAGCCTTTACCAAGGATTTTCTGGCGCGCCAGCAGATCCCGACCGCTGAGTATCAGAACTTTACCGAGGTGGAACCCGCGCTGGCTTACCTGCGCGAGAAAGGTGCGCCCATTGTTATCAAAGCCGATGGTCTGGCTGCAGGTAAAGGCGTAATTGTCGCGATGACGCTGGCTGAAGCGGAAGCGGCGGTGCAGGATATGCTGGCTGGCAATGCATTTGGCGATGCCGGCCATCGTATCGTAATTGAAGAGTTTCTTGACGGTGAAGAAGCCAGCTTTATTGTCATGGCAGACGGCAACCACGTGCTGCCGATGGCAACCAGCCAGGATCACAAGCGCGCGGGCAATGGTGATACGGGTCCCAACACGGGCGGTATGGGGGCCTACTCACCGGCACCGGTGGTCACTGATGAGATCCACCAGCGCGTCATGGACCAGATTATCTGGCCAACCGTGAACGGTATGAAAGCAGAAGGCAACACCTATACCGGTTTCCTGTATGCCGGTCTGATGATCGATAAATCAGGTCAGCCAAAGGTCATTGAATTTAATTGCCGCTTTGGCGACCCGGAGACGCAGCCCATTATGCTGCGGCTGAACTCTGACCTGGTGGCACTCTGCCTGGCAGCAGTCGATGGCACCCTGGATACGCAGACGTCGGAGTGGGATGCACGTCCTGCACTGGGTGTGGTACTGGCAGCAGGCGGCTATCCGGGCAGCTACCGTACCGGCGATCAGATCCACGGCCTGCCGCTGGAAGCCGTGCCTGAAGGCAAAGTATTTCATGCGGGCACCACGCTGCAGGACGATCGGGTGATGACCAGCGGCGGACGTGTGTTGTGCGTCACGGCACTGGGAGAAGATGTGGCTACAGCGCAACGCAACGCCTACGCGATGGCAGAGTCTATCTCCTGGGACGGCTGCTTCTGCCGTCACGACATCGGCTATCGCGCCATCAACCGCTGATAGTCGCGGGGCACTCTGCTGTGCCCCGTTTTCTTTAGCCGCTCAGATCGCTCTCTGTCGGCTGCCAGCTGCACTCATCCTCTGTGGTAACGCGCAATACCTGGATCCCTTCCGGGGCTTCGAGCCATGACACCATCAGCGGCGCTGACGCCTGTTGCTGCTGCGCCAGGCGCCTCAGCGTGTCACTGTCAAACGCGACATTCTGCTGGCGACCTGCGCAGTCGCGTACCGTGTTGCCGCCCAGCCAGTGTCCCTGTTTCAGTAATACCCGGCCGCTCAGCAGTGCATTGCTCTGCGCCAGCATACGCTGTGCGTCAAAACGATAAAGCGCGACGGCATCATCACTCAGCGCTTCGCGTCGTCCTGCCAGCTGGCGCTGCATAAAATTGAGGTTGCCCTGATGATCAAAGCGCAGCGTGACGTCATCGGGCTGCTCACCGGTGCGATGGCGTTCCACACTCAGCAGTGTCTCGTGTTGCCAGATATAGTCTGTGGTTTCGCGCACGGGCGTGCTGAAAGGGTTATAAACGGTGCGCAGATGGATCAGATCGTGGTCGCTGTTTTTGCGCCAGATGCGGACCGCGCCGCGATCGGCCAGGTAGCCGCTGGCGGTAAACGCCGGAAGGTCAGGTGTGGCGCTGCAGCCGGAAAACAGTACAGCACAGAGCAGGATACGGATGCGCCGGAAAAGCGTATTCGGCATAGCAGGCTCCGGTAACAAAAAGGGGCGAAATCGCCCCTCTTCTAAAGCTAAACCGCAAGGCGGAAAACTTACTTAACTGCGTCTTTCAGTGCTTTACCAGAAACGAAAGCTGGTACGTTTGCTGCTGCGATTTTGATCTCTTTGCCAGTCTGTGGGTTACGACCGGTACGCTCAGCGCGGTGGTTCACTTTAAAAGTACCAAAACCAACCAGTTGTACAGCATCACCTTCTTTCAGAGACTCAGTGATCGCAGCCAGGGTAGATTCCAGCGCAGCTTTAGCCTGGGTTTTAGACAGGTCCGCTTTTTCTGCGATCACATCAATCAGTTGAGTCTTGTTCATAAGTTATCCTTAAAGTGTATTTATCGCTTGCTAAGCAACGAGTGCGAGGGAAAAGCCATATTCTGGCACTCTTCAGCCTGCACGCACCGATAGCCACAATTTTCAGCCCCCCAAATGTAGACCAGACAGGGGGCTAATGTGAAGCCTCCAGGCGCGCTAATTCAGGCCTGGAGTCACGTTTTATCGCCTTACTGCTGAAAATTTATACCGATGTTACTGATTCCGGCTTCGCGCAGGTCAGAACGCAGTCCTTTGATCAGCTCAAGGTCGCGCTCTTCGCACTCAGCGAGCAGGCGAAAAATCTCCCACTGCATATCCCATTCATCAATCACCGCCTGGTTTTCACGCAGCTCTTCGTCGCTCATTTCGCGTCCTGCCTGCGTCATTTCCAGAATAGCCACGGTGGTGATAGATGTACGACTCACCTCAATCGCGTGCTCCAGCGTTTCACCGCTCAGCATCGCGTGCAGCACTTCGCTCAGTGCTACGCAGGCATCGATGGCCGGATGAACACCGTAAACATCGAAATCATCGCCAGCCGGGATCGCCTCTTCCAGTTTCTCCAGCTGACTGTCGAAATTGATTTTGGCATCTTTCACCGTCAGGCTTTCCCATACCAGATCAAGAATACGGCGATAGAGCTGAGGATCGGCAAATCCGGTCTGTTCGCAGAAGGCCCAGTAATTAGGGAACATCCGCTCGCATAAACAGGCCATGAAGGTCATATGCTGCCAGCTTTCCAGCTTCGCCAGACGCAAATGCACGGGGTTCTGTAACATCAAACTTACTCTCAATAGGTTAGCTGGCGGCAGTGTACCGCAAAAGGCGCAGACAAACAGCGTCAGCGCGCATTTTGCCACTTCACAAATGCAGGCCGCCCTGAGGCGACCGCATCTGCCCAGCGCGTAGGTTCCGGTAAACGGTAGCCGCCCATACAGGCTTCAACCCAGTGCAGCGCACTGTCCAGGCTGACACGGTGCCCGGTAGAGATAAACAGCGGGTTACAGCGTGCTTTGCTGCGCCACACCCAGGCAAGCTGTTCACCTTTATCCATTAGCGGCTGCCGGCTGCCGGGTGCAGCATCCAGATCGGCAAAGCGGCCACACAGCCGCTTTTTGGCTACGCCGATAGTGGGAATATCCAGCATCGAACCAAAATGTGCCGCCACGCCGAGGCGCCTGGGGTGCGAGATGCCGTGCCCGTCCACAAACAGCAGGTCGGGCTGCTGCGTCAGCTGCTGCCAGGCCGCCTGCAGCGCAGGGATTTCCCGAAACGAGAGAAAGCCCGGAATATAGGGCATGGTGGTAGGAATGCGCGCAATGCGATGCTCCACCAGCGTAAGTGAGGGGTACTCCAGGATGACGATAGCAGCGCGCGTTACCTCGCCGCCCTGCTCAAATCCGACATCAGCGCCGCCGATAAAGCGCGGCGGCAGAACGTCAAAATCGTCCTGCCGCACAACGTTAGCAGCCAGCGCCAACTGTTCCTGACGTAATGCGGCTAAATCCATGCTTATTCCTGATGGTATTGACGTGAAAGACGATGCACCGCCTCAACGAACACACCTGCGTGCTCTGGCGGCACATCCTGATGGATACCGTGCCCGAGGTTAAATACGTGTCCCTCACCCTGACCAAATCCGGCAAGAATGGTGGCCACCTCCTCTTCAATACGGGCAGGCGGCGCATAAAGCATAGACGGATCCATGTTGCCCTGCAGGGCGACTTTATGGCCCACGCGACGACGCGCCTCAGCCATGTCCATCGTCCAGTCCAGCCCCAGCGCGTCACAGCCGGTGGCAGCCATCGCTTCCAGCCACTGTCCGCCGCCTTTGGTAAACAGCGTAACCGGTACACGACGGCCTTCGTTCTCACGCACCAGACCGTCCACAATTTTATGCATGTAATTCAGCGAAAAATCGCGGTAGTCGCGTCCGGTCAGCACGCCACCCCAGGTATCAAAGATCATAACCGACTGCGCACCCGCTTTGATCTGCGCATTAAGGTAGAGGATCACGCTGTCTGCCAGTTTATCCAGCAGCGTATGCAGCGTGTGCGGTTCGGCATACATCATCTTTTTGATTTTGGTGAATGCCTTGCTGCTGCCGCCCTCAACCATATAGGTTGCCAGCGTCCACGGGCTGCCGGAAAAGCCGATCAGCGGAACGGCACCGTTGAGGTTGCGGCGGATGGTCCGTACCGCATTCATCACGTAACCCAGCTCCTGCTCCGGATCGGGCACCGGCAGGTTATCGACGTCTGCGCGACAGGTAATCGGGCGGGAGAAGCGCGGACCTTCGCCGGTTTCAAAATAGAGACCCAGCCCCATCGCGTCGGGGATAGTTAAAATATCGCTGAAGAGGATAGCTGCATCCAGCGGATAGCGGCGCAGCGGCTGCAGCGTCACTTCACATGCCAGCTCAGCATTTTTACACAGCGACATAAAATCACCGGCTTCAGCGCGCGTGGCTTTATATTCCGGTAAATAGCGTCCGGCCTGACGCATCATCCAGACCGGGGTAACATCTACAGGCTGGCGCAGCAGGGCGCGCAGATAACGGTCGTTCTTCAGTTCACTCATAATGGGCTCTCTCATGCTAAGGGCGTCAGTGTAGCATTTTCATGCCACGCTGGCGCGACACAGCGCCACGGTGTCTTCAATCAGGCGCCGGGCAACGGTGCCCGGTGGCGGCAGCTGTGGCAGCGCATCAAAGCGATACCAGCCCGCATCCAGCAGCTCTTTCCCATCGTGCTGCAGCTCGCCGTCCTCATACTCCGCCATAAAGGCTGTCATCAGCGAATGGGGAAACGGCCACGGCTGTGAGGTGACATAGCGCACGTTTTTAACCCGTACATTACTCTCCTCCATGACCTCACGCGCCACCGCCTGCTCCAGCGTTTCACCCACTTCGACAAAGCCAGCCAGTACCGTATAGATGCTGTTACGATGGCGGGCATGATTCGCCAGCAGGATCTCATCGCCGCGGCGAATCGCCACAATGATGCAGGGTGCAATCTGTGGATAGTAACGTTCGCGGCAGTGGGTACAGAGGCAGGCAAACTCACGCGGACTGACGCGCATCTCATGGCCGCAGTAGCCGCACCAGCGGTGGGAGCGGTAGAATTCAGCCAGCTGCACTCCCCGGCCGGCGAGCTGAAACAGCCCGGGATCCTGATCGATAATCTGCCGGACCGAGCCCATATTTTCCGGGCGCGACGTCTGGATCAGCCAGACGTTTTCGCCCTGCCACTCACCGATAAGCATGCCGTGCTGGCCTGTAAGGTCGAAATCTGCCGCTAAGCCGTGCGGTAGCTCACCCTGCGGCAACCAAAGTTTCTGTTCAGAGCTGACAATCCACCAGCCAGCGTCTACGCTTGAGATCTCACGTTGCATCTTATTCGTTGTCCTTAGCGTCGCACGGCACGCTGAAAGTCTGATGTTAAGTGTAATGAACAACTATAACTCACCGGGAGCCTCATATGCTTACCCAGTTAGATAACCTGACCAGGCGTGTCGGTGGCGGTAATGAATTAGTCGATGCATGGTTACGTGCGCGTCGGCATTTGCTTGTCACTTATTATGAATTAATCGGCATTAAGCCTAATAAAGAGGCGCTGACGGCGCTGAATGAGCAGGCTCTGGATGACTTCTGCCACACGCTGGTGGACTATCTCTCAACCGGCCATTTCAGTATGTATGAGCGCATTATCAGGGATCTGCAGGGCGATAGCCCGCTGGTTGCTGCAGCGCATCTCTACCCGGCGCTTGAAAGCAATACCGATCGCATCATGCAGCTGTATGACAGTCATCTGCAGCAGGCGATTACCGATGAAAACTGCGTTGAGTTCCAGCGGGCGCTCTCTGAAGTAGGCGAAACGCTGGCGTCGCGCTTTTCTCTGGAAGATAAGCTGATTCAGATGGCGTGGGATAACCAGCTGGTTTCTCCGCCTGTTGCAAACGACAGCACTATTGCGCGTCCGGCCTGATCCTTCTGCAGTTGTAAAATCCTTGTTATTCCGTAAAAGCCCACTTATGCTGACCGGGCTTTTATTGTTTTAAACAGAAACACCTTGTCGGAGTGCCCCCCGGGGCTGAGACCGTTAATTCGGGATCCGCGGAACCTGATCAGGCTAGTACCTGCGAAGGGAACAAGAGTAGCTATTATCAGCGCACGATCGGGCCTTACCTGACTGCAGGCGCTGTTACTCCTTCCGGACTCCGGACAAGCAACTTCCACTGACTTCAGGAATTTTGCTATGTCTGCTGCTAAACCTTCTCGTCGTGAACAGCGCGCGCAAGCGCAGGATTTTATCAACTCGCTGCAGGGCACTGCCTTTCCCAACTCACAGCGTATCTGGATCACCGGCAGCCGTGCTGACATTCGCGTGCCGATGCGTGAAATCCAGCTCAGTCCTACCCATACCGGTGGTACCAAAGCGGAACCGCAGTATGAAATCAATGAGCCCGTTCCGGTTTATGACACCGCAGGCGCCTATGGCGACCCGCTGGCCACTATCGATGTCCATCAGGGGCTGGCAAAGCTGCGCGCCGCGTGGATAGCCGGGCGCAATGACAGTGAGCCGGTTGCTCAGCGCAGTTCCGCTTATACGCAGCAGCGTCTGGCCGATGAAGGTCTGGATCATCTGCGCTTTGAATCGCTGCCCTCCCCGCGCCGTGCGAAGCCTGGTCGCTGCGTCACGCAGCTGCACTACGCCCGTCAGGGCATAGTGACGCCGGAGATGGAGTTTATTGCGATTCGTGAAAACATGGGCCGTGAACGCATCCGCAGCGAAGTGCTGCTGCAGCAGCACCCGGGCGAAAGCTTTGGTGCGCACCTGCCGGCAAATATCACCGCAGAATTTGTGCGCGACGAAGTCGCCAGCGGGCGCGCCATTATCCCAGCCAATATCAACCACCCCGAATCAGAACCAATGATTATTGGCCGCAATTTTCTGGTGAAGGTCAATGCCAATATCGGTAACTCTGCGGTCAGCTCGTCGATTGAAGAGGAGGTGGAAAAGCTGGTGTGGTCCACGCGCTGGGGTGCCGATACCGTGATGGATCTCTCCACCGGCCGCTACATCCATGAAACGCGCGAGTGGATCCTGCGTAATAGCCCGGTTCCCATCGGCACCGTGCCGATCTATCAGGCGCTGGAAAAAGTGAACGGTGTCGCTGAAGATCTCAACTGGGACATTTTCCGCGATACGCTGCTGGAACAGGCAGAACAAGGCGTCGATTACTTCACTATCCACGCCGGGGTACTGCTGCGCTATGTGCCGATGACGGCCAGACGTCTGACCGGGATCGTGTCACGCGGTGGCTCGATTATGGCGAAATGGTGCCTGTCACATCACCAGGAGAGTTTTCTCTATCAGCATTTCCGCGACATCTGCGAAATCTGCGCCGCTTATGACGTTGCCCTGTCGCTGGGCGATGGCCTGCGCCCTGGCTCGATTCAGGATGCCAACGATGAGGCGCAGTTTGCAGAACTCAGAACGCTGGGCGAGCTGACCAAAATCGCCTGGGAGTATGACGTACAGGTGATGATTGAGGGACCGGGCCATATTCCGATGCAGATGATCCGGCGCAACATGACCGAGCAGCTGACACATTGTGATGAGGCGCCCTTCTACACGCTTGGCCCGCTGACCACCGATATTGCCCCCGGCTACGACCATTTTACCTCCGGTATTGGCGCGGCGATGATTGGCTGGTTCGGCTGCGCGATGCTCTGCTATGTGACGCCTAAAGAGCACCTCGGTCTGCCAAATAAAGAAGATGTAAAGCAGGGGCTGATCACCTATAAGATCGCCGCGCACGCCGCCGATCTGGCCAAAGGGCATCCGGGGGCGCAAATCCGCGATAACGCCATGTCCAAAGCGCGATTTGAATTCCGCTGGGAAGATCAGTTTAATCTCGCGCTGGATCCACACACCGCCCGCACCTATCACGATGAAACGCTGCCGCAGGAATCCGGCAAAGTCGCGCACTTCTGTTCTATGTGCGGGCCGAAGTTCTGCTCAATGAAAATTACCCAGGAAGTACGGGAATTTGCGGCGCGCCAGCAGGCTGATGCGCAGCCGGTTGAGGTGGGGATGGCGCAGATGTCCGAAACATTCCGCCGCCGCGGAGGCGAGCTTTATCATCCTGCCGATGCGGTCAGTAAGGAGAAAGCATGACGGCCGCATTTGCTGCTACGGCGCCGCAGCTGGGGCTCTATCCGGTGGTTGACAGCGTCAGCTGGATCGAACGGCTGCTGGCCGCCGGCGTACGCACGATCCAGCTGCGCATCAAAGATCTGCCCGATCGCGAGGCAGAAGATTCGGTGCGTAAAGCGATTGCGCTGGGCCGGCGCTATCGGGCACGGCTGTTCATTAATGACTACTGGCGTCTGGCCATTGCGCATCAGGCATACGGCGTACATCTGGGTCAGGAGGATCTGGAGGTGGCGGATCTGCAGGCTATTCGTCAGGCAGGCCTGCGGCTGGGGATCTCAACGCATGATGATGCAGAGCGGAAGCGCGCGGTGGCACTGCGGCCTTCTTATATTGCACTGGGGCATATCTTTCCCACGCAAACCAAGCAGATGCCGTCTGCGCCACAGGGAGTGGCACAGCTGCAGCGGCACCTGCCGCACCTGCAGGGGATCCCCGCGGTCGCTATCGGCGGTATTTCCCTGGCGCGCGTGCCTGAGGTGCTGGCGACCGGGGTCGGCAGCATTGCGGTCGTCAGCGCCATTACGCAGGCAGCTGACTGGCGCACCGCCACGGCTGAGCTGCTGCGGCAGGTGGGAAGCGGAACGCCGATCGAAGAGGCGTGAAAACCCGTGTAAAACACACTGAAATCGCAGGGTCCGGCACGCAGGGTTAGCCAGCAGGCCTCGTCTGCGCGCCGGAAACCGGTACAGTAGCTCTGCCCGCTGTGGTTTGCAGCGGGCCAGGGCTGATTTCCCTTCTCTCCTCAGCCCTGCCTTTCCGGTTTATTCCACCAGCAGCTGCGGTGCCTGATGCCGGTCGCTGCTGCACGCCTGCATAGCGCGCTCTATCGCCATTCCCAGCTGCGCCAGCGCCTGTTCCGTCTGTTCATTCACAGGCAGGCCGTAATTCAGCCGCAGACAGTTACGGTATTTGCCCGAGGCGGAAAACAGAGAGCCCACGGCGACCTGCAGGCTGGCCTCGCGCAGCTCGGCGTTAAGCCGCACCGCGTCAAACGCCTCCGGCAGCTCAATCCACATCAGAAATCCGCCCTGCGGCCGCGATACGCAGATGCCGCAGGGAAAGTAGTGCCGCACCCAGCAGCTGAAGGTTTCATAATTGCGCTGATATACCTGCCGCATGCGGCGCAGATGCGGGAGATAGTGGCCCTGACGAATAAACTCCGCCACGGTGTGCTGCGGCAGCGTCGCCGTAGAACCGGTGCCGATATATTTCATATGCAGCACCCTGTCGCGATAACGCCCCGGCGCCACCCAGCCCACCCGCAGCCCGGGTGCCAGCGTTTTGGAAAAGGAGCTGCAGAGCAGTACGCGGCCATCCATGTCGAGCGATTTGAGCGTCACGGGACGCGGGTAGTCCCACGCCAGCTCGCCATAGACATCATCCTCAATGATGGCGGCATCAACCCGCTGCGCCAGCGCCAGCAGCGCCCGCTTGCGCGCTTCCGGCATGATAAATCCCAGGGGATTATTGCAGTTGGGGACCACCACCACAGCTTTGATTGGCCACTGCTCAAACGCCAGCGCCAGCGCATCCAGGCTGATCCCGGTAACTGAATCGGTCGGGATCTCAATGACCCTGATCCCCAGTCCGCGCAGCGTCTGCATCGTGCCATGGAACGCGGGCGACTCCACAGCAATGATGTCACCCGGCGCGCAGACTGCACGAATTGAAACCGACAGCGCCTCATGGCAGCCGGTGGTGATCACAATATCCTCCGCCGTCAGCTGGCAACCGCTGTCGATGGTCAGGCGCGCTACCTGTTCCCGCAGGGCGCTGACGCCGAGCAGGCTGTCATAGTTCAGCAGTTCGGTCTGCTGTTTCTGCGCCAGCCGGCCCATGATTTTCCACAGCGGTTTCAGCGTCGGCTGCGTCAGATCGGGCATCCCGCTGCCCAGCTGTATCACCTCATCGCTGGTACGGCTGCTGAGAAGTTCCAGCACGGAATCCCACTGCGTAACCTCTACCGGCCGCTGTACCGGACGCGTCAGCGCAGGCACAGGCGGTGTTGCTTTATGCGTGGCAACAAAATAGCCGGATCGCGGCTGCGGTACGATGAGCTGCTTCTCTTCCAGCAGGTGATACGCCTGCTGCACGGTGCTGATACTGACCCCGTGCTCGCTACTCAGCGTACGTACTGAAGGCAGACGTTCACCGCTGCGATAAAGCCCCTGCTTAATCCGATCGGAAAGCAGGCAGGCCAGATGCTGATAGCGCGTCATTGTATGCTCCTGGTAATAAGTCCATCTAAAAAAACCAGTACAGATAAGCGCTACTTTTAGCATTCAGATGCGGCAAAACGCAATCTGTATGGTAAATAAACTCCGGATTTGAGTCTGTATGGCTTTGGCGGGAAAACGGACAATGCTGCTCAGATACCCCCGTTAAGGAGCAAGAGAATGGAATTTGATCAGAATCGTGCTGCAAAACCTTTTAGCGTTACGCTACCGGATATGATCCGCGCAGCGCTGCAGATGCTAAAGCAGTGGCGAGCCCGGCGCGCAACGCGTCAGGTACTGGCGCAGCTCAGCGACAACCAGCTGCGCGATATTGGCCTGACGCGCCACGAAGTAAAGGGTAAACGCTGAGCATCAGGCAAAAAAAAACCCTGCCGGAGCAGGGTTTTTTCGCGTTGGTGCGGCAGACGATTACTCGTCGTTGTTGCCACCCAGACCCGCGTTCAGCAGCTCAGCCAGGCTGGCAGAGGCTTCATCCGCAGTGACCTGCGGTGCAACCGGTGCTTCACCCGCCTGACGGCGACGCATACGATCCTGATGGTACGCATAACCGGTACCGGCCGGGATCAGACGACCCACGATAACGTTCTCTTTCAGGCCGCGCAGTTCATCACGCTTGCCTGCTACCGCGGCTTCGGTCAGGACACGCGTGGTCTCCTGGAACGAGGCTGCAGAGATGAACGACTCGGTTGCCAGAGACGCTTTGGTGATACCCAGCAGATCGCGTGCATAGGTTGCACCGATTTTGCCAGCGGTCTCCAGATCGCGGTTAGAGATCTTGATGCGGGAGACTTCTGCCTGCTCGCCTTCAAGGAACTCTGAGCTACCCGCGCTCATGATGGTCGCTTTACGCAGCATCTGACGTACGATGACTTCGATGTGCTTATCGTTAATCTTAACGCCCTGCAGGCGGTAAACTTCCTGCACTTCGTTAGTGATATAACGCGTTACCGCATGAACGCCACGCAGACGCAGGATGTCGTGTGGTGATTCCGGGCCGTCAGATACGACGTCACCGCGTTCCACGCGCTCACCTTCGAATACGTTAAGCTGACGCCACTTCGGAATCATCTCTTCGTACGGATCGCTGCCATCAACTGGCGTGATCACCAGACGACGCTTGCCTTTGGTCTCTTTACCGAAGGAGATAATACCGCTGATCTCCGCCAGGATTGCTGGCTCTTTCGGACGACGCGCTTCGAACAGATCCGCAACGCGTGGCAGACCACCGGTGATGTCTTTGGTACCGCCAGATTCCTGCGGAACACGCGCCAGGGTATCACCCGAGCTGATCTTCACGCCATCTTCCAGCTGCACAATCGCTTTGCCTGGCAGGAAGTACTGAGCCGGCATGTCGGTGCCCGGGATCAGAACGTCGTTGCCGTTAGCATCAACGATTTTCAGCGCCGGACGCAGGTCTTTACCGCCAGCAGTACGCTCTGCGGAATCCAGTACCACCAGCGATGACAGACCGGTAAGGTCGTCAGTCTGACGGGTAATGGTCTGACCGTCGATCATGTCGGTGAAGCGGATGAAACCACCCACTTCGGTGATTACCGGCATGGTGTGCGGATCCCAGTTTGCTACGGTTTCGCCCGCCGCAACCTGCTCGCCATCACCTTTCGCCATCACCGCACCGTAAGGCACTTTATAGCTCTCTTTGGTACGACCGAACTCGTCGATCATCTTCAGCTCAACGTTACGTGAGACGATAACCAGTTTCCCGGAGGAGTTGGTTACAGACTTCGCGTTGGTCAGCTTGATAGTACCTTTGTTCTTCACCTGAATGCTGGATTCAGCCGCCGCACGCGATGCCGCACCACCGATGTGGAACGTACGCATTGTCAGCTGAGTACCCGGCTCACCGATGGACTGTGCTGCGATAACGCCGATGGCCTCACCTTTGTTGATGATGTGACCACGTGCCAGATCGCGACCGTAGCAGTGTGCGCACACACCGAAGTCGGTTTCACAGCTTACGACTGAACGCACTTTGATGACGTCAACAGAGTTCTCTTCTACCACATCACACCAGTGCTCATCGATCAGCGTGTTACGCGGGATCAGGATGTCAGCAGTGCCTGGCTTCAGAACGTCTTCAGCCGTTACACGGCCCAGTACGCGCTCACGCAGCGGCTCTTTAACGTCGCCACCTTCGATAACCGGCGTCATCATGATGCCTTCGAACGTGCCACAGTCATCTTCGGTAACCACCAGATCCTGCGCCACGTCAACCAGACGACGGGTCAGATAACCGGAGTTTGCCGTTTTCAGTGCGGTATCGGCGAGACCTTTACGCGCACCGTGCGTCGAGATGAAGTACTGCAGTACGTTCAGACCTTCACGGAAGTTTGCCGTGATAGGCGTCTCGATGATGGAGCCATCTGGCTTCGCCATCAGACCACGCATACCTGCCAGCTGACGAATCTGTGCTGCAGAACCACGCGCACCGGAGTCGGCCATCATGTAGATGCTGTTGAACGAGACCTGCTGCTCTTCTTCACCGTTACGGTTGATAACGGTTTCAGTCTGCAGGTTATCCATCATCGCTTTAGAGACGCGTTCGTTCGCAGCGGCCCAGATATCGATGACTTTGTTGTAACGTTCGCCCGCAGTGACCAGACCAGACTGGAACTGTTCCTGAATCTCAGCCACTTCCGCTTCCGCTTCCGCGATGATTTCCGCTTTCTTCGCCGGGATAACCATATCGTCGATACCGACTGATGCACCTGAACGGGCTGCATAGGCGAAACCTGTGTACATGGTCTGGTCAGCAAAGATAACGGTCGGCTTCAGGCCCAGAATGCGGTAACAGGTGTTCAGCATTTTGGAGATCGCTTTCTTACCCAGCGCCTGGTTGACGATGGAGTAAGGCAGACCTTTCGGTACGATCATCCACAGGATCGCACGACCAATGGTCGTGTCGATCAGGCTGGTTTTCGCAACGAGCTCTTCCTGTTCGTTTTTCGCATATTCTGTAATACGCACTTTAACGCGGGCGTGCAGCTCAGCCAAGCCAGCGCGGTAAACACGCTCAGCTTCTTTCGGGCCGGTCAGCACCATGCCTTCGCCTTTGGCGTTTACTTTGTCGCGGGTCATGTAGTACAGACCCAGAACAACGTCCTGTGAAGGAACGATGATTGGCTCACCGTTCGCTGGCGACAGGATGTTGTTGGTCGACATCATCAGCGCACGCGCTTCCAGCTGTGCTTCCAGCGTCAGCGGTACGTGTACCGCCATCTGGTCACCATCGAAGTCGGCGTTATAGGCCGCACAGACCAGCGGGTGCAGCTGGATCGCTTTACCTTCGATCAGAACCGGTTCAAACGCCTGGATACCCAGACGGTGCAGCGTTGGTGCACGGTTCAGCAGTACCGGGTGTTCGCGGATCACTTCATCCAGGATATCCCAGACAACCGCTTCTTCGCGCTCAACCATTTTCTTGGCTGCTTTGATGGTGGTAGCAAGACCACGCAGTTCCAGCTTGCCGTAGATGAACGGTTTGAACAGCTCCAGGGCCATTTTCTTCGGCAGACCGCACTGATGCAGACGCAGGTATGGACCCACGGTGATAACCGAACGACCGGAGTAGTCAACGCGTTTACCCAGCAGGTTCTGACGGAAACGACCCTGCTTACCTTTAATCATGTCAGCCAGCGATTTCAGCGGACGCTTGTTAGAACCGGTGATGGCACGACCGCGACGGCCGTTATCCAGCAGGGCATCTACCGCTTCCTGCAGCATACGCTTTTCGTTGCGCACGATGATATCTGGCGCAGCCAGATCCAGCAGACGCTTCAGACGGTTGTTACGGTTGATTACGCGACGATAGAGATCGTTGAGATCTGACGTTGCGAAACGACCACCATCCAGCGGTACCAGCGGACGCAGATCTGGCGGCAGAACCGGCAGAACGGTCAGGATCATCCACTCAGGCTTGTTGCCAGACTGCACGAACGCTTCCAGCAGCTTGATACGCTTGGTCAGCTTTTTACGTTTGGTCTCGGAGTTAGTCTCGTTCAGCTCTTCACGCAGCTGCTCGCACTCTTGCTCCAGATCCATATTTTTCAGCAATGCCTGGATCGCTTCCGCACCCATCTTCGCGTCAAATTCGTCACCGAACTCTTCCAGCGCGTCAAGGTACTGCTCTTCCGTCAGGATCTGACGTTTTTCCAGGTTAGTCATACCGCCTTCGATAACCACATAGGATTCGAAGTAAAGTACGCGCTCAATGTCACGCAGTGGCATATCCAGCAGCAGACCGATACGGGACGGCAGCGACTTCAGGAACCAGATGTGCGCGGTAGGTGAAGCCAGCTCGATGTGACCCATACGCTCACGGCGTACTTTAGTCTGCGTCACTTCAACGCCGCACTTCTCGCAGATCACACCGCGGTGTTTCAGGCGCTTGTACTTCCCGCACAGGCATTCGTAGTCTTTGACCGGTCCGAAAATACGGGCACAGAAAAGACCGTCACGCTCTGGCTTGAAGGTACGGTAGTTAATGGTTTCCGGCTTTTTAACTTCACCAAAAGACCAGGAACGGATCATGTCTGGCGAAGCCAGCGCAATTTTGATCGCATCAAACTCTTCGGTTTTAGTTTGCGCTTTCAGAAACTTAAGTAAGTCTTTCACGGATTAGCTCCCGTCGGAGTGGAACTCTCAGGGACGCGCGCCCGGGGTGCGCGTCCCATAACCAGTACTTGCGAGTGCTTACTCGTCTTCCAGCTCGATGTTGATACCCAGCGAGCGAATCTCTTTCAACAGTACGTTGAAGGATTCCGGCATGCCCGGTTCCATCTGATGGTTGCCATCGACGATGTTTTTATACATCTTCGTACGGCCGTTGACGTCATCAGACTTAACGGTAAGCATTTCCTGCAGGGTATACGCGGCACCGTATGCTTCCAGTGCCCACACTTCCATCTCACCGAAGCGCTGACCACCGAACTGCGCCTTACCACCCAGCGGCTGCTGAGTAACCAGGCTGTAGGAGCCGGTCGAACGGGCGTGCATCTTGTCATCAACCAGGTGGTTCAGTTTCAGCATGTACATGTAACCTACGGTTACCTGACGCTCGAACTGTTCACCGGTACGGCCATCAAACAGCGTAATCTGACCGGAAGAAGGCAGGCCGCCGAGCTGCAGCAGTTCTTTGATCTCGCTCTCTTTCGCACCATCGAACACTGGTGTAGCGATTGGCATACCTTTTTTCAGGTTTTCTGCCAGACGCAGCACTTCATCGTCCGAGAAGGTGTTCAGATCAACTTTCTGACGCACGTCGGTGCCCAGATCGTAAGCACGCTGGATAAACTCACGCAGTTTGGCGACTTCTTCCTGCTTTTTCAGCATCGCATTGATCTTCTCACCAATGCCTTTCGCCGCCATACCCAGGTGGGTTTCCAGAATCTGACCGATGTTCATACGCGATGGTACGCCCAGCGGGTTCAGTACGATGTCAACCGGCGTGCCGTTCTCGTCATAAGGCATATCTTCGATCGGGTTGATCTTGGAGATAACACCTTTGTTACCGTGACGGCCTGCCATTTTGTCACCAGGCTGGATCTGACGTTTAACGGCCAGATAAACCTTAACAATCTTCAGCACGCCTGGTGCCAGATCGTCGCCCTGGGTGATTTTGCGACGCTTCGCTTCGAGTTTCTTCTCAAACTCGTGCTTCAGCTCATCATACTGTCCGGCCAGCTGCTCGAGAGTGTTCTGCTTCTCTTCATCAGTCAGGCCCAGCTCCAGCCAGCGCTCACGCGGCAGCTTGTCCAGCTTGTCCGCTTCAACGCCACCGGCGATCAGCACAGCCTGGATACGGCTGAACAGACCCGCTTCAAGGATCTGCAGTTCTTCAGACAGGTCTTTCTTCGCCTGCTTCAGCTGCATCTCTTCGATTTCCAGCGCGCGCTTGTCTTTTTCCACGCCATCGCGGGTAAAGACCTGAACATCGATAACGGTACCGGAGACGCCATTCGGTACGCGCAGCGACGAGTCTTTCACGTCGGACGCTTTTTCACCGAAGATAGCGCGCAGCAGTTTCTCTTCTGGCGTCAGCTGGGTTTCACCTTTAGGCGTTACCTTACCAACCAGAATGTCACCGCCGGTTACTTCTGCACCGATATAGACGATACCGGATTCATCCAGTTTAGAGAGCGCAGCTTCACCCACGTTCGGGATGTCAGCGGTGATCTCTTCCGGCCCCAGTTTGGTGTCACGCGACACGCAAGCCAGTTCCTGAATGTGGATCGTGGTGAAACGGTCTTCCTGCACTACACGCTCAGAGACGAGAATGGAGTCTTCGAAGTTGTAACCGTTCCATGGCATGAACGCCACGCGCATGTTCTGACCCAGCGCCAGCTCACCCAGATCGGTGGATGGACCATCTGCCAGCACGTCGCCGCGCTCGATTGGCTCACCCAGAGAGACACACGGCATCTGGTTGATGCAGGTGTTCTGGTTGGAACGGGTGTACTTGGTCAGGTTGTAGATGTCGATGCCGGCTTCGCCTGCATACATCTCATCTTCGTTAACTTTGATAACGATACGGGATGCATCTACATACTGTACGGTACCACCACGTTTCGCGACGGCAGTTACACCGGAGTCAACCGCTACTGCACGTTCCATACCGGTACCTACCAGCGGCTTATCAGCGCGCAGGGTCGGGACCGCCTGACGTTGCATGTTCGCACCCATCAGGGCACGGTTAGCATCATCGTGTTCCAGGAACGGGATCAGTGACGCACCGACAGAAACCACCTGCTGGGTGGAGACGTCCATGTAGTCAACCTGATCGCGGCTGAACAGGCTTGACTCACCTTTGCTACGGCAGGTGACGAGATCGTCAACGAAGCTGCCGTCATCCGCGAGGTTGGTGTTCGCCTGAGCGATAACGTAGTTACCCTCTTCAATTGCAGAGAGGTAATGAATTTCATCACTCACTTTGCCATCAACAACGCGACGGTATGGCGTCTCAAGGAAACCATATTCGTTGGTCTGCGCATAGACAGAGAGTGAGTTGATCAGACCGATGTTCGGGCCTTCCGGCGTTTCGATTGGACATACGCGACCGTAGTGAGTCGGGTGTACGTCACGCACTTCGAAGCCAGCACGCTCACGGGTCAGACCGCCTGGGCCCAGAGCAGAGATACGACGCTTATGCGTAATTTCAGACAGCGGGTTGTTCTGGTCCATAAACTGAGACAGCTGGCTGGAACCAAAGAACTCTTTCACTGCGGCTGAAATTGGCTTGGCGTTAATCATGTCCTGCGGCATCAGCGTATCGAGGTCGCCCAGTGACAGACGCTCTTTCACTGCACGCTCAACGCGGACCAGACCGACACGGAACTGGTTCTCAGCCATCTCACCGACAGAACGGATACGACGGTTACCAAGGTGATCGATGTCATCCACTTCACCGATACCGTTACGGATACCGATCAGCTTCTTCATCACCTCGATGATATCTTCTTTGCTCAGGATACCTGAACCTTCGATCTCATCGCGCAGCAGAGAACGGTTGAACTTCATGCGGCCAACCGCAGAGAGATCGTAACGATCCTCAGAGAAGAACAGGTTCTCAAACAGGTTTTCCGCTGCTTCACGCGTTGGCGGCTCGCCCGGACGCATCATGCGGTAGATCTCAACCAGCGCGCTCAGGCGATCGTTGGTCGGGTCAACACGCAGGGTCTCGGAGATATAAGGGCCGTGATCCAGATCGTTAGTGAACAGGGTTTCAATGCGCTTGTGGCCTGACTGGCTCAGTTTTGCCAGCAGATCCAGCGACAGTTCCATGTTAGCCGGAACAATCAGCTCACCGGTGTTCAGATCGATGTAGTCTTTAGCAACCACTTTGCCGGCAATATATTCCACCGGAACTTCGATATGCTGAACACTGTCTTTTTCCAGCTGACGAATATGGCGCGCAGTGATACGACGACCTTTCTCAACGTAGACCGTGCCATTGGCTTCGATATCGAAGGAGGCAGTTTCGCCACGCAGGCGCTCAGGCACCAGCTCCATCTGCAGCTTGTTATCGCGGATTTCAAAGACCACTTTTTCGAAGAACAGATCGAGGATCTGCTCAGTGGTATATTCCAGCGCGCGCAGGATGATACTGGCCGGCAGCTTACGACGACGGTCAATACGGACGAACAGGTTATCTTTTGGATCGAACTCGAAGTCGAGCCATGAACCACGGTAAGGGATGATACGTGCGTTATACAGCACTTTACCGGAAGAGTGCGTTTTACCCTTATCGCTGTCAAAGAACACGCCAGGACTACGATGCAGCTGAGAAACGATAACACGCTCAGTACCATTGATAACAAAGGTACCGTTGTCAGTCATGAGTGGAATTTCACCCATGTAGACTTCTTGTTCTTTAATGTCTTTGACGGTGCCTTCCGGCGCTTCGCGCTCGTAGATCACCAGACGCAGTTTCACGCGCAGCGGTGCCGAATAGGTCACGCCACGGATCTGACATTCAGTTACGTCAAAGACCGGCTCACCCAGGCGATAGCTAACATACTGCAATTCAGAGTTGCCGCTGTAGCTCGCGATTGGGAAAACGGAACGGAAGGCTGCTTCCAGACCGTATTGGCCTTCTGGATCTTGCTCGATGAACTTCTGAAACGAGTCAAGCTGGATAGAAAGGAGATAGGGAACATCCAGAACTTGTGGACGTTTACCAAAATCCTTACGAATACGTTTTTTCTCGGTATAGGAGTAAACCATAGGGTTCCTCAGCTAGCTGACAAGTCGACCCACGCTGTCCGTCCTGACGGGACAGTTATGCAACACTATTTTTGTTTTTCATGCGATGCGTGACACCCCATGCAATACATCTTTCTATCACTCTTAAATCATTTCATCGCTGTGGTGCCGGCAGGGAACCGTCACAGGAGAGCGGTATATTAAGGCGTCGATAGAAAAAGATATTGAAGAGAAACAATGGATAAACAGTGCGAAACGCCATCGTTCCCCTGTAGCGCAAAAAGGCTGGTGACCAAAAAGTCACCAGCCATCAGCCCGATTACTCAGACTGCAACCCTAAGGTTGTCTTACTTAACTTCAACTTCAGCGCCAGCTTCTTTCAGAGCAGCTTCAAGTGCAGCTGCGTCATCTTTGCTGATGCCTTCTTTGATCACGCCAGTCGCTTCAACCAGATCTTTGGCTTCTTTCAGGCCCAGACCAGTTGCAGTACGTACTGCTTTGATTACTGCTACTTTATTCGCGCCAGCTGCTTTCAGCACAACGTCGAACTCAGTTTTTTCTTCAACAGCTTCAGCCGGGCCAGCAGCTACAGCTACAGCAGCAGCAGCAGAAACGCCGAATTTTTCTTCCATAGCAGAAACCAGCTCAACTACTTCCATTACGGACATAGCTGCAACGGCTTCCAGGATTTGATCTTTAGTGATAGACATGTCGATTGTTCCTAAAATTCACAAAAAGTTTATACGTAAGCAGGTACGAAGGAAAAGAAAGAGGCCTTAAGCCGCTTCTTTTGCATCGCGTACAGCAGCCAGAGTGCGAACCAGTTTGCCAGCAGCGGCTTCTTTCATGGTCGACATCAGACGTGCCAGTGCTTCTTCGTAAGTCGGCAGAGTTGCCAGACGGTCAATATTGTCCGCCGTGATCAGCTCACCTTCAAAGGCTGCAGCTTTGACCTCAAATTTTGCATTCGCTTTCGCGAACTCTTTGAACAGACGAGCAGCAGCGCCCGGGTGTTCCATAGAGTATGCAATCAGGGTCGGACCAACAAACGTGTCTTTCAGGCACTCAAAAGGAGTACCTTCAACGACGCGGCGCAGCAGGGTGTTGCGAACAACACGCATGTAAACGCCAGCTTCACGACCTGCTTTACGCAGTTCAGTCATTTTATCAACGGTAACGCCACGGGAATCCGCAACAACCGCTGAAAGCGCGCCTTTGGCTACTTCGCTAACTTCAGCAACAATCGCTTGTTTGCCTTGAAGATTTAATGCCATTAGCTTTGCTCCTGGATTTGACCGGGAAAAATTTCCCGGAACTCACTTCACCTGACTGCCCGAAAGCAGCAGGCGCTATTACACGGTGAGCAGAATCCAGTGAAGAAATAAATCTTTGTGGTTCTGTCACCGTCTACGCAGGATATTAAGCAGGGTTTCCGAAGAAAGGCCCGCTCCTGCGGTCTTGGACGGAGGCCAGGATTAGGCCTGGCTCCAACCTTAGCCACTGTATTTTAATGCGTTACCGCATTAAGCCGCAGTGACTATGAATTTGGGTTCTGAGAACAGTGTTCATTCAGAACAACGGGCGTAAGATTCTAGATGAATTTTTCGCCCGTTTCAAGCAGCAATTAGTTTGCTACTGCGTTCAGACCAGCCTGGTCAACGGCAACGCCGGCGCCCATGGTGGTAGAGATGCTGACTTTCTTGATGTACACGCCTTTAGCCTGAGCAGGTTTTGCTTTTTTCAGCGCGACCAGCAGAGATTCCAGGTTTTCTTTCAGTTTGTCAGTATCGAAGTCCACTTTACCAATGGTAGTGTGGATGATGCCGTTTTTGTCGTTACGATAACGAACCTGACCCGCTTTAGCGTTCTTAACCGCTTCAGCAACGTTTGGCGTTACAGTACCAACTTTCGGGTTTGGCATCAGACCGCGTGGGCCCAGAACCTGGCCCAGCTGGCCAACAACGCGCATTGCATCCGGAGATGCGATAACAACGTCAAAGTTCATTTCGCCTTTTTTGATCTGATCAGCCAGATCTTCCATACCTACCAGCTCAGCGCCAGCTGCTTTAGCAGCTTCAGCGTTTGCGCCCTGGGTAAAGACAGCAACACGTACTGAACGACCAGTACCGTGTGGCAGAACAGTTGCACCGCGTACGTTCTGATCAGATTTACGTGCATCGATGCCGAGGTTAACAGCAACGTCTACGCTTTCTGTGAATTTGGCAGTAGCCAGTTCTTTCAGCAGAGCAACAGCTTCGTTGATGTCATACTGTTTAGTTGCATCAACTTTGTCACGGATCACGCGCATGCGCTTGGTCAGCTTAGCCATTTCTTAATCCTCCACTACCAGGCCCATGGAACGAGCAGTACCTTCGATAGAGCGAGTCATCGCTTCTACGTCAGCACCAGTCATGTCCGCAGCTTTGGTTTCTGCGATTTCACGTACCTGAGCACGAGTTACTTTACCGACTTTGTCTTTGTTCGGCTTACCAGAACCAGACTTGACGCCCGCTGCTTTTTTCAGCAGTACGGCAGCCGGAGGCGTTTTGGTAACGAAGGTGAAAGAACGGTCGCTATATACAGTGATAACAACTGGAGTAGGCAGGCCTTTCTCCAGAGATTCTGTTTTGGCGTTAAACGCTTTACAGAATTCCATGATGTTAACACCCTGCTGACCCAGAGCCGGACCAACCGGTGGGCTCGGGTTAGCCATACCAGCTGCAACCTGCAGCTTAACGTAGGCTTGTACTTTCTTGGCCATGATAATTCCTCTATTGGGTATAGCGCCTGAAAACAGGCTCCCCGTGGTAACGATTTACCCGCTGTTGCCAGCGTGTAAAAACAAAAGGCGCGAAATTATAGGTAAATTTCGCGCCTTCTGCAAGAGTCAAAAAGTGAACAAAAGGGTTAACCTTTCTCCACCTGAGCAAAATCGAGCTCAACCGGTGTTGCACGACCAAAGATAGAGACCGACACTTTCAGACGGCTCTTCTCATAGTCAACTTCTTCGACCACGCCGTTGAAGTCAGCAAACGGACCGTCGTTGACGCGTACCATCTCGCCTGGTTCAAACAGCGTTTTCGGACGCGGCTTATCACCTACCTGCTGCAGGCGGTTCATAATCGCATCAACTTCTTTGTCACTGATTGGTGCAGGACGGTCAGATGTACCGCCAATGAAGCCCATTACACGCGGTACACTGCGCACCAGGTGCCAGCTGGCGTCATTCATCACCATCTGGACCAGTACGTAGCCAGGGAAGAATTTGCGCTCGCTTTTGCGACGCTGACCGCCACGGATTTCAACGACTTCTTCAGTCGGCACCATGACGTCACCAAACAGTTCTTCCATGTTGTGCAGTTTGATATGCTCTTGCAGCGACTTCGCTACGCGGGCTTCAAAACCGGAGAACGCCTGAACGACGTACCAGCGTTTTTTTGGAGCTTCAGACATCTCAGAACCTCAGGCCAGTAATAAACGATACCAGACGGACCAGAATACCATCCAGCCCCCACAAAATCAGTGACATCACGGCCGTAACCGCGGCAACGATTAGCGTGGTATGTAAGGTTTCCTGACGGGTTGGCCAGATAACCTTGCGCATTTCGGTTCTTGCTTCACGAGCAAAAGCCACGGTTGCTTTACCTTTGATAGTCAGTAAAGCGATGCCACCCGCAGCAGCGATCAGCACTACTACAGCCAGCGCACGTAAGGGCAGTGTAATATCGCGATAGAGATAGTTACCCACAATGGCAACCAGCAGTAACGCAATGACAGCTACCCACTTTATCGCTTCCAGGCCGCGTCCGCTCCCTTGAGCTTCGGTATTCGCACTCATAAACCAACCTGCCACAATAATTCAGAAACTATTCTGCCCCGCATAGAGGCGAGGCATCCAAACCGAATGAGCTGTTGGGCATAACTCGGTCTCCAGCGCTGTAAAACAGAGCCTGTCTCAGCAATGATTATGATTGAAAATCACTGATGAGCCAGGTTCTATGTGACAGCGTGCAAAAAGGGCATCAAATGATGCCCTTTTCATGCGCATTGCGTCAAATACTATCGCAATTAAGCGATAACAGAAGCAACAACGCCCGCGCCAACGGTACGGCCGCCTTCGCGGATTGCGAAGCGCAGACCCT
>NZ_JAWRYR010000021.1:0-31156 GCF_046940275.1 Pantoea sp. SIMBA_079 | reverse complement strand
GGCCGCATCAATGCGGCCCCTACGGGAGATTTGCGCAGGCTTGCCATTAATGGTGCCCTGGTTACGTATAAAATCCGCGGAATTTACGTAGGGGCGCCATTTATGGCGCCCTGGTCACGTATAAAATCCGGTGGTGTATGAATACGCCAGGGCCGCATCAATGCGGCCCCTACGGGAGATTTGCGCAGGCTTGCCATTAATGGTGCCCTGGTTACGTATAAAATCCGCGGAATTTACGTAGGGGCGCCATTAATGGCGCCCTGGTCATGTATAAAATCCGGTGGTGTATGAATACGCCAGGGCCGCATGAATGCGGCCCCTACGGAATGCAGTACGGGTTAGTGATTATGAAGCGGCGATAAACAGTTCGCGCAGTTCGTGCAGACGGTCGCGCAGGCTGGCGGCTTCTTCAAATTCCAGGTTTTGCGCATGCTGCTGCATCTGCGCTTCCAGTTCGTGAATTTTCTTCTGCATCGCCTGTGGCGTAAGCGCCAGGTAATCGGCATCATTCTCTGCCGCCGTGCGCGTGGCCGTTTTACCCTTGCCGCGGGTTTTCACCACGTTTTTGCCCAGCTCAAGAATATCCGTGATCTTTTTATTCAGCCCCTGCGGCACAATGCCGTGCTCAGTGTTGTAGCGCTCCTGCTTCTCACGGCGGCGCTCAGTCTCTTCAATTGCGCGCGCCATAGAGGGCGTGATCTTATCAGCATAGAGAATCGCTTTACCGTTCACGTTACGCGCAGCACGGCCAATCGTCTGGATCAGTGAACGCTCTGAGCGCAGGAAGCCCTCTTTATCGGCGTCCAGAATCGCTACCAGAGAAACCTCCGGCATATCAAGTCCTTCACGCAGCAGGTTGATCCCTACCAGCACGTCAAATTCACCCAGGCGCAGGTCGCGAATAATCTCCATGCGCTCAACGGTGTCGATATCAGAGTGCAGATAGCGCACCTTCTCACCGTGCTCTTCAAGGTATTCGGTGAGATCTTCGGCCATACGCTTTGTCAGCGTCGTTACCAGCACGCGCTCGTTAATCTCTACGCGCTTACGGATCTCAGACAGCAGGTCATCCACCTGTGTACCCACCGGGCGCACCTCAAGGATCGGATCGAGCAGGCCTGTCGGACGCACCACCTGATCGATCACTTCCGTGCCCGATTTTTCCAGCTCATATTTACCCGGCGTGGCTGACACATAAATGGTCTGCGGGGCCAGCGCCTCAAACTCCTCAAACCGAAGCGGACGGTTATCCAGCGCGGAAGGCAGACGGAAACCGTACTCCACCAGCGTCTCTTTACGCGCGCGGTCGCCACGATACATGCCGCCGATCTGCGGAATGGTCACGTGCGACTCATCCACCACCAGCAGACCGTCGGCAGGCAGATAGTCAAACAGGGTCGGCGGCGCTTCACCCGGCCCGCGCCCCGAGAGATAACGGGAATAGTTTTCGATACCCGAGCAGTAACCCAGCTCATTCATCATCTCCAGGTCAAACTGGGTGCGCTGCGTAATACGCTGCTCTTCCAGCAGCTTGTTGTTTTCCAGCAGCACTTTGCGGCGCAGGGCCAGCTCATCTTTGATCTCTTCCATCGCCTGCAGGATACGTTCACGCGGCGTAACGTAGTGCGTTTTGGGATAGATGGTAAAACGCGGGATCACTGACTCAATTTGCCCGGTAAGCGGATCAAACAGTGACAGCCGCTCGACCTCTTCATCAAACAGCTCCACCCGCAGAGCGATATCATCAGATTCCGCCGGGAAGATATCGATCACCTCCCCGCGCACGCGGAACGTACCGCGCTGAAACGCCTGATCGTTACGCGCATACTGCAGCTCAGCCAGACGCCGTAAAATACTGCGCTGATCGATGATCATGCCGCGCGTCAGGTGCAGCATCATTTTCAGATAGAGATCGGGATCGCCAAGACCATAAATCGCTGAGACCGACGCCACCACAATCACATCACGCCGTTCCAGCATCGCTTTGGTAGCAGAGAGACGCATCTGCTCAATGTGCTCGTTCACCGCCGCATCTTTTTCGATAAAGGTGTCAGAACTCGGCACATAGGCTTCAGGCTGATAGTAGTCATAGTAAGAAACAAAGAATTCCACGGCGTTATCCGGAAAAAACTCTTTCATCTCCCCATAGAGTTGCGCCGCCAGGGTTTTATTGGGTGCCAGAACCATCGTGGGCCGGTTGAGGTCGGCAATCACGTTGGCAACGGTAAAGGTTTTGCCCGAACCCGTTACGCCGAGCAGGGTCTGATGCGCAAGGCCATCTTCCAGCCCCTCCTCCAGACGGCGGATCGCTTCAGGCTGATCGCCTGAAGGCTTAAAGGCGGAGTTAAGTTTAAAGGCTTTGCTCATGATTTCAGAATTCCTGCTGAAGAAAAGGGCTGGCAGGCTGATAATTCTACTCTGCTATGGCGATTTTGCCAGAAAAAAACACTGGATATATTTACAGATAAACGCCACGATGGACCTTCAGCCTGTGGCATCGCTTCAGAGGCATTAAAGCGGCCGCTGGCTAAAATATGTCGCGCAAGGTTATCCCCAGGCGAGCCGGGCTTTTAACAATTGTCAAGAGAACGTCATCAAAATGCAGCGATAAACTTCAGCGGACATTTTGCAGGCTTGCTTTTAAACAACATACTGAATTTATTGAATATACCTCAAAAGCCCAGTTTCGCAGCATAATGTATCCAGGCCGCGTATTTCCTCGCTTGCGCCCGGTTTTCAGTCGCTAATACACAAGGTTATCCACAGGAATGGTGGATAAGTGAAGCCAGCCCCACGCCCGCAGGCTGTGTATAAAAAATCCCGGCCCGTTCTGCGCTAACAAAAAAATTTTTTTTATGATTATTTTTCCAGCAAGGGCGGCGGGATTAACTATTCTTTTTTGATTCCACAGTGCCGCTACGCCTGGGCCGCGCTGTTTTCCTGCCTTATGCCACTGCTTTATTAATGAACAGATGCACCAGAAAAGTTTAGTAATCAGCACCGTCAAAGTGCAGTGGCTTAATCACCTGCTTTCACAGTTAAGTTTTTCTGATGTTTAAGGCACCGTTGCAGGTATTTGTTAACGCCACACATGCGGAATGATCGATCTGGCCCGCTGCTTGCATCTCTCCTGTTGCGGCAGAACATGCAGGTTTAACAGGGACCCCCTGATGTCTGATACCACCGCGTCACGTTTAATCTGTTACTGCATGCCAGACGACACAGAGCGGGTGCATTCAGGCTAATTATCTGTAAGGAGAAGATCAGATGCTGAGTTTACGTTCGGTGAATCAGTTTTATGGCCAGAACCAGATGCTGTGGGATGTCGATCTTGATCTGCCTCCGGGATCCTGCACCGGCGTGCTGGGCAGTCCGGGAATGGGGAAAACCACGCTGGTCAACTGCATTATGGGCCATCTGCCGGTTAACAGCGGCTCTATCTGCTGGCAGGAAGCGGGTTATCCACCGGAGGATCTGCTGCTGCAGCCCGCTATGCAGCGGGCGCGAATGGGCATCGGGTATGTGCCGCAAAAGCGCCATATCTTTACGCAGATGAGCGTTGAGGACAATCTGCTGATTGCCCTGCTGGCGGCTGAGGATGAGCGCAATCGCGCTATTCCGGAGAGTGTGTTTGACCTGTTTCCTGCGCTCTATACCCTGCGCCATCAGCGCAGCGGCGATCTGCCGGTCAATCTGCAGCAGCAGCTGGCACTGGCACGTGCACTGGTGCTGAAACCGCGCCTGCTGATCCTCGATGAACCCACCGGTACGATGTCGCCCTGGCTGGAAGAGGAGACGGGCAACCTGATCCGGCGACTCAACCGGGAATATGGGCTGACTATCCTGCTGCTGGAACAGCACGTCTCCTTTATACGCCGCGTAGCCGACTACTTTCTGCTGCTGCATCGCGGGCGCAATGTGGCGCAGGGCCGTGTCGCGCAGCTGGATGATCTCACCGTTAGCAAATGGTTAGCGCCTGCCTGATGCCGTTTACACAAGGATTGCCGCTCACGGCAGCGTCAGATAGTGTCCGCACGTGGCCTGCTCCGCCGCCGACGCCAGCCAGGGGATTTCGCCCAGAAATGGCGCCCCGATGCGCTGGCGCAGCGAGGCGATATATTCGTGATGGCGTTTGCCCGGCGGCTGAATATCATTTGCGATCCAGCCTGCCAGCGGCACGCCGCTCGCCTTTATCGCCGCAGCGGTCAGCATGGCGTGATTAATACAGCCCAGCTTTACGCCCACCACCAGTATCACCGGCAGCTGCTCTGCGATAACCCAGTCTGCATACGTCTGCGTCTCAGAGAGCGGTGTGAACCAGCCGCCCGCACCCTCAACCAGCAGCCATTCCGCCTGCGTTTCCAGCGCGCGCAGGCCCGCTGAGAGCTGTGCAAAGTTGATCGGCCTGCCCTCTTCTGCGCTTACGATATGCGGCGAGGTCGGCTCCATGAATGCCAGCGGGTTAACCTGCTCATAGCGCAGCGGCACGCTGCTGTAGCGCTGCAGCGCCAGCGCATCGCTGTTGCGCACGCCTTCCGCCGTCATTTCACAGCCTGAGGCGACCGGTTTGTAACCTGCGGTGCGCAGCCCGGCAGCGCTGGCCGCCTGCAGCAGCGCCCCGCTGGCAACTGTTTTTCCCACTTCGGTATCCGTTCCGGTGATAAACCAGCGTTTCATTTTTGCAACACTCCATACATCAGGTGATAAGTAAGACGATAGCCCTGTTCATCCCGCGGCCAGTGCCGCTCAAGCTGCGCCAGCTGCTGGCGCGTCAGCACACTGTTGCTGCGCCCGTCGTGCAGATGCGTGGCACCAATTCCCTTCAGCGAACGCATCGCGCTCAGCGCATCAGGAAAGTGCAGCGTAATGATCTGCTGCGTGCTGCGCAGCGACTGCGCGCGCGCGGCTGCGACAATATCACTGGCCTGAAGAAAGCGATTGGCGTGACGGCGCGAATCTATCGCTGCCCATGCGCTATCCACCTCCGGCAGCGATCCCGCCAGCAGCGTTGAAAAAAGCGCGGTGCCGCCGGGCCGCAGCACGCGACAAAATTGCTGCAGAGCCGTGCTCAGATTGCTGCTCCACTGCACCGCCAGGTTGCTCCAGACGCCATCCACGCTGCCTTCAGCCAGCGGCAGCTGGTCGATATCACCCTGCAGATAATCGTGCGCCGATCGCTGCGCGCGCGCGGCGGCCAGCATGGGTAAAGAGAGATCGAGCGCGGTCACCGTACGGCCGCGATCGCGCCAGTACCGGCTGTACCAGCCGGTGCCGCAGCCGGCATCCAGCAGGTGTGGCCCGAATCCGGCAGGCGCGCAGGCGAGCAGCGCATCGCCGCTCAGGCGCTGTAGCGCAGCGTGCTGCTCATAGTGCGGTGCAGCACGGCCAAACGCCTGTGCCACCGCCTGCTTGTTAACCTGCAGCGTCATACAGCGCCTCCAGCAGCGCGTCGATATCTTCCGGCTCATGCGCCGCCGTCAGGGTGATGCGCAGCCGTGCCGTACCGGGCGGCACGGTCGGCGGACGAATGGCGCTGACCCAGCACCCCGCCTGCGCCAGTCGCTGCGAAAGCGCCAGCGCAGCCGCGTTTTCACCGACAATCAGCGGCTGAATGGCACTCTCTGAGGCGGGCAGCACCCACGGCAGCTGTGCCGCGCCGGCGCGAAAGCGACGGATGTTTGCCTGCAGGCGTGCCCGCAGCGCATCGCCCTGCTGCACCTGCTGCAGCGCCGCCAGCAGCGCCCAGCACTGCGCTGGCGGCATGGCGGTGGAATAAATAAGGTGCCGCGAAAACTGCTCAACGTAGTCGGCGGTAGCCTCATCGCACAGCAGCGCCGCGCCGCTGACGCCAAAACCTTTGCCAAACGTCACCACCAGCAGCTCGGGTTTCACCTGCTGCTGCCAGCAGCTGCCGCGCCCCTGCTCACCGCTAATGCCAATGCCGTGAGCATCATCCACCAGCAGCCAGCCATCCGCAGCCCGGGTCGCCGCAGCAATCTCTGCCAGCGGTGCGCTGTCGCCATCCATGCTGAAAACACCTTCGGTGACCACCAGCGTGGCGCCCGTTCCCGGCTGCGCCAGCAGCTTTTGCAGACTTGCCGGCTGATTATGGGCAAAACGACGCAGCGTGGCCGGGCTGTGACTGGCAGCATCCAGCAGCGACGCGTGCGCCAGTTTGTCCGCCACGATGCGGTCCTGCTTCTGCGCCAGCAGATGAACAATCGCCTGGTTGGCGGCAAAGCCGGAGATAAACAGCAGCGCACGTGAATAGCCGAGCCAGCCTGCCAGCTGCTGCTCCAGCTCCGCATGATAGCGACTGTAGCCGGTCACATGACCCGACGCCCCCGCTCCTGCTCCCGCCTGCGCCGCGCCCTGCTGCCAGGCCGCAATCACCGCCGGATGCCGGCTCAGCCCGAGATAATCGTTGCCGGAAAAGTGACGATAGCGCTGTCCGCCCAGGGTGATTTCCCGCACGCTGTTCTGCTCAATACAGCGCCGGTAGCGCCAGCCATCTGCGTCCCGGCGCGCCTGCAGCGCCTGAGTGATACGTTCAGACCACATTCACACCGCCGCGTTGTAAAACTGCGGCGTATCGGCCTGAACCAGCTGCGCCTGCAGCTGATGCTGCTGCTCGTTATCTCCCGCTGCGGTTGCGGTATGTTCCGGATTCAGGCCCAGCTTGCGGAACAGGATCAGATCTTTATCTTCTTCCGGATTGGGCGTGGTCAGCAGTTTGCAGCCATAGAAAATGGAGTTAGCACCCGCCATAAAACACATCGCCTGCGTCTGCTCGCTCATCTGCTCACGGCCTGCTGACAGACGCACGTGTGAGGAAGGCATCATGATGCGCGCTACCGCGATAGTGCGAATAAAATCAAACGGCTCCACATCTTCGTTATCCGCCATCGGCGTGCCTTTGACCTTCACCAGCATGTTGATTGGCACGCTCTCGGGCGGCACCGGCAGGTTTGCCAGCTGCACCAGCAGTCCGGCGCGATCCGTCACCGTTTCACCCAGACCGACAATGCCGCCGGAGCAGACTTTGATACCGGCCCCGCGCACTTTATCCAGCGTATCGAGACGCTCCTGGTAGGTACGGGTCGTGATGACGCTGCCGTAAAATTCCGGTGAGGTATCCAGGTTATGGTTGTAGAAATCGAGTCCGGCCTCTGCCAGACGCTGTGCCTGGTTCTGTTCCAGCGTCCCCAGCGTCATGCAGGTTTCCATGCCGAGCGCTTTCACGCCCTGCACCATCTGCTCCAGATAAGGCATATCGCGTTCGTGCGGGTTTTTCCATGCGGCGCCCATGCAGAAACGGCTGGAGCCGGCCGCTTTAGCTTTACGCGCCGAGGCGAGCACCGCCTCCACCTCCATCAGCCGTTCTGACTCCAGTCCGGTTTTGTAGCGCGCGCTCTGCGGGCAATATTTACAATCTTCCGGGCAGGCGCCGGTTTTAATCGACAGCAGCGTGCTGACCTGTACCTGACGCGGGTCAAAATGCTGGCGATGCACCTGCTGCGCTTCAAACATCAGTTCCAGAAAAGGTTTATCAAACAGGGCCTGGGCCTGAGCCAGTGTCCAGCGGTTAGCCATTACATACTCCAAAAAGGGGTTCATCCCGACAATGATCGTGGTTATACTTGTAAACTAAATCTTTTCAAAATGGTTTACAAGACAGATGTTCACGCCTGACGACCTCGATTTTGACCGCCAGCATATCTGGCATCCCTACACCTCAATGCGCGACCCGCTGCCCTGTTATCCGGTGGTGGCCGCCCAGGGTTGCCAGCTGCAGCTGGCAGATGGACGCGAGCTGGTTGACGGTATGTCGTCATGGTGGGCGGCGATCCACGGCTACAATCATCCGCGTCTCAACCAGGCACTGCAGCAGCAGATGGCGCAGATGTCACACGTGATGTTCGGCGGGATTACCCATCCGGCAGCAGTCGCGCTGAGCCGTCAGCTGGTGGCGATGACGCCTGAAGCGCTGGAGTGCGTGTTTCTGGCTGACTCCGGATCCATTGCGGTGGAAGTCGCCATGAAAATGGCGCTGCAGTACTGGCTCGGTCGCGGCGAGAGGCGCCAGACATTCCTGACGCTGAAGCGCGGCTATCACGGCGATACCTTTGCGGCGATGGCGGTATGCGATCCGGAAAACTCAATGCACAGCCTGTGGCGTGGCTATCTGCCGGAGCATCTGTTTGCCGCTGCGCCGCAGTGCGGTTTCACTGATGCATGGGATGACGCCGATTTCAGCGACTTTGCCCGGCTGGCGGAGCAGCACCACCGCGGCATTGCTGCGGTGATCCTCGAACCGATTGTGCAGGGCGCGGGCGGGATGCGCTTTTACCATCCGCGCTATCTGCAGCAGGTACGGGCGCTGTGCGATCGCTACGGGCTGCTGCTGATCGCCGATGAGATCGCCACCGGCTTCGGCCGCAGCGGGAAACTGTTTGCCTGTGAGCACGCAGGCGTGACGCCCGACATTTTATGCCTCGGTAAAGCGCTGACCGGCGGGACGATGACGCTCGCCGCCACGCTGACCACGCGCGAGGTGGCTGACACCATCAGCCGCAGCGCCGCTGGCTGCTTCATGCATGGCCCGACCTTTATGGGCAACCCGCTGGCGTGCGCAGTTGCCGCTGAAAGCCTGGCCATGGTGGCGGAAGGAGAGTGGCAGACGCAGGTTGCGGCGATTGAGCAGCAGCTGCAGCGGGAGCTGCTGCCGCTGCAGCTGCATCCCGCCGTGGCGCAGGCGCGCGTGCTGGGTGCCATTGGCGTTATCGAAACGCATCAGCCGGTGAATATGGCTGCACTGCAGCAGTTCTTTGTTGAGCGCGGCGTCTGGATCCGCCCGTTTGGCCGGCTGATCTATCTGATGCCACCTTATCTGATTTCTGCGCAGGCGCTGAGCCAGCTCACCCGCGCCATTCGGGACGCGCTGGATCACGCTGGCCATTTTCAGCCCTGACGCCGCTGGTATCTGCTGCGCTTTTGCACCATGATGACCTTCCGCGATTAGTAAAAAAGGAGGAGTTATGCGCCTGTTTAGTCAGGATTTTAACGACGGCGATAAGATGCCAGAGCGCCACGTGTTTAACGGCATGGGTTATCAGGGCGATAACCTGTCGCCCCATCTCGCCTGGGATGAGGTGCCGGAAGGCACAAAGAGCTTTGTCGTCACCTGCTACGACCCCGATGCGCCCACCGGTTCCGGCTGGTGGCACTGGGTGGTAGCGAATATTCCGGCTGAGGTCACGGTGCTGCCGCAGGGCGCCGGTTCCGGCGTGGCAGAGCTGCCTGAAAGCGCCATCCAGACCCGTACCGACTTCGGCCAGACCGGCTACGGCGGCGCCGCACCGCCGCAGGGTGAATCACACCGCTACATTTTCAGCGTACACGCGCTGGACGTGGAGACGCTGGATGTGGATGAAGGCGCCAGCGGCGCAATGGTCGGCTTTAACGTGCATTTCCATGCGCTTGCCAGCGCATCGGTTACGGTGAAATACGCCTGATCGCGCCGGGTGCGCTTCGCTGCGCGCTCTGATAAAGGTCGCCTTCAACGGCGACCTTGCATGAGATCATCACGCCAGCGCGTGGATCACCACCCACATCGGCCCTTGCCCGACCGCATAGCGCGCCAGCGGCTGCAGCAGGCCGCGTCCGGCAATCCGGTACACTTCAATATGATGCGACTTCTGTCCCGCTGCGACCAGATAAGTACCGCTGCGATCAATATTAAACCCGCGCGGCTGCGTTTCGGTGGGCTGGTGGCCCTCAATTGTCAGCGCGTCGCCCGCGTCACTGACGCTAAACACGGTAATCGTGCTGCTGGTACGATCGCAGGCGTAGAGCGAGCGGCCATCCGGCGTGATATGAATATCTGCCGCCCAGCGGGTGCCACTGAAATCCGCCGGCATCATATCCAGACTCTGTACGCACCTCATCTCGCCCTGCAGTGACCAGACATCCACCGTGCTGTTGAGTTCGTTGACCACATAGCCATACGCGCCGCCGGGATGAAACACCATATGACGCGGACCGGCGCCTGCAGCGGTCGTGACGTCTGCCTGTGCGCACGGCGTCAGACGGCCATCCTGATGCAGCTGAAAACGGCAGATGCGGTCCTGCTTCAGCGCCGGCACCAGCAGCGTCTCGTTACGCAGATCGATGTTGGCCGAGTGGCATCCCTCAAGGCCATTAATCACCTGCGACGGCGCCTGCGGCAGCCCGCTCTCGTCCAGCGGGCTGATGCTGACGCAGGCGTCGTTATAAGAGCCGCAGAACAGAAACCGGCCTTCGCGATCGGTGGAGATGTGCGTCGGGCTGCCCGGCAGCGGCGCTTCCCCCGCCAGCGTCAGCGTTCCGTCTGCGGCAATACGGTAGGCCAGCACGCGAAAATCGGGACGTACGCCCACATAAAGAAAATCTTTTTTCGGGCTCACCACCATGGGCTGCACCTGGCCGGCCACATCGGTCACCTGCAGTAGCGTCAGCGCGCCATCTTCCTGAAGCTGCCAGGCGTGGATCTGCTGGCTCTCGGGACTGGCGGTATACACGACTTGTTTCATGCGTTTTTCCTTATTCGCTGCCTGATGAAAGGGATAACTGTAGCCTGTTTCAGCCGGCTACGCTGGCGGGATTTCTGCCCGCTTTTTTGTCTCAGCGCGGCTGGCAGGTGTAGACTTGATGCCTGTTTATTCAAAGACGGAACCCGTAATGAGCTATCGCGTAATCGCCCTCGACCTGGATGGCACCCTGCTGACACCCACTAAAACCATTCTGCCTGAATCGCTGGAGGCGCTGGCCCGCGCGCAGCAGGCGGGCGTGAAGGTGCTGATCGTCACCGGTCGCCATCACTGTGCTATCCACCCTTTTTATCAGGCGCTGCAGCTGGATACACCCGCAATCTGCTGTAACGGCACCTATTTGTATGATTATCAGGCAAAAAAAGTGCTGACTGCCGATCCACTGCAGGAAAATCAGGCGCAGCAGGTTCTGACGATGCTGGAAGAAGAACATATTCACGGCCTGCTTTATGCGGATGATGCGATGTTCTATCAGACAGCGACCGGTCACGTTACCCGCACGCTGAACTGGGCCGCTTCGCTCCCTGAGGCGCAGCGTCCGCTGTTTGTGCAGGTGCCCGATCTGCAGCAGGCGGCGCGCGATGCGCAGGCGATCTGGAAATTCGCCCTGTCACATCCAGACACGCGCGCGCTGCAGCAGTTTGCCCGGCGTACCGAAGCGGAGCTGGGTCTGGCGTGTGAGTGGTCCTGGCACGATCAGGTTGATATCGCTCAGGCGGGTAACAGCAAAGGCAAACGCCTGGCGCAGTGGGTGGAGAGCCAGGGCTTCAGCATGCAGGAGGTGCTGGCGTTTGGTGATAACTATAATGACCTCAGCATGCTGGAGCAGGTGGGACTGGGCGTTGCGATGGGCAACGCCGATGACGCTATCAAAGCGCGCGCGGCGGAGGTAACCGGCACCAACCTTGAGCCTGGCATTGCGGAGATTATTCGCCGGGAAGTGCTGTGACGGCAGCGGTCTCCGTCAGGCAATAACTGAAACGCTTTTGAGCTGGACATAGAGCCACTGATCGACGCGAATGCCCAGCTCATCGCGTGCCCACGGCGTAATGCGCGCCCAGAGCTCACTGCTGCCAATGCGTACTCTGACCTCAACCTGATCGTCAATATCCAGCACCTCTGTAACCTGCGCGGGCAGAATATTACGCACAGAGGTGTGCTGCGCCGGCTGCAGCGCCAGCGAGACATCGGCTGACGCGATTCGAATACGCAGCGTGCTTTTTGCCGGCAGGTTAACACGACTCACCCAGATATGCTGGTCGCCCAGCAGCAGCGCGGTCATGGGGTAGTAAGGATGCTGCTCCAGCACCTGCACGCGCAGTACGCTGGTGCGCTCGCTGGCCGGCAGCCAGGGACGCATTGCGCTGCTGCTCCACACTTTCTCCAGCGGGCCTGCTGCTTTAACGCTGCCGTTATCCAGCACCAGTACGTTGTCCGCGAGCTGCACAATCTCATCCAGGCTGTGCGAGACATAGAGCACCGGTACGGCAACCTGCTTTGTCAGCTGCTGCAGCCACGGCAGCAGCTCGCGCTTGCGCGGCAGATCCAGTGAGGCCAGCGGCTCATCCATCAGCAGCAGATCGGGCGCACTCAGCAGCGCCCGGCCAATTGCCACGCGCTGTTTTTCACCGCCTGAGAGCGTGGCTGGAAAGCGATCCAGCAGCGCATCCAGCCCCAGCAGCGCCACCAGCTGCGCAAACTGCGGTTTCATTGACGCTGCCATGCTGTACTGCAGGTTGCCGCGCACCCGATAGTGCGGAAACAGTCGCGCATCCTGAAACACATAGCCGATACGCCGCTGCTCCGGCGGCAGATTGATGCCGCGCGCGCTGTCGAACAGCACCCGGTCGTTGATCTGAATGCGGCCCTGCTGCGGCTGCGTCAGGCCGCTGATAGCGTTGATCAGCGACGTTTTTCCCGCACCCGACACGCCAAATACAGCGGTGATGCCGTGCGCCGGCAGCGTGGTGTCCACCTCCAGCAGATGGTCACCCAGCCGCTGTGAAAACTGCAGCGTCAGCATCAGGCGATCCCCCAGCGTTTACGGCCCCAGCGCGCCAGTAATTCTGACGCCACCAGCGACAGCAGCGCCAGCGCGATCGCCACCGCACAGAGGCGCGCGGCGGTGCTTTCTGCGCCCGGCGTTTCAATCAGGGTAAACATTGCGGAAGGAATGGTACGGGTTTCACCGGGAATATTAGAGACAAAGGTAATGGTGGCGCCAAACTCCCCCAGCGAGCGGGCAAACGCCAGCACGGTACCGGCAATAATGCCCGGCAGCGTCAGCGGCAGTGTAATAGTGAAAAAGACCCGCCAGCGCCCCGCTCCCAGCGTCCGCGCGGCCTGTTCCAGCCGGGTATCCACCGCCTCCAGCGCCAGCCGGATGGCGCGTACCATCAGCGGAAATGCCATCACCGCTGCCGCCAGCGCCGCACCGCGCCAGCTGAAGGCGAAAGTAAAGCCAAACCAGTCCCAGAGCCAGCCGCCGATCGCCCCGCGACGCCCCAGCGCCAGCAGCAGCAGATAGCCTACCACCACCGGCGGCAGCACCAGCGGCAGATGGACCAGACTGTCGAGCAGGGTTTTACCCGGAAAGCGGCAGCGTGCCAGGATCCAGGCCATGAGAATGCCAAACGGCAGGCTGCACAGCACCGCCACGCAGGAAACTTTCAGGCTGAGCACAACAGCCTGCCACTCGGGATCGCTCAGTATCATCTTTTTGGCGTAAATCCATACTGTTTAAAAATAGCCGCGGCCTCGGGCCCCTGCAGATAGTGCCAGAAGGCGGTGACCGCCGCGTTCTGATGCGCGTTAACAATGGCCATCGGATACTCTACCGGCGGATGCGAGTCGGCGGGAAAACGCCCGGCAACCATCACCCCTTTACTTGCCACGGCGTCAGATCCATACACGATGCCATACGGTGTTTCGTTTCGCTCAACCAGCGCCAGCGCGGCGCGCACGTTGCTGGCTGGCGCAAGCTGTGACGCAAGCTGCTGCCAGGCGCCCAGCTTTTGCAGCGCGGCTTTGGCGTAAATCCCGGCGGGTACGTGTGCCGGATCGCCCACCGCCAGGCGCTGCCCCTGCAGCAGATTTTTCCAGTCGGTGGCGGAAGAGATCGTTACCGGCGCCGCGCCGGCGCTTTTAGGCGCGATCAGCACCAGATCGTTACCCAGCAGCGTCACGCGCGTGTTTGCTTCAATGCTCTGCTTTGCCGCCGCGTCATCCATCCACTGCTGATCGGCCGAGATAAAGAGATCGGCCGGCGCGCCCTGTTCAATCTGGCGTGCCAGCGTGGAAGAGGAGGCAAAAGAGGAGACCACCTCGGTCCCACTCTGCTGCTGATACCGGGTGGCGATCTCCTGCAGCGCATTGGTGAGTGATGCCGCAGCAAACACCGTGATTTTGTCAGCCGCCACCGCCTGGCCCGCCAGTGAAATTGTCAGCGCCGTTGTGGCCAGCCAGTAAGAGGATTTGTTCAGCATGTCAGACTCCCTGTTTCGTTGTATATCGAATCATACAACGCTTAGGCAGATGCCGCTATGCGCAGGATGCGGATCAATCTCAACAGAAGGAGTATCGGCAGGAGAGAGCGGAAATTGATAAAAAAACGCCCGCAGGGTGCGGGCGGGTCAATCAGTGCTGTGAGCTTTTCGCCGGGCGGTCATTGCGACGGCCAAATTTGGAGATAATGTTAAACACTTCTCCCAGGCCGTAAATCAGACCCAGCATAATCGCCATCACAATCGGCACCATGATGACCGCGACGGCCAGGCTTTTTATCAGTTCCAGCATGGAAACCTCACGCAGAATTTAAAAAAGTGATTGTAGCGGCAGAGGAAAAAAAGGCACTGCCCTTTTCGTGCTTTTACTTTACGCCGTACACTACCCGCTTCCGACTAAAGGAGCTGACATGCAGGCCGATCTCTCACTTCATATTCGTCTTCAGCAGAAACTGTTTGCCGATCCGCGCCGTATTGAACTGCTGCGACAGATTGCCGAAACCGGATCAATCAGCCAGGGCGCCCGGCTGGCAGGTATCAGTTATAAAAGCGCCTGGGACGCCATCAATGCGATGAACCAGCTGGCGGATGAGACGCTGGTTGAGCGCGCCACCGGCGGCAAAGGCGGCGGCGGCGCCCGTCTGACGCGCTATGGTGCGCGGCTGATCCAGCTGTACGATCTGCTGGCCCAGATCCAGCAGAAAGCGTTTGATGCCCTGCAGCAGGATAACCTGCCGCTGGACAGCCTGCTGGCTGCGATTGCGCGCTTCTCGCTGCAGACCAGCGCGCGTAATCAGCTGTTTGCTACCGTGCGCCATCGTAACGACCGGCCGGTGCAGCAGCATATTGAGGTGGTACTGGCCGATGGCGTAACGCCGGTTAACGTGGCGCTCACCGCGCGCAGCGCGCAGCGGCTGCAGCTTGTGCCCGGCAAAGAAGTGCTGGTGCTGATCAAGGCACCGTGGATCCGGCTCAGTGACGACGAAGAATCCGGCGATAATGCGTTATCCGCCCAGGTCAGCACGATTGAACAGGGCGAAGAGATGAGCGAGGTGCTGCTGACGCTGAGCGGGGGTGAAACGCTGTGTGCCACGCTGAGCGCAGCACAGCTGGCGCAACAAAAGCTGCAGCCGGGTGACAGGGTGACCGCCTGCTTTAGCGCTGAACAGGCGATCATAGCGACGCTGATCTGACTATTCTGCACCGATTGACTTCCGCTGCAGCGGCCGTTACAACAGTAACAACGATGCACAAACCGGAACAGAACATGTCTTTATTGCAGATTTCGCAAGGCACATTTCATCTTAGTCACCATCGTGCGCTCAGCATTAACGCGCTAACCGTTCAGCGCGGTGAGAGCTGGGCCTTTGTGGGCGCTAACGGCAGCGGTAAATCTGCACTGACCCGGGTGCTGGCAGGCGAACTTAGCGCCGGGAAAGGCCACTTCAGCAGCGATTTTCGTCGACCCATCCGCCTCTCATTTGAGCAGCTGCAGCAGCTGGTGAGTGAAGAGTGGGAACGAAATAACACGGATATGCTCAGCGAAGGGGAAGAGGATACCGGCCGCACCGTCGCAGAGATCATCCAGACGGAAATCAGCGATCAGGCGCGCTGTCGCGCGCTGGCGCAGCAGTTTGGTATTCAGGATTTGCTGGATCGCCGCTTTAAATATCTCTCTACCGGTGAAACCCGCAAAACCCTGCTTTGTCAGGCGCTGATGACAGAACCGGATCTGCTGATCCTTGATGAGCCGTTTGACGGACTGGATGTTGCGTCGCGCGCCAGCCTCACCGCGCTGCTGCTGCAGCTGCATACGCAGGGCTATACGCTGGTGCTGGTGCTGAACCGGTTTGAGGATATCCCCGATTTTATTCAGCAGGCGGGCGTGCTGGCAGAGTGCACCCTGACCCACGCCGGTGACCGCAAGACGCTGCTGGCGGAAGCGCTGGTGGCCCAGCTGGCGCACAGCGAACGGCTGCAGGGCATGGCGCTGCCGGAGGCAGATCGTCCCGATTTGCTGCCGGCGCTGGCCATGGATACCCCGCGCGTGCTGCTGCGGCATGGCCGGGTCGCCTATGACGATTGCCCCATTATCGATAACCTCAGCTGGCAGGTCAGCGCTGGCGAACACTGGCAGATTACCGGGCCGAACGGCGCCGGCAAATCCACGCTGCTTAGCCTGGTGACCGGCGATCACCCCCAGGGCTACAGCAACGACTTAACGCTGTTTGGTATCCGGCGCGGCAGCGGTGAAACCATCTGGGATATCAAACAGCATATTGGCTACGTCAGCAGCAGCCTGCACCTTGACTACCGGGTGAGCTGTAGCGTGCGCACCGTGGTGCTCTCTGGCTTTTTTGACTCCATTGGTCTTTATCAGGCCGTTTCAGAGCGTCAGAAAGCGCTGGCGCGCCAGTGGCTGGCGCTGCTGGGGATGGATAACGCGCTGGCAGATGCCCCTTTTCACAGCCTCTCCTGGGGGCAGCAGCGGCTGGTGCTGATTGCGCGTGCGCTGGTTAAGCACCCCGCCCTGCTGATACTGGATGAGCCGCTGCAGGGGCTGGATCCGATTAACCGTCAGCTGGTACGCCGCTTTACGGATGTACTGATTGGTGAAGGCCGCACCCAGCTGCTGTTCGTCTCGCACCATGCTGAAGATGCCCCACGCTGCATTACCCATCGCCTCAGCTTTATCAAAACCCCGGAGGGTTACCGTTATCAGCAGGAGGCGTTGCGCACGCCGCAGACCTGACCGCATTCTGCCCCGCTTACGCCGGGCTGCCGATCCTGCCTGACCAGCGATCGGCAGCATCGCCTGTCAATGTAACCGCTACCACTAATCTGTGCTAAATTTAAATTGAAGCGTATTACAGGCCGCAAAATTAAGAATAAGCGACTTGTGTAAACGATACCATTTATCCAGACTTGATCACGCTTTTGCCGGCGGGCCTATGCTAGTTTGAGCGCAGAAAACGTTTACTGTTTGCCGTTACCAGGACAAGTTATGCAAAAATTTAATCCGGTGGATCATCCGCATCGCCGCTATAACCCGTTAACCGATCAGTGGATCCTGGTGTCACCGCACCGGGCGAAACGCCCGTGGCAGGGTGCTCAGGAGACGCCGGCCCGTGAGACGCTGCCGGCGCACGATCCCGACTGCTTCCTGTGCGCGGGCAATACCCGTATCACCGGCGATAAAAATCCTGATTACACCAATACTTACGTCTTTACCAACGACTTTGCTGCGCTGATGGAAGAGACCCCGGATGCGCCGCAGAGCGACGATCTGCTGATGCGCTGTGAAAGCGCCCGCGGCACCAGCCGGGTGATCTGCTTTTCGCCCGATCACAGCAAAACGCTGCCGGAGCTGTCGCTAAGCAACCTTGAAGCGATTGTAGCGACCTGGCAGCAGCAGAGCGCGGAGCTGGGACAGCACTACCCGTGGGTGCAGGTTTTTGAGAACAAAGGCGCGGCCATGGGCTGCTCTAATCCGCATCCGCACGGTCAGATCTGGGCCAACAGCTTTCTGCCGAATGAAGCGCAGAAAGAGGATGATAATCAGCGGCGTTACTTTGCCGAAAAAGGCACGCCGCTGCTGCTGGATTACGCGGCACGCGAGCAGCAGGACGGCAGCCGTACCGTCGTAGAGACGGCGCACTGGATCGCCGTGGTGCCGTGGTGGGCCGCCTGGCCGTTTGAAACCCTGCTGCTGCCAAAAACGCACGTCAAACGCCTGACCGAACTCAGCGCTGAGCAGAGCAGCGACCTGGCGCGCGCGCTTAAGCTGCTGACCAGCCGCTATGACAACCTGTTTCAGTGCTCATTCCCCTACTCAATGGGCTGGCACGGCGCGCCGTTTACCGAAGAGACCGGCGATCACTGGCAGCTGCATGCGCATTTCTATCCACCGCTGCTGCGCTCGGCAACGGTGCGTAAATTTATGGTCGGCTACGAGATGCTGGCTGAAACCCAACGTGATTTAACGGCGGAGCAGGCAGCAGAACGTCTGCGCTCTGTCAGCGATATCCATTTTCGTGAGGCGCAATAAATGTCTTTGAAATCGACTACCCGGCAGCTGTTCGCTGACACCTTTGGCTATGCCGCCACCCACACCATTCAGGCACCGGGCCGCGTAAACCTGATTGGCGAACACACTGACTACAACGATGGTTTCGTGCTGCCGTGCGCTATCGATTATCAGACGGTGATCGCCTGCGCACGCCGTGACGATCGCCAGGTACGGGTGATCGCCATGGATTATGACAACCAGCAGGATAACTTCTCGCTGGATGCGCCGATTGAACCCGTAAAGGAGCCTATGTGGGCCAACTATGTGCGCGGCGTGGTGAAGCATCTGCAGCAGCGTGACGCCGGCCTCGGCGGCGTGGATATGGTTATCAGCGGCAACGTGCCGCAGGGTGCCGGTCTCAGCTCTTCAGCCTCACTGGAAGTCGCCGTCGGCACCGTGTTCCGCGAACTGTGGCAGCTGGATCTGGATGGCGCGGCGATTGCGGTTAACGGCCAGGAGGCGGAGAACCAGTTTGTCGGCTGTAACTGCGGCATTATGGATCAGCTTATTTCGGCGCTGGGCAAACGGGATCACGCCATGCTGCTCGACTGCCGTACCCTGGCGACCCGGGCGGTGCCAATGCCGGATAACGTCGCCGTGGTTATTATCAACAGCAACTTCCGCCGCTCACTGGTGGGCAGTGAATATAATACCCGTCGCGAGCAGTGTGAAACCGGCGCGCGCTTCTTCAATAAACCGGCGCTGCGCGACGTCACGCTGGAGGAGTTTGAAGCACGGGCACATGAGCTGGATAAGCTGGTGGCGAAGCGCGTGCGCCACGTTATTACCGAAAACGCCCGTACGCTGGAAGCAGCCGACGCGCTGAGCAAAGGCGATCTTGAGCGTATGGGCGAGCTGATGGCGGCCTCACACGCCTCTATGCGTGACGATTTTGAAATCACCGTGCCGGCAATCGATCAGCTGGTGGCGATTGTCAAACAGGAAGTGGGCCCGCACGGCGGCGTGCGCATGACCGGCGGCGGCTTTGGCGGCTGCATCGTGGCACTGATGCCGGCAGATCGGGTGGATCAGGTCAGAGCGGCGGTGGCAGAAAAATATGAAGCGCAGACCGGTATTAAAGAGACCTTCTACGTCTGTAAAGCGTCAGAAGGAGCGGGTCAATGGTAAGCGACGTCAACTCTCATGCGCCAGACGGACAGCCGTGGCGCATAACGGTGCTGCGCAACCGTAACGGCATGGTCGCCACCTTTATGGACTGGGGGGCCACCTGGCTTTCGGCGCGCGTGCCGATGCAGGATGGCAGCGTGCGGGAAGCGCTGCTGGGCTGCGCCACCCCGTCAGATTATCTGCATCAGGATGCCTATCTCGGCGCCACGATTGGCCGCTATGCCAACCGTATCGCACAGGCTGAGCTGAAGACGCTTTCGCTGAAGCTGGCTGCAAATCAGGGGCCGCATCAGCTGCACGGCGGACCGGAGGGGTTTGATAAACGCCGCTGGCAGATTGTCAGTCAGAGCGACAGCAGCGTGCACTACCGGCTCGACTCACCAGAGGGCGATCAGGGCTATCCGGGTAATCTTATCGCCTCGGTAACGTATGAGTTGACGGAAGATAATACGCTGGCGATCCGCTATCAGGCAGAAACTGATCGCGCCTGTCCGGTCAACCTGACCAACCACGCTTACTTTAACCTTGATGCGCATCATGGTGACGCCCGCCAGCATCGGTTACAACTGCAGGCAGACCATTACCTGCCGGTAGACAGCGAGGGCATTCCTGATGCGCCGCTGAAAGCCGTTGCGGCAACCAGCTTCGACTTCCGCCAGCCCAAACGCGTGGCGGATGAGTTTCTGGCCGATGCCGATCAGCAGGCAGTCAAAGGCTACGATCACGCATTTTTGCTGAACGCTAAAGGTGACATCACGCAGTGTGCCGCCGGACTCTGGTCCGCTGACGGCGCGCTGCAGCTCAGCGTGTTTACCACGGCACCTGCGCTGCAGTTCTATACCGGCAACTACCTGGCGGGAACGCGCGCCCGCGAGCAGGAGAGCTATACTGCTTTCCAGGGCATTGCGCTGGAGAGTGAATTTTTACCCGATTCGCCTAACCATAGCGAGTGGCCGCAGCCCGATTGCTGGCTGCAACCCGGTGACATCTGGCGCTCAGAGACGCGGTATCGCTTTACGGCACACTGAGACGACGGCTGAAAAACGCGCACTGCGTATGCGACAGACTTACGCCGTGCGCCGTTTTCCGTTATGGTATGGCGCTATCAGTGTGCCGCCGCTTCAGGCGGCCGCAGCCGGGTTCATTACTAATCTACTTAAGCATTAAGGAGTAAAGCTATGGCCGTAACTAAGCTGGTTCTGGTCCGTCACGGCGAAAGCCAGTGGAATCAGGAAAACCGCTTCACCGGATGGTATGATGTGGATCTCTCTGATAAAGGTCGCACCGAAGCAAAAGCGGCGGGTCAGCTGCTGAAGAAAGAGGGCTTCGTGTTCGATTTCGCCTATACCTCCGTGCTGAAACGTGCCATCCACACCCTGTGGAACGTGCTGGATGAACTGGATCAGGCCTGGCTGCCGGTAGAGAAAACCTGGCGTCTGAATGAGCGTCATTACGGCGCCCTGCAGGGGCTGGATAAAGCAGAAACCGCGGCTAAATATGGCGACGATCAGGTTAAACAGTGGCGTCGTGGTTTTGCCATTACTCCGCCAGAACTGGATCGCAGCGATGAGCGTTTCCCTGGCCATGATGCACGTTATAAATCACTGACCGATGCACAGCTGCCAACGACCGAAAGCCTGGCGCTGACCATTGATCGCGTCATCCCTTACTGGAACGAGACCATTCTGCCGCGCATCAAAAGCGGTGAGAAAGTTATCATCGCCGCACACGGTAACTCGCTGCGCGCACTGGTAAAATATCTCGATAACATGAGCGAAGATGAGATCCTCGAACTGAACATCCCGACCGGCGTGCCGCTGGTGTATGAGTTCGATGAAAACTTCAAGCCTATCAAACACTACTATCTGGGTGATGCCGACGAGATCGCAGCGAAAGCCGCGGCCGTGGCAAACCAGGGTAAAGCGAAGTAAACGATCGCAGTTATCAAAAGGCCAGACATCCGTCTGGCCTTTTTTATGCGTCACTCTCAGCCGCGGCGGGTCCGGATCGCCTGCGCCAGCTGACGCAGCGCTTTTTCCGTATCTTCCCAGCCAATACAGGCATCGGTCACGCTCTGACCATACACCAGCGGTTTTCCGCTCTCCAGGCTCTGATTACCCTCAACCAGATGGCTCTCAATCATCACACCGGTAATCGCCTGCTCGCCGCCGGCGATTTGCTGTGCCACGTCTTCCGCCACTACCATCTGCCGCTGGAACTGCTTGCTGCTGTTGGCATGGCTGAAATCGATCATTACCTGCGGACGGAGACCCGCTTTTTCCAGACCGCTCTTCACTGCCGCAACGTGTTCAGCGCTGTAGTTTGGCTCTCTGCCACCGCGCAGGATGATATGGCAGTCTTCGTTGCCGCGCGTCTCAACAATGGCCGAGTGGCCATATTTGGTCACTGACAGGAAGCAGTGCGGCGCGCTGGCGGCGCCGATGGCGTCAATAGCGACTTTGATCGTGCCGTCGGTGCCATTTTTAAACCCTACCGGACAGGAGAGACCGGAAGAGAGCTCGCGATGCACCTGTGATTCAGTGGTACGTGCACCGATGGCGCCCCAGCTCATGAGATCGGCCATATATTGCGGCGTGATCATATCCAGGAATTCACCGGCGGCCGGCAGCCCGGTATCGTTGATATCCACCAGCAGCTTACGTGCCAGGCGCAGCCCCTCATTAATCTGAAAGCTGCCGTCCATGTGGGGATCGTTGATCAGCCCTTTCCAGCCTACCGTGGTGCGCGGCTTTTCAAAATAGACGCGCATCACCACTTCCAGCTCGCCGCTCAGCTCATCGCGCAGCGTCAGCAGGCGGGCAGCGTACTCTTTCGCCGCTGCCGTGTCGTGAATTGAACAGGGCCCGATAACCACCAGCAGGCGATCATCCTGGCCATGCAGGATCCGGTGAATGGCCTGACGCGCCTGCGATACGGTCGCCGCCGCACTCTCCGTTGCCGGATATTTTTCCAGCAGCGCAACCGGGGGAAGTAACTCTTTGATCTCTTTGATACGTAAATCGTCGTTCTGGTAATCCATACTTATTCCATTCAGATTTTTGTCCTGCGTGCGCCGGACGTAACCTGTTCAATCTATCCCTTCAGCCGCCATGAGTAAATTAAGAGCGTCATGAAAATGCTTTTGTCTTATTTGCATTTATACAGCCATCGACTAAGCTTTTTAAACGTAAGCACTGAGGAACGAGTCGCTTACACTATATTTTTTTACGCCGAACACTCCTGACGAAATTTAATTTCGTTACGGCCCGCTTTTTTCGTCACACAGCACCCGTGGGTGTCAAACGGCAACTATCCATTTATTACAGGAGCATAATGATGAATAAGTTTGCAATTGTTTTTCTGACGGCAGCAATGACTCTGGGTAGCGGTGCAGCGATGGCTGCAAGCAACAATGGACAGGCCAACGCATCAGCTGAAGCGGGTGCAACAGCAGGCGGCGCAAAACAGAATCTGCCTCCGCACAATGTTGATAACAACGATATCAACACCGGCAACACCAATACCAACGGCGCAGCAATGTCAGGCACTGAGTCAGGCGATATGTCTGCAAAAGAGATGCATAAAAACACCATGTGTAAAGATGGCCGCTGCCCGGACATGAACAAAAAAGTTGAAACCCAGTCGGGTAGCGACAATGTAAATACCAAAACCGACGGCACTACCCAGTAAGGGATGTCTCTGCGGTAATCAGGGCGAGCGCAGGCTCGCCCTTTATTTTTTCCGGCCACGCTTTTCCGCTATGCTAACCGCCATGAAATTCACAGGAACGGTGTCATGGCTACCCTACTGCTTATTGACGATCACCCGCTGGTCGAAGTCGCGCTTCAGGCTGCCTGCCAGCACGCCCCTATCCCTCTGCAGCTCTATGCAGCCGCGGATGAATCTCAGGCGCGCACCTGCCTGCAGCAGCACGCTATTGACGTGATCATTCTTGATATCGGCCTGCCGGATTGCGATGGTCTGGAGCTGCTGCGCCGCCTGCGCGCGCGTGATGCACAGCGCCCGGTGCTGATTTACTCTGCCCAGCAGAGCCGCCACACCTTACTGAGCGCAGCCTCTCTGGGAGCGGCAGGCTATGTAGTGAAAAGCCAGAGCATGGCCCAGCTGCTCAGTGCCATCCTCGCGGTACTGGGAGGGCAGCAGGCTTTTCCGCCGCTGCCGGAGCGGCTGGACCTGCCCCTGACGGAGAAAGAGCAGCAGATTGTGGCGCTGCTGGTGCGGGGTCTCTCTAACCTGCAGATTGGTGAACAGCTGCATATCAGTAATAAAACCGTCAGCACGCATAAAAAAAATATCATGGCCAAAACAGGCGTGACCTCAGTAGTTGAGCTGGCTGAGCTGTGGAAAGCGCAACAGTGAAGTGGCTCTGGCTGTTGTGTCTGCTGCTGGCGGCCAGCGTGCGCGCTGAACTGCTGCCCGCCAGCAGCGTCATGCTGCCTGCAGTGATGCCCGCACCTCATGCTGCGCCACCGCCGGCCGCGCAGCTGCGCGTGGCGGTGCCGGTGCAGAATAGCGCGCCCTGGTCAATGCGCATCGGCGATCGCCTGTGGGGGATTGATGCTGACTATCTCAGCGCCCTCAGCCAGCAAAGCGGCGTGCGGTTTCAGCTGCAGGGCTACCCTGACCGGACAGCGCAGCTACTGGCGCTGAAGCGCGGCGAGGTTGACCTGGCCCTGACCACCGAAAGCACGCCGCTGCCTGCCGGCGCCTCGCTCAGCACCAGCTGGTTCAGCACGCCGCTGCGTATTTACCGCAATCGCGAGAATCAGCGCGCGGTGATGTTTAACAGCGACAATGCTCAGCTGACGATTGCCGGCAGCACGCTGACGCAGCTGCCGCCCGCGCTGGCAGCACGCCATCGCTGGCATCCGCTGGCTGGTAATTTGCAGGCGCTCTACGCCCTGCTCAATCAACAGAGTGATTATCTGGTTGCCGATGAAGCCAGTGCTAACTTCCTGCTCAGCCAGCTGCAGCAGGGAGAGATCTACCAGATCACCGCCGATCCGGACGCGGTACTGACGCTGCGCGCGATCGCCCGCGATCCGGCGCTGACAACGTGGATCGATACCCAGCTTCGTCTGCTGCCGGCGGAGTTCAGCCGCCAGGTTGCACAGCGCTGGAGCCCGCCGCTGCCGCGCTATCAGGATACGCAGACGCTGATGCTGAGTCAGGCAGAGCAGCAGTGGCTGGCGGAGCATCCCGTTGTCACCTACGCCGCTGCGCCGGATAATGCACCCTGGAGTTACCGTGACGCCAGCGGTAACGCACGCGGTTTCGGTATCGATCTGCTTAATGCGCTGAGCCAGAGCACCGGCATCCGCTTCACGCCGCGCTGGGTTGCTAATCCGCAGCAGGCGCAGGCGCTGCTGGCACAGCAGACGGTAATGCTTACTCTGCTGGAGCCGCTGGATACGCCTGATGCAGCCTCCACCACGCTTCCGGTATGGCGTGCTATCTGGGGTGTTTACAGCCGGATGCCGCTTGCGCCTGCCGACTGGTCTTCACTGCAGGGTAAACGTCTTGGCGTGCTGCGCGGCGATCTGGCCCGTCAGCTGCTGCCTGCGGGCATTACGCCCCAGTGGTTTGACGATCGAACCCGGCTCTGGCAGGCGCTGGGCAGCGGACAGATTGATGCGCTGGTGGATAATGTCATCTCTGCACGCTGGCATCTGGCCAGCCGCGATGACACCGCGCTGCGCCTGGCCTTTGCCGCCAGCGATATCGCCTGGCCGATGGCGCCCCGGGTGGCGCCGCAGCAGCCGCAGCTGCGCGCCTTGCTCGATCGCGCGCTGCAGCAGATACCGCCAGAAACGCTGAACCAGATGCGCGCAAGCTGGGCACAGCCGCCGCAGCCCGGCAGCACGATGATGATGCGCAGCATACCGAAACTGGTGCTGTTTGCGGCAGCGCTGATGATGACGGCGCTGCTGCTGCTGCAGCTGCGTCATGTGCTGCAGCAGCGGCGTGAACGACGGCAGCGTGCGGAAGCGGAGCGCGCCAGTGCGGCTAAAAGCCAGTTTCTCGCGACCGTCAGTCATGAGTTGCGCACGCCAATGCAGGCGATCCTTGGCCTGCTGGAGCTGGAACAGCAGCAGCATGTGCCCGCGCGAATGGCGCTGATGCACAGCAGCGCCCGCTCTTTGATGACGTTGCTGAACGACTTGCAGGATCATGCGCGGATTGAGAATCAGAGTTTTCGCCTGACGCCGCGCCCGCTTAATCTGTCCCGCTGGCTGCAGCAGCAGCAGCAGTTCTACCATCCGCTGATGCGTGCTGACGGCCCGCAGCTGCGCGTAACGGCCCTGACGCCGCTGCCCGCGAGCGTACTGCTGGACGGCGATCGCCTGCAGCAGGTTATTAATAACCTGGTGGCCAATGCGCTGAAGTTTACCCGTGAAGGCGAGATCAGCCTTACGCTGGCGGTACAGGAAAAGATCACGCTTGTTGTATCGGACAGCGGCAGCGGTATTCCGCTCAGCGAGCAGGCCCACCTGTTTGAACCGTGGTATCAGGCGCCGTCTGGCCGGCGTCATGCGGTACAGGGCAGCGGGCTGGGACTCTTTATCTGCCGGGAAATTATACAGCGTATGGGCGGTACGCTGCAGCTGCGCTCTGCGCCGGGCCAGGGCACGCGCGTCAGCGTGACGCTGCCGCTCACGCCCTGCGACATCCCGGATGCCGGCGACGATCCGGTCTGGCCGCGTTACCCGCAGCTGCGGGTGGCGATTGTTGACGATCATCCGACTAATCTGCTGGTGCTGCAGCAGCAGCTGGCTGCGTTTGGCGTCCAGGCTGACACCTTTGATGCGGGACGCGCCCTGCTGCTTGCCGATGCCCGGCAGCCGTTTGATGTGCTGTTTATCGATCAGATGATGCCGCATCCCGACGGTCTGACGCTGCTGCGCATTCTGCGCCGCCGCCAGCGACAACGGCCGCGCCTTGCCCTGCGCGTTATCTGTTCCGCCGACGTGCAGCGTTTACGCCTGCCGCTGCAGGCGCATGAGGCGCAGCTGGTGAAACCGGTTACGCTGCAGGCGCTGGCCGCGCTGCTGGCGCAGGCGCAGCCCGATCCGCTGGCGCAGCTGCCGGCAACGCTGCAGCAGCTGGCTCAGCACGACGCCAGCTGGTTGCCACGCGTCTGTGAGACACTGCAGCGCGCCGTCACGCAGGATCGCGATGCGCTGCTGCAGGCCAGCGGTCAGCACGACTGGCCTGCCGTTGAAAAAGCCGCCCATCGTCTGAAAGGCAGCTGGCTGATGCTCGGCATAGAAGAGGCTGCCGGACAGTGTCAGCAGCTGATTGACGCCGCGAAACAGCAGCAGCCCCGTCCTGATACACTCAATTTGCTGATATTATTAACCAACAAGCTACTTAACCAACTGGAACGCTATGGCACATTCTCACTCTCACGGTGACCACAATGCTAATCGCACCCGCCTGGCGGCGGCGTTTGGCGTCACGGCACTGTTTATGCTGGCCGAAGTGATCGGCGGCCTTCTTTCAGGTTCCCTGGCGCTGCTGGCCGACGCCGGACATATGCTGACCGACGCCGCCGCCCTGCTGATGGCGCTGCTGGCGGTGCAGTTTGCGCGCCGTAAACCCAATGCGCGGCATACCTTTGGCCTGCTGCGTCTGACCACGCTGGCTGCATTTGTGAACGCGATTGCGCTGCTGGTGATTACCGTGCTGATTGTCTGGGAGGCGATCCGCCGCTTTACTCATCCGCAGCCGATCGAGGGTGGCCTGATGCTCGGCATCGCTATCGCCGGGCTGTTTGCTAACCTGCTTTCATTCTGGCTGCTGCACCGTGGCAGCGGCGAGAAAAATCTCAACGTGCGCGCCGCCGCGCTGCACGTTCTGGGAGACCTGCTTGGCTCTGTAGGCGCTATTGCCGCAGCGGTTATCGTTATGCTCACCGGCTGGACGCCTATCGATCCGATCCTTTCCCTGCTGGTTTCCATACTGGTAGTACGCAGCGCCTGGGCGCTGCTGCGCGAGAGCCTGCATGAGCTGCTGGAGGGCGCGCCGGTGAATATCAATATTGATAAGCTGGCGCGCGAGCTGAAGCTGAATATTGATGAGGTGCGTAACGTTCACCATATCCATCTGTGGCAGGTAGGTGAGAAGCCGGTGCTCACGCTGCATGTTCAGGTGGTGCCGCCGTACGATCACGACGGCCTGCTGCACAAAATCCATCACTATCTGCATCAGCACTATCAGATTGAACATGCCACGGTACAGATGGAGTATCAGGCGTGCAGCGGGCCCGACTGCGCGCTCGGATCAGAACACGCGGCTGATGACGATCATCATGCGGTGCTGGACGGGCACGCGCATCATCATCACTAACCCGCCAGCGCACGTGAGCCCTGCTCGCGTGCGCTCTGTATCCACATACGCGAGCCGTTCAGCGCAATCAGCGTAAGAATGGCGTACTCCAGCGACATCGCATACACCCCCTGACGGGCAAAAATCATCACGCTTATTACGTTGATGACCACCCACAGCAGCCAGTTTTCGACATATTTACGCGTCATCAGAATCATCGCTACGATGGAAAGCACCATCATGCAGGCATCCCAGAAGGGAAAGGCGTCAGGCTGCAGCTGCGGCATGCTGACCTGCAGGCCCATTCCCTGCATGATCTGCACCGCGCTGCGGGTGAGGAAACCAAACACCACATCGATATAGCGCGTCATCAGCGCAATTGCGATAACGCAGGCGGCCCCCCATCCCAGCGCTTTCGGCAGCGACAGCCAGCGAATTTTTAACGCGCGTTCATGATCACTGGTTTGCCGGCTCCAGGCGTACCAGCCATAAAGATTGGCAGCAAAGAAAAAGAGCTGCAGCAGCAGGCTGGCGTAGAGCTGGATTTGAAAGAAAATCACCGCAAACAGCGTGACGTTGATCAGACCAAACAGGTAGTTGCTGATTTTTTCCAGGCTGGCCAGCCAGATGCAGAGCAGCCCGGCCAGTGTGCCGATCGCTTCTATCCATGAGAGATCGTACCCTCCCACGCCAAAGGGGATATGTACCAGGATATTTTGCGTGCTGAAAATGTCCATTACGGGCTCCTGTGCCTGAAATGCGCGATGCAGAGTAAAAACCAGGGTTGATTGACTGCGGCGCTGCACGAAATCACATCGCTGCACCTGTGTTTTATTTAATTAACAACAGAAGCCAGAAAAATACTACAAAGAATAATAAATGGCCATTGGGTTTTTTATACTAAACAAGCGGCGCATCCGGTTTTTTGCCGGCCAGCTCCAGCTCCAGTAAAAACGCTTTAACCGGCAGACCACCGGCAAAGCCGGTGAGTTTGCCGTTGCTGCCAATAACGCGATGACAGGGGGCCATAATAGAGAGCGGATTTTTGCCGTTGGCAGCGCCCACCGCGCGTACGGCTTTGGGATGGCCAATCTGCTCGGCTATCTGCCGGTAGCTGCGCGTTTCTCCAAACGGGATGGTCAGCAGGGCTGCCCATACCTTTTTCTGAAACGGTGTGCCCAGGGTGTCGTAGTTCAGGGTAAAACACTGCCGTGTGCCGGCAAAATATTCCTGCAGCTGGCGTTCAGCCTCGCACAGCACCGGATGCTGGTCATTACGCGACAGCGGCGTCAGCGGCACGCGCTGCGATCCTTCATTTTCCCACAGCACGGCTGCCAGCCCTTTATCGCTGGCAATCAGCGTCAGCTCGCCGACCGGTGTCACAATGGTTTTTGTATGGTACATAACAGACCTCCGCAGTGGATCACTCCCGACTATTATTGCATTAATCACGCCGCAAACTGGCTGTTTTCGGACAGGCACATAAACTGATTAGCTGTCCGAAAGCAGCGTGTTTCAGCCACCGGACTGCGCCATGATGCCCTTTATTTACCGGAGAAAACGATGCTGGATCCCGAAATTGCTTACCAGGCGCTGACGTCACGCGACAGTCGCTTTGACGGGCTGCTCTATGTGGGCGTGACCTCAACCGGTATTTACTGTCGTCCCGTCTGCCCGGTGCGCAAACCGCTGCTGAAAAACTGCCGCTTTTTTAATAACGCTGAGGCGGCGGAAAAGGCGCGCTTTCGTCCGTGTCTGCGCTGCCGCCCGGAGCTGGCACCGGGATGTGCACCGCTTGATAACCATCACCGCATTGCCGACCGCCTGATCCGGCGCGTTGAAGAGGGCATGCTGGAAGAGCAGACCTCGCTGGCTGAGATTGCCGGTGAGTTCTTTCTGAGTGAACGTCAGCTGCGACGCGTTGTTCAGCAGGAGCTGGGCGTTTCGCCGCTGGAGCTGCGTCAGACGCGGCGTATGTTGCTCGCCAAACAGCTGCTGACCGAAACCGCGCTGCCCGTAACGGAGATCGCTTACGCCAGCGGCTTTCGCAGCCTGCGTCGCTTTAATGACGTGTTTCAGGCGCGCTATCGCATGACGCCTTCTGCGCTGCGCAGGCAGAGTCAGCCGGAGGGCGCTGCCCTGCCGCAGCAAAGTGCGACCCTGCAGCTGAGCTATCGTCCCCCCTATGACTGGGCGGCGATGCTGGAGTTTCTTGAAGCGCACGTCATGAAGCAGGCTGAATGGGTGGCCGATGGCGCTTATCACCGTACCGTGGCGCTGGGCGGGTGTCGCGGCTGGGTGCGCGTCAGCGCCCTGCCCGATAAGCATGCACTGCAGGTTGAGTTCACCACCTCACTGACGCCGGTATTGCCTGCCCTGCTGCGCCGGCTGCGCGATCTGTTTGACCTGGATGCCCAGCCGCAGGCGGTCAGCGATCTGCTGAGCCGCGATCCGCTGCTGGCAGAGAGCCTGGCCCGTCATCCGGGCCTGCGCGTGCCCGGTGCGTTCGATGCGTTTGAACTGAGCGTGCGCGCCATTCTTGGCCAGCAGGTTACGGTTAAAGCAGCTGTAACGCTCAGCAGTCGTCTGACAGAGCGGTTTGGCGAGCCGCTGGTGACGCCCTGGCCGGCGCTCTCCCGCTTATCTCCGGATGCGGCCACGCTGGCAGCGGCGACGGTCGATGATATTGCCGTGCTGGGCATCGTCAGCGCCCGTTCAAATGCGATTATCGCGCTGGCTCATGCCTGCGCCAGCGGCGCGCTGCGCTTTAACGGCTCCCTGCCACCGGATGCCGTACAGCAGCAGCTGCTGGCGCTGAAGGGGATCGGACCATGGACCGCCAGCTATATCGCCATGCGGGCGCTGCGCTGGCCTGACGCCTTTCCAAAAGAGGATATCGCTATCCGGAACAATCTCGGCGGCGTGACGGCCAGGGAGGCAGAGCAGCTGTCACAGGTATGGCGTCCGTGGCGCAGCTATGCCGTGCAGCATATCTGGAAAAGTCTGATGCCCGAAAAAGCCCCCCGGAAAAAGCCGGCACGGTAAGCAGCCAGTGGCGCGTTCATTCACCATCGGGGGTTATACGTGGCCAGGGCGCCATAAATGGCGCCCCTGCGGAAAATGGGCATATCCCGTCAACGCATTACCGCTCCTAATACCCGCAGGGGTTGCATTAATGCGACCCTGGCACGTTCATTCACCATTGGAGATTGATGCGCGGCCAGGGCGCCATAAATGGCGCCCCTGCGGATAGATGATCATATTGCGACCCTGACGGATGCATTACCGTAGCGCGGAAACGAAAAAAGCGCCCGGTGGGCGCTTTTTTCTGAATCTGGTGGGTCGTGCAGGATTCGAACCTGCGACCAATTGATTAAAAGTCAACTGCTCTACCAACTGAGCTAACGACCCGCTGTGGAAGCGGCTTACAACTTTAAACTTGATGGTGGGTCGTGCAGGATTCGAACCTGCGACCAATTGATTAAAAGTCAACTGCTCTACCAACTGAGCTAACGACC
>NZ_JAWRYR010000020.1:0-40947 GCF_046940275.1 Pantoea sp. SIMBA_079 | reverse complement strand
GGAGCGGGAAACGAGACTCGAACTCGCGACCCCGACCTTGGCAAGGTCGTGCTCTACCAACTGAGCTATTCCCGCATCATCATTGCGATTATCTGAACCGGCGCAACCTGCACGCTGGGGATAAACGCTGATACTTTACTGCTGCGCACCACACGAAATTCTTCATCGGTACGGGGTGCGCATTATACGAGAATTCGTTTTTGCCGCAAGCCTCTTATCGCAAAATTTTGCGCTTTCAGCGCGTTTGCTGATTTAATCGACAAAATGATGCTTTACTGCGCATTTCAGGCCGTTACAGCTGTAAAAAGTGCTCGCGATAGTACGCCAGTTCCGCAATCGACTCGCGAATATCATCCAGCGCCTGGTGTGTACCCGCTTTTTTAAAGCCTGGCAGAATCTGTGGCTTCCAGCGCCGCGCCAGCTCTTTCAGGGTGCTGACATCCAGATAGCGGTAATGGAAGTAAGCTTCCAGCTCCGGCATATAATTAAACAGAAAGCGGCGATCCTGGCCGATGCTGTTGCCGCAAATAGGTGAGGTATTAGCAGGTACCCACTGCTGAAGAAACGCCAGCGTGGCCTGCTCAGCCGCGCGATCGTTATGCTGGCTCGCTTTGACCCGCTCTACCAGACCGCTGCCGGTATGGGTACGCACATTCCACTCATCCATCAGGGCCAGCTGCTCATCAGACTGATGCACCGCCAGCACCGGCCCCTCTGCAAGAATATTTAAGTTTGCGTCCGTGACGATAGTCGCGATCTCAATAATGCGATCGCGTACCGGATCGAGTCCGGTCATTTCAAGGTCGATCCAGATCAGGTTATTTTCGTTTCCAGCTGTCATCTATTTTCCATCCGTTACCAGTGTCGTCATTCGACCGCGTTAAGGTGTATCATAGACGTTTTGCCCAGCGGGGCGAAGCCTGGCGAAAGCGTGAGAGGATGCGTGAGCAAAAATAAACTGTCGAAGGGTCAACAACGTCGCGTAAGCGCAAACCATCAGCGTCGTCTGCAGCAACGGAGTGAAAAACCGGAGCCTGATGACAGCCTGTTTGGCGATGCGTCTGAGGGTGTGGTGATCAGCCGCTTTGGCATGCACGCAGATGTCGAAGACCAGGCGGGTGAAGTGCATCGCTGTAATATCCGCCGCACTATCCGCTCGCTGGTTACCGGCGATCGCGTGGTGTGGCGTGCAGCGAACGAAAATGGCGGTAAAGGGATCGTTGAAGCGGTACACGAGCGTAAAACCGTGCTGACCCGGCCCGATTTTTACGACGGCGTAAAGCCTATCGCGGCCAATATCGATCAGATCATGATCGTGTCAGCTATTCTGCCGGAGCTCTCTTTAAATATTATCGACCGTTATCTGGTCGCCAGCGAAACGCTGGGTATTGAGCCATTACTGGTCCTCAATAAGATCGATCTGCTGGATAGTGACGCGCGCGCGTTTGTTGATGAACAGATGGATATCTATCGCCATATTGGCTATCGCGTGCTGATGGTCTCCAGCTACGCACAGGATGGTCTGAAAGATCTGGAAGCGGCACTGACCGGGCGCGTCAGTATTTTTGCCGGCCAGTCAGGCGTGGGTAAGTCGAGCCTGCTGAACCGGCTGCTGGGGCTGGACGTCGCCGGCAGCGAGATTTTGACCAATGATGTCTCAGATGTGTCCGGCCTGGGACAGCACACCACGACCGCCTCCCGTCTTTATCACTGCCCGCACGGCGGCGATGTGATTGACTCGCCCGGCGTGCGTGAGTTTGGCCTGTGGCATCTTGAGCCGGAACAGGTTACCCGCGGGTTTGTGGAATTTCGTGAATTTCTCGGCAGCTGTAAGTTCCGCGACTGCAAGCACGATACCGATCCCGGCTGCGCAATCCGCGAAGCGGTAGAAAATGGCCTGATTAACGCATCGCGCTTTGATAATTACCACCGTATTCTGGAGAGTATGGCGCAGGTAAAAACGCGTAAAAACTTTTCTGCCGATGAAGATTGATCGGTAAAACGACATAGTCGCTAACTCACCGGGGCGCTGCTACAATCCGCCCCCCTTTTTTACGTAAACCACAGGTATTAAGCCAGGAGGCAACGGTGTTTGATCGTTTTAAACTCGGCCTGAATCATATTCTGCCCAAGAAGGCGCTGACCGAACTCGCCGGCTGGGGCGCCAGTCGCCGCGGTGGCTGGCTGACCAAAGCGGTCATTGATGCTTTCGTCTGGTTCTATAAAGTTGATATGGCGGAAGCCAGTAAGCCGCATACCGGCAGCTATCGCACATTCAACGACTTCTTTGTCCGCCCGCTGAAAGAGGGCGCCCGCCCTGTCGATCCCGACGCTTCGCTGCTGGCGCTGCCGTGTGATGGCGCGATCAGCCAGCTGGGCCGTATCACCGGCGATCAGATTTTTCAGGCGAAAGGACACTACTATACGCTACAGGCGCTGCTGGCAGGCAACGACGAGCTGGCAGAGAAGTTTATTGATGGTGAGTTTGTCACCACTTATCTTGCTCCGCGCGACTACCACCGGGTGCATATGCCCTGTAACGGTATCCTGCGTGAAATGATCTACGTGCCGGGCGATTTGTACTCCGTTAACCCGCTCACGGCGCGCAATATCCCTAATCTGTTTGCCCGTAATGAACGCGTTATCTGCGTATTTGATACCGATCACGGCCCGATGGTACAGATTCTGGTGGGTGCCACTATCGTCGGCAGTATTGAAACTGTCTGGGCAGGGACCGTAACGCCGCCGCGTGAAGGCGTGATCAAACGCTGGCGCTACCCGTCTGCTGAACATGATGGTGCGGTCGTGCTGCTAAAAGGTCAGGAGATGGGCCGTTTCAAACTTGGCTCAACCGTGATCAACCTGTTTGCGCCTGACCGGGTAAAACTGGCGGAAAGCCTGGAGGCGGAAAGCAAAACCCGTCTCGGCCAGCCGCTGGCTATTGCACTGCCGCAGTCTGGCGACAGCGCCCCGCTGACTCACTAATCAGAGACCTGCTCCCGTGCGCGCCTTTCTTGTCCTGCTGCTGAGCCTCGCGCTCAGCAGCCCTCTCTATGCCGCCTCCCTTCCCTCCACCACGCAGCTGCAGCAGGAACTGGATGAGGCGAAATCCGCTAAAAACAGTCCTGCGCAAACTGAACAGGTGCAGGCGCTGGAAGCGGCCATCAATTTTCTCTCTGAACGCAGCGATTCACTGGAGCGGGCGAAACAGTATCAGCAGGTGATCGACGATTTTCCCCGGCTGGCACGCGAACTGCGCCAGCAGATCGCCGCGCTGAATGAGACCAGCAAACCCGTACGCAGCAATATGAGCAATGCGGAACTGGATCAGGAGATACTCCAGGTCAGCAGCCAGCTGCTGGAAGAGGGACGGCAGGCGCAGCAGGAGCAGGACCGCGCGCGTGAAATCAGCGACTCACTGGCGCAGCTGCCGCAGCAGCAGACCGATGCGCGCCGTGCCATGACTGAAAATGAGCGCCGCGCGCAGGGGGTTTCCAATACCGCGTCAGCGTCACCCCTTGCCCAGGCGCAGATTTACGCCCGCCAGGCAGAAAGCGCAGCGAGTAAAGCCCGGGTGGATGAGCTGGAACTGGCGCAGCTCTCTGCCAATAACCGTCAGGAGCTGGCCCGCATGCGGGCAGAAGTGCATCAGCGGAAAGCCACGCAGCTCGATAACTATCTGCAGGCGCTGCGCAGCCAGCTGAATAACCAGCGTCAGCGTGAGGCGGAACTGGCGCTGGAGCGTACGGAACAGCTGGCGGAAAACAGCGGCGATCTGCCGCCTGCCATTAGCGAGCAGCTGCGTATCAATCGTCAGCTCTCTGCAGATCTGAATCAGCAGGCGCAGCGTATGGATCTGGTCGCCTCTCAGCAGCGTCTGGCGACCAATCAGACGCTGCAGGTGCGCCAGGCGCTGAGCACGCTGCGCGAGCAGTCACAGTGGCTGGGCGCCTCTAATTTGCTGGGTGAAGCCCTGCGCGCGCAGGTGGCCCGTCTGCCCGATATGCCAAAAGCGCAGCAGATCGATAGCGAAATGGGCGAGCTGCGGGTGCAGCGGCTGCACTATGAGTCACTGCTGGAGCGTCAGCAGGCTTTACGTAAAGAGAAGCAGGATGATGGCACGCCTTACACCAGTGAGCAGAACCGGATTCTGGACGCGCAGCTGCGCACGCAGCGTGAACTGCTTAATTCGCTTATCTCCGGCTGCGATACGCTGATTCTGGAGATCACCAAACTCAGGGTATCAAACACGCAGCTGCAGGATGCGCTCAGCGAAGTCAAAGAAGCGACACATCGTTACCTCTTCTGGACAGCGGATGTCAGTCCGGTTGGCCTGAAATATCCACTGGAAGTCGCGAGCGCACTCACCCGTCTGCTGTCGCTGGATACGCTGGGCCAGATGGGTAAAGCGCTGGCCATGATGTTTACCAGTCGCGAAACGGTGCTGCCGATTATGGGCGCGGTGCTGCTGGTGGGTTTCAGCATCAGCTCACGCCGTCACTACAACGCGTTTATGGCGCGTGCTGCCAGCCGCGTGGGCAAAGTGACACAGGATCGCTTTAGCCTGACGCTGCGTACGGTATTCTGGTCCATTCTGGTGGCGCTGCCGCTGCCGGTGCTCTGGGCGGCACTGGGCTATGGCCTGCAGCATGCGTGGCCCTACCCGTTCGCCGTGGCAATAGGCGATGGCATCACCGCCACGCTGCCGCTGCTGTGGGCGTTTATGATCAGCGCCGCTTTTGCCCGTCACGACGGCCTGTTTGTCGTGCACTTTCGCTGGCCGCAGACTCGGGTGGCGCGCGCCATGCGCTACTATTCGCTGACCGTTGGGCTGATTGTACCGCTGATTATGCTGCTGATCGCCTTTGGCAATCTGGAAGATCCGCAGTTTTCCGCGACGCTGGGCCGGCTCTGCTTTGTTCTGATCTGCGGCGCGCTAAGCATTGTTACAGTCAGCCTGAAGCGCGCCGGCATTCCGCTTTATCTTGATAAAGAAGGCAACGGTGACAATTTTGTTAACCGCGTCCTGTGGAACCTGATGATCGCCATCCCGCTGGTGGCCGCCTTCGCCTCCTGCATTGGCTATCTGGCAACCGCCCAGGCGCTGCTGGCACGTCTGGAAACCTCAGTCTGTATCTGGTTCTTCCTGCTGGTGATTTATCATATTATTCGCCGCTGGATGCTGATTCAGCGCCGGCGCATTGCGTTTGATCGTGCCCGCCAGCGTCGTGCCGATATGCTGGCCAACCGCGCACGCAGTGAAGAGGAAAAAGAGCAGCAGAGCGCGACCAATACTGACACGATTGAAATTGATGAGCCGGTGATCGACCTTGATGCCATCAGTGCGCAGTCGCTGCGACTGGTGCGTTCCATCCTGACGCTGATTGCGCTGGTATCGGTGATCCTGCTCTGGTCGGAAATCCACTCTGCGTTTAGTTTTCTCGATAACATTCCGCTCTGGGATGCCAGTACCACCGTTCAGGGTGTTGAGAGCGTGCAGCCTATCACGCTGGGTGCGGTGCTCATCGCTATTCTGGTGCTGATTATCACCACGCAGCTGGTCCGCAATATGCCGGCGCTGCTGGAGCTGGCGCTGCTGCAGCATCTTAGCCTGGCTCCCGGTACCGGCTACGCCATTACAACGCTGACCAAATATGCGCTGATGCTGATGGGCGGCCTGATTGGCTTCTCGATGATTGGCGTGGAGTGGTCAAAGCTGCAGTGGCTGGTGGCTGCACTGGGTCTGGGACTGGGATTTGGCCTGCAGGAAATTTTTGCCAACTTTATCTCTGGCCTGATTATCCTGTTTGAAAAACCGATTCGTATTGGCGATACCGTAACCATCCGCGATCTCACCGGCAGCATTACGCGTATTAACACCCGTGCCACGACCATTACCGACTGGGACCGGAAAGAGATTATCGTGCCCAATAAAGCGTTTATCACCGAGCAGTTTGTGAACTGGTCGTTGTCCGATTCCGTTACGCGTGTGGTGCTGACCATCCCGGCACCGGCGCGCGTCAACAGTGAAGAAGCCACGACCATACTGAAACAGGCGGCTGAGCGCTGCACCTACGTGCTGGATATGCCGCCGCCGGAAGTCTACCTGGTGGATCTGCAGCAGGGTATTCAGCTGTTTGAGCTGCGCGTGCATGCGGCAGAGATGGGACATCGTATGCCGCTGCGACATGAGCTGCATCAGCTGATCCTGCGGGGCTTTGCAGAACATAACATTGAGATGCCCTTCCCGCCTTTCCAGGTGCGTATGGAAACGCTGGGACGCAAAACGCCTGCCGGCAATGGCACGGCGGCCACCCAGACCTTCAGGTCTGGCGGACTGTAACAAAAACGCCCGGCAGACGCCGGGCGTTTCACACTGCGTCAAAGCATTTACTGCTTCACAAACTCTTCACCCTGCGCAATGTCTTTTTTCAGCGTCTCCAGCATACCGTTTAGCGCCTGCTGCTCAAACTCACTCAGCGTGCCCAGCGGGCGGCGTTCAGCAATCCCGTTTTTCCCTAACAGCAGCGGCTGAGAGAAGAAGCGCGCATATTCACCGTCGCCTTCGACATAGGCGCATTCAACCACGTTTGCTTCACCCTGAAGCGCACGGATCAGCGACAGACCAAAGCGTGCGGCGGCCTGTCCCATTGAGAGGGTAGCCGACCCGCCACCCGCTTTTGCTTCCACCACTTCGGTGCCGGCGTTCTGAATTCGCCTGGTAAGATCGGCAATCTCCTGCTCGCTGAAACTGACGCCTGGCACCTGCGACAGCAGTGGCAGAATGGTCACGCCGGAGTGGCCACCCACCACCGGCACGTCGACTTCATCTGGCTGTTTACCTTTGAGCGCAGCGACAAAGGTATTAGCGCGAATGACATCCAGCGTGGAGACGCCAAACAGCCGGTTTTTATCGTAAACGCCGGCTTTTTTCAGCACCTCTGCGGCGATTGCCACAGTGGTATTAACCGGATTCGTGATCACACCAATCAGCGCGGTTGGTGCCGTGCTGGCTACCTGCGCAATCAGGTTGCGGACAATGCCCGCATTAACGTTAAACAGATCGGCGCGATCCATGCCGGGTTTACGCGCTACCCCGGCAGAAATCAGGACCACATCGGCCCCCTTTAAGGCAGGGGTAGCATCTTCACCGCTGAAACCCTCAACGGTTACAGCAGTAGGGATATGGCTGAGATCGACCGCTACGCCAGGCGTAACCGGTGCAATGTCATAGAGAGAGAGGGCGGAACCCGCGGGTAACTGCGTTTTGAGCAGCAGAGCCAGCGCCTGGCCAATACCGCCAGCGGCTCCGAGAACGGCAACTTTCATCCTGAACTCCTTATTAAGATGGGGCAAAGATATGCCAGAAATCCATCAGCTTACGAGTTTAGTCAACATCTCAGGCGATAGCGACATTGCCGCCGCGCACAGGCAGCATGTTACTATCCGCTTCCGATACCGCTCTGTTTCAGAAGCGCCTGAATGATCTTATCGCAGCCAGCAGAGATATACGGCTTTGATCGTCGATCTGGTTGTTACCACGTCAATAGTATAACAACTTTGCAACCTCTGCTTTGCGCGTCAGCGCGCGATTTTGGTGCTTAGCCAGTTTCTGCTAGAATGCCCGGCCCGCGCGGACGTATCGCGAAAGTCGCCGCCGACGCATTGCATAAAAATTCATCTAAATGCATAATAATTTATCAGCTGCAGGCTTGTTGCCTGCTGCGCCTCTCATTCATTGGTAGCTTATGCGTAATCCTTCAAAACAAGACGATCTTATCAAGGCATTTAAGGCCTTGCTTAAAGAAGAAAAATTCAGCTCTCAGGGCGAAATCGTGCAGGCTCTGCAGGAAGATGGCTTTGAGAATATCAATCAGTCAAAAGTTTCACGCATGCTGACAAAGTTTGGCGCGGTGCGCACGCGCAACGCAAAAATGGAGATGGTCTACTGTCTGCCCGCTGAACTGGGTGTGCCTACCGCGACCAGCCCGCTTAAAAATCTGGTACTGGATATCGATTACAACGAGGCGCTGGTGGTGATCCATACCAGCCCGGGTGCCGCGCAGCTGATTGCACGGCTGCTCGATTCACTTGGCAAAGCGGAAGGGATTCTGGGCACTATTGCCGGCGATGACACCATTTTCATTACGCCTGCGCGTGCTTTTACCGTTAAACAGCTTTATGACGCGGTACTGATACTGTTTGAACAGGAGCTGTAACGTCTCTCTGCCGGCAGCCTGGCTGCCGGCTCCGTCTGGCGATGCCAGATGCCGCTGTACTCTGCCCCTCTTTTCTTTATCGCAAAACGTTATCAAACCGGCCTGTATAGGTCCGACCTTTAAGCCTTTCCGATATCTATCCATATTTTGTGCTGCATAGAAGCAATATTTCACCCCTTTAAACTACTTTCCTCGCCAGCCTGTAGCGGCATCAACCATAAACTTTCGCACGAAAAGTTAATTTGACGCAGATCACTGTTTTTACGAAAAAAAGCGGCTCTGTGAATAAAAAACACCCGCTTTTAATAACTTAACGTTATAAAAAAGCATCATAAGGATAAAGGATAACAACGAAACATTATTAGCGAAGTATTAATTTCCTGCGTGATTAGATCTATACTTCTTTTCGTGACGCAAATCACACTAACTAAAAAGATAAAAATCACAGACGAGGAAAAGATCATGAACATTAAAGCGACTATCGCCACCCTTAGCATTCTCTCTGCACTGTCATTTGGCGCTTCTGCAGCAGATTCTGTTTCTGCCGATCAGGCAGCTAATCTGCAGGCAGCCGGCACTATCAGCGTCAGCGGCGTAGGCGGCTCACCGATGGATATCCATCAGCAGCTTAATGCTAAAGCCGATGCGCAGGGCGCAAAAGCATATCGTGTTATCGAGGCGTATAACGACAATACGTATCACGCTACGGCTGAACTCTATAAATAACTGTTAACCGGCGTTATGAACGCCGATGCTCATCGACGACCCGCTTACTCTGGTGTAGCTGCAGGTTGTTGATACGAACGAGGAGATATATCATGAAAATCAAAACAACTCTTGCAACTGCTGGCCTGCTGTCTCTGTTTGCCTTTGGCGCCTCTGCGGCTCAACTGGTCACCAGCGAATCAGCACAACATCTGCAGCCTGTAGGCAGCACCATTTCAATCAGCGGTACCGGCGGTGCACCGATGGATTATCGTGAGCAGCTTTCCCAGAAAGCTGATGCGCAGGGTGCCAGCGCTTACCGCGTTATTGAAGCGCGTACCGGTGACAGCTATCACGTAACAGCTGAACTCTATAAGTAATTCCTCGTCACCCCTGACGAACCCTTTGGCCCCGCTTTGCGGGGCCCCCTTTTTGGGTTGTATTACTGAGTTGTAAAGAGGAGCTGGCCTTCCAGCTCCTCTTCTGCTTTATCAAACAGCAGGATCAATGCGCTATACCGGGGTTTCTGCCCTCTCCCCAGATTAATGAAGAGGATCTCCAGCGGCAGCGGCAGCTGTTTACCGGTAATCACCCGCCAGAGATCGTCCAGATCGCGAATAGCGGCGTCTGCCAGCATAAAACGCTCGCCAAACTGACTATAGAAATGGGCCTGATCGACTATTTCATCAAAATCGAAACGCTCGGTTCGCATGCCTGTATCCTCCTGCTAAGAGAGACCGCCCAGATGCAGCGCTTTAACTTCCAGATACTCTTCGATACCCAGCACTGAGCCTTCACGCCCCAGCCCTGACTCTTTGATCCCGCCAAACGGTGCTACCTCGGTAGAGACCGCACACTCATTGATCCCGATCATCCCCGCTTCCAGCGCAGCAGAGACGCGGAACACCCGCTGCAGATTCTGCGTATAGAAGTAGGCAGCCAGACCATATTCGGTATCATTTGCCCGCCCGATGACCTCCTCTTCGCTGTTAAAGCGGAAACAGGCTGCGACCGGACCAAATGTCTCCTCCTGCGCCAGCATCATGCTCTCCTGCGCCTCTGCGATCACCGTGGGCTGCCAGAAATTTCCTCCCAGCCCATGCCGTTCGCCACCGGTTACTATCCGGCCCCCTTTGCGCACCGCGTCCTGCACATGCTCTTCAACTTTTTCCAGCGCGGAGGCAGCGATCAGCGGCCCGACAATTACTCCATCGTCCATGCCGTTACCGACTTTTAGCTGCTTAACGGCCTCTGCCAGCTGCGTAATAAAGCGATCGTAAATCTGCTCATGAATATAAAAGCGATTCACGCTGACACAGACCTGACCGGCATTACGAAATTTATTGGCAATTGCGCCCTGTACGGCAGCATCAATATCTGCATCTTCAAAGACGATAAAGGGTGCATTGCCGCCCAGCTCCATAGAGACCTTTTTCATTGTCTCAGCCGCATTACGCATCAGCGTTTTACCCACTGCCGTTGAACCGGTAAACGAGATTTTGCGCACTGCGCGCGAGGCCATAATAGCGTCGCTGATCGCCTGCGTATCACCCGCCACGGCGTTGAGCACACCGTCCGGCACGCCAGCCTGCTGTGCCAGCGCGACCAGGGCAAACGCGCTGAGCGGGGTATTATTAGCCGGTTTAATGATACCGGTGCAGCCCGCGGCCAGCGCCGGTCCGAGCTTGCGGGTCAGCATGGCCATCGGGAAATTCCAGGGAGTAATGGCCGCGACCACGCCCACCGGTTCACGCGTGGCCAGAATACGCGACCCCGGTTTGGCGGGCGGGATAATCTCACCGTTAGCGCGCTTGGCTTCTTCCGCAAACCACTGGATAAAGCTGGCGGCATACTCCACTTCGCCCTCCGCCTCTTTAACCGGCTTGCCCTGCTCGGCGGTCATCAGCTCTGCCAGCCAGCGTTTGTTATCCATGATCAGCTGATACCAGCGCATCAGGATCCCGGCTCGTTCTTTGGCCGTTTTATCCCGCCAGCCGGGAAAAGCGCGCTGCGCGGCAGCAATCGCCTGTTCAGTTTCCGCTTTACCTGCTTTTGCAACGCGGGCAATCACGTCGCCGGTCGCCGGGTTGGTGACGTCAAACGTCGCGGAGGCAGAGTGCCATTGACCCGCAGCGAAGAAGCCGGTTTTGAAGAGTTCATGTTGCTGCAAAGAAGCGGACATCAATATTCTCCTGTCAGTATGCATCCGTCAGAAAAGTATAGATGGCAACGCGCAGCCGATTTGTGTCAGCGTGGCATATGCCTGCCGCCGCACAGAGCGGCGGCGGCAGATTTAAACCTGGATGAGGGTGTTCTGATATTTGTCCAGCATCTGCGTCAGGCGCGCGACCGGTTCAGTGACGCTGTCTGGCGCAGCATAATGCGCCAGCTTTTCCTGATAGATGGCCAGCTCCTGCAACAGCGTTCTGAACGCGTCGCGCCGCTTATCATCGCTGCTGGCCGAAATAACCCGATCGGCGGTGTGTCGCAGCTGCCGGTGATAAGCAGAGAGATCCGCATTGACCGGCACCTCTGCATTACGCAGCCGCTGGTGACCAATGATCAGCGTCAGGGCAATACGGTATTTGTCGATATCGCCCGGAAACAGATTCAGCAGCAGAAAAAGCTGCTGATAAAGCGCCGGCAGATGGTTTTCCCGGCGCCGGGCCTGATTCGTCGTCAGCGCCGCAACGGCGGCATACATCAGGCGATTCAGCAGCTTGCGGCCGGTACGCGCTTTGGATTTATCGCGAATCAGCAAAATGACCATCATGGCGACAAAGCTGCCGATCCACTGTCCCAGCGCATTATCCAGAAACACGTTGAATTCAAACTTCATTGGGTTATCCAGCACCAGCACATTGATGGTGCCGATCAGCGCACCCAGCGTGCCAATCTGCCGCCGCTGCACAAAGATACCGCCGACAAAGCCGAGCAGACCGATGGCGATACAGAGCAGCAACGCACTCTGCTGCGTTGCGGGCAGGACCCAGGTGAAGTAGAACAACCCGAGCGGCACGGCGAACGCCATACCGTAAAAGAAATCTTTGGCCATCATCAGCGGATTAGGCATGCGCATCGCCAGTGCGGTAATCACCCCCAGCATGACCATGCAGCCGCTGCCGGAGGTCCAGCCGGTATAGAGCCAGAACAGGGCCCCCAGCGCGGTGGCGACAAAGGTGCGAATACCGTTGATCATCGCATGGTGAGTTTCAGCCGATCGGGCCTGAACAATGATTTCCCGCTGCAGGATACTCTCTTCCCGCGCGCTGATACGGCTGTTGCATTTAATCCCTTTGATCAGCAGCAGATATTCAGTTGCCGCCCCGGTCCAGCTGGCCAGCGTAACCGGGACCGTTTTGCTGCTATCGCTGATAACGCGGCGTAATACCTTCGTGCGCTTATGAACCTCGCCGGCGCTGTTTGCCTCTTTCTCCAGCAACAGCCGAAACTGGGGCGGAATATAGTCAGGCCGGGAGTTCTGAATAAGAAACGTCTCTGCTGCCTGCGTAATCAGCGTCAGCGACAGGGTATTGAGCATCTGCAGCCGGCGGCTGCTGTTCTGCCAGCGCGACGACTCCATCATCAGCTGGCTGCGCATGCCGTTCAGCGCGGTGGTACGACGCACCAGCGCGCTCCAGGCTTTATCCACCTCATCTTTATCTTCGTGCGCAACGCAGAGCTGCAGCAATTTGTAGTGCGCCACCAGCAGCGCATCCACTTCTGCATCAATAACGTTTTTAATTGAACGGGGTGAAAACAGCATGTCTGCCAGAATCGCGCAGAGGATCCCGAGCACAATTTCGCTGCAGCGCTCTACGGCGAACTGGGGGGCCAGCGTCAGCCCGCCGGTCGCGTCAGCGGTGACGACGATAATCAGCGCGGTATAACCTGCCAGGCCAAGCGCGTAGGAGTTTTCGACTTTGATTAGCGAGGAGAGCCAGACGCAGAAGCCGGCCCACATGCAGCAGAGCAGCAACATCACCACCGGCGCACGCACGGTGGTGATCATGATGGTCAGCGCAGCGATACAGCCAATGAAGGTACCGATGATGCGTAATACGCCGCGATAGCGCAGCGCACCGGAGTAAGGATCGCCACCTGCTGCAAAGGCGGTACCGCCAGCCACAATACCGGCGGTCATGACTGCCCAGCGCGGCGTTTCCAGATGAAAGTGAAAACCAATCATCAGCGCGGCCACCAGCGCAAACGTCAGCTTGACCGGGAAACGCAGAAACTCAATCATCACGCCCCCGCTTAACCAAACTCACGCAGGCGATTGAAGAACTGCGCCAGCGGCGAGACATTGGTCTGCCGGTCCTGCTCACCGGTGATCGTCACGGTCGCGGTGGTGCCTGCCGGGAAACGGTTGCCAGGCTGGGCATCAAGGCGGATACGCACCGGCACGCGCTGCGCCAGACGCACCCACTCCAGATTAGAATCCACCGTTGCCATGCCTTTGTTATCAATGCTGCTGCTGCTATTGGTCACCCCGGCGGCCACGCTGTCCACCGTGCCGCGTAACACGGTATTACTGCCCAGCGGGGTGACTTCAGCGCGAAAGCCCGGACGCACGCCGCTGAGTTTGGTCTCTTCCATATAAGCCAGTACGTAGAAGGAGTGCTGCTGTACCAGCGCTACCGCTACAGAGCCGCGCGTAATGAATTCACCTTCATACACATTGAGGTTGGTCACCCAGCCATCAGAGGGGGCTTTAATGGTGGTGCGGTCAAGATCGATAACCGCCAGATCGCGGGTGGCGATCGATTTCGCCAGCTGGTGTTCACTGGTCTGCAGATCGCTGTTGGCCTGTTCAATCGCCTCACGCGACATTGCGCTGGTACCGAGCTGATTACGGCGTCCCGCCTCGCGGCGTTTTTCACTGACCAGCGCCTGATAGTAGTCCACGTCTGCCTGCGCCTGCGCCAGCGCTTTCTGATAGCGAGGACGATCGACGATAAACAGCGTATCGCCCTTCTTCACCAGCTGGTTGTCATGCACCGGTACGTCGGTGATCAGACCGGTGACATCCGGTGCAATAGCCACCACATCCGCAGAGAATTTAGCATCGCGTGTCCACGGGGATTCGGTATAGAAGACCCAGGCGCGGAAGACAATCACGACGGCGATGATAACCAGCAGGAGCGTAATCGCGTAACGCGCGATTTTTCTTATGAGCGCTTTCACTTAAAACCTCAGATGAATAGACGGGATACAAGATAAAACACACAGCAATAGAGGGCCGTGTTAAACAGTGCCGGATGCCACACCAGATCGTAGATCCCGCTCGGCGTCAGCACACGTTTCACCAGCCAGAACAGCGCCAGCGAAACCAGTAGTTCAATGAAGATGGGCGGAAAAGATAGCCCGAATACGACAAATACCGGAAGCACACTCATTTCGGTTCCTTAGTTCGACCTTGCCGGGGATCGCACCGCTTTTGCCCGCATGCTGTGCCGCACCAGGAGTGGCTAAGCAGGCAGCAGAAAAGTGGCAGTAACACTCAGGCCGCCCTGAGCTAATCATAGCGCATCATCAGCCTGTCAGGTCCATGACGGGGTGCGGTGCATAAACCCAGCGCGCGTATAATAACGTGCCTGACTATATGTTTTCTACAAATCGTGACATAAATCACTTTTTAGCCAGAATAAATAATCGAACGACTTAACGCGATGTCCATTTTGCCAAAGTGGCTGAATCGGGCGCATTTATAGCTGAAGCAGCCACAAAAAAGGCTGCCCGCAGGCAGCCTTTATAGTGACAGAGGTTCAGCCCCTCAGGCTGTGCCGCCTACGGTGATTTTGTCCAGCTTCAGCGTCGGCTGACCCACGCCAACCGGAACGCTCTGTCCCTCTTTACCGCATACGCCAACGCCTTTATCCAGCGCCAGATCGTTACCGACCATTGAGATCTGCTGCATCGCCTCAATACCGGAGCCAATCAGCGTAGCGCCTTTAACCGGCCGGGTGACTTTGCCCTTCTCAATCAGATACGCTTCTGAAGTAGAGAACACAAATTTGCCCGAAGTAATATCGACCTGACCACCGCCGAAGTTAGGCGCATAGAGACCATATTCCACGCTTTCGATGATCTCCTGCGGCGTGGACTTGCCAGCCAGCATGTAGGTGTTGGTCATGCGCGGCATAGGCAGATGCGCATACGATTCGCGCCGGCCATTACCGGTGGGCGGCACCCCCATCAGGCGTGCATTAAGCTTGTCCTGGATGTAGCCTTTCAGCACGCCATTTTCGATCAGCATGTTGTACTGACCCGGCACACCCTCATCATCCACTGCCAGCGAGCCGCGCAGTCCTTCCAGCGTGCCATCATCCACTACGGTACAGAGCTCAGAGGCAACCAGCTGCCCCATCTTGCCGCTGAATACCGACGTTTCACGGCGGTTGAAGTCGCCTTCAAGCCCATGCCCTACCGCTTCGTGCAGCAGTACACCCGGCCAGCCGGCACCCAGTACCACCGGCAGCGCGCCTGCAGGGGCTGCAACCGCGGAGAGGTTAACCAGCGCCATGCGTACCGCTTCACGCGCCCAGGCATCAGCGCGGACGTCACCGCTCTCATCGGCAAGGAAAAATTCATAGCCGGTACGCGCGCCGCCGCCGCTTGAGCCGCGCTCGCGCTTGCCCTGATCTTCCACCTGCACGCTGATTGATAGACGCACCAGTGGACGAATATCCGCCGCCAGCGTCCCATCCGTTGCCGCCACCAGCACCTGTTCGTAAACGCCGCTCAGGCTGGCATTGACCTCCTGCACACGCGGATCGGCCGCACGCGCTACGCGGTCCACGCGATGCAGCAGGGCGATTTTGTCTTCACGCGTCAGGCTGTCGAGCGGATTAACCGGCGCATAGAGCGAGCGATGCATGACCGCCTGCAGCGTATGTGCGGTGCCGTTGCCCTGCTCGCGTACAATGCTGCGCGCCGCTTCCGAAGACTGACGCAGCGCGTTCAGGGTGATCTGGTCTGCATAGGCGAAGCCGGTTTTTTCACCGCTTACGGCACGTACGCCAACGCCCTGATCGATATGGTAGGAACCATCTTTAATAATTTTATCTTCCAGCACCCAGGACTCATGGAAGCTGGACTGAAAATAGAGATCGGCATAATCCAGACGACGTTCTGAAAGCTGCCCTAACAGGGAATGAAGGTCCTGCTGTTTAATGCTGTTCGCAGTCAGTAACTGCTCACTTACCAGATTCAGAGTCATCGTTTCTCACTCATTATGTGCTCAGATAGTCATAGCCTGCGGCAATTCCCCGACGGCGTCAAATTCACTTGCTGCCGGCGTCGCGCGCTTTGCGCAACACTTCACTGATTTCTGGTTTATCCAGCGGGCCACTGATGTGATAGCGCAGCAGAGATATCTTGTTCCACAGCGGTCCCAGCACCTTGCTGGCGGCAAAAACGGCGGCACCAACCACCGGATTGATCACAAATGCCGTTGCCACACCGACTGAGGCGGAGATCTCTGGCGCCACAACCGCTTCCATATCAATTTGCCGCTGTACCAGATCGATCCGGCCCTGCATCGCGATATCCGCCTCCAGCCCATCGACCAGCAGGTTATCAGTGCGCATGACACCGTTTTCGATCCAGGCAGTGCCGTTGATTGAATCAAAATAGAAGCCATCGCTGAAGGTATCGCTGAAATCCAGACGCAGCTTGCGCAGCAGCGCATCAAAGCTCACCAGCCGCAGCAGCTGGCCCGCCCGTCCGGTATTCACATCTGCAATCTGTCCTTTGCCGAAATGTGTTTTCAGCGTGCCGCTCAGCGACGCTTCAGCAGGCTGCCACGGCGCAGCGCGCCAGTGCAGATCATAATCCACGTTAAACGGCGCATCGCGCAGCGGCGTATTCATACCAAACCAGTTAGTGGCATCGTTGATGTTGCTGCCGCTCAGGCGACCCTTCAGCGAGGTGCGCGGATTGCCCGGTGAGTTAACCCATTCGCCATTGACGCTGAGCCGGGCGTTGCCGCTATCCACAATACCGTTAGTGAGTGCTAACGTCTCTCCGTGTGGCGTCAGCGTCGCAGCCATCCGTCCGAACTTTTGTCCGCGCAGCCAGCACTCATCGCAGTTAAGCTGCAGCGCGGGCCACTGACTGAAATCGATGCCGCTGTCGCCGCTGAAAGGTGATGACGCCTGCGTGCTGCCGGTCTGTTTCCATTGCGGATTATAATAAAGGTAGTTCAGATTGATGCGCCACGGTGCACGCTGCGCTGTGGTCAGCGTGCCGCGCGCTTCACGACTCTCCAGCTTCAGCTGCGCATCACCGCCCCGGCCCTGCAGCAGAGTGGCGCTGAGATCGTGCCACTGCTGCCCGCCCAGCGTCAGGGCTGGTGTATGCAGCGTGATATCCCCCGGCAGTCCGACGCCGCCCACCTGGGTGGCACCCTGTCCGCTGCCGCCTGCGCCTGCGCCTGCCAGCACACCGAGCCAGGCTTCCCCATCCAGCGGCGGCAGGTTTAATACCATCCCGCGCTGCGCCGGCAGTGCAGGGGTGGTCGTGATGTCGTTCTGCCAGATGCCGCGTTCGACGCGCAGCTGCGGCTCCAGCAGCCAGCGGCTGTTAAAACGGTGCGTTTCACCCACGCTGCCGCTGAGCATAAAGCCATTCAGATCGCCTTTAGCCCTGACCGTTACCGGCAGCGCTTCACCGGCAGACTTTGTCAGCGGTGCGGGTAAGTGACTGCTTACTGTTTTGCCATCGCCGTTCAGATCGACGCTGTAGGTGGCGCCCCCGCTATGGGGTAGCGTGATATCTGCCTTGCCCTGCCAGGCGAGTGAACCACTGAGCTGGCGTGCCACCGCTTCCGGCATCACGCTGAGATGCGCGGGCTGCCAGTCGCCCAGCAGCCGGACGTTAACGCCAAAGTCCTGCGGATTCTCCTGCGTGCTGAAAGTGACCCCCAGCGGCTGACCAAACCAGTTCGCCTGCATCTCTTCGCTTTCAAGATTGCCGTTGTTATAGCGAAAACGTCCTGTCAGCTGTGTCAGCGTGCTTTTCAGCGGCTTAATATGCAGCGTGTTGTTATTCATCACCACGTTGCCGCTGGCGTGTACCTGCTCGCCATCCAGCGGGATCTCAAGATTGAGCGTGCTTTTTACCTTGCCGCCAACCTGCAGCTGCTGCAGCGCGGCACCGAGCGATGATTTCAGCGGCGTCTCATCAAAGTAGGCGCCGATATCCGCTCCCTGCCCGCTCAAATCGCCGGCGATAAGTAATTTCTCTTTGAGATAATCCGGAATGACGGCTGTGACATTGCGCGCCTCAACCTTACCCAGACGCGTACTGTCGGCGCGCATCCACAGGCCGTCATTCACAAAATCGAGATCGATGTCCAGATTCTGCAGAGCCGGCCAGCCAGGCTGAAAGCGGAACGCAGCATTGCGCAGCGGCACCTGAACTTCAAACATGCCGTCGTTGTGCTTAAACGGGAACAGGCGCGGATCGCCGGCAAACAGCAGCGTGGCATTGTCCGTTTCACCGCCTTTTATCGCTTCGCTAAGGTAGTGCGTCAGGTTATGTCCCATCAGCGGTTCCGGCAGATAACGCCACGCATCGCCCGCGTCGGTGACGCGAATGCCGGCCAGAATATCGAGCCGGGGTGCCGTGTCACTGTTTTGCTGATAGCGGAAGTCGCCGCGTGCCCACAGCGAGCGCGCCTGCACATCCAGCTGATGCCCTGCCAGCGTCAGACCATGACGGTCACGCAGCCAGCTCAGCTGGCCACTCAGCTGATGAATATCCAGCGGCGCCTGGAACATATCCCCGTAGGGCACTTCAGCCTGCCCCATGCTGAGGTCCACCTGGCCATGGCTGACGCTGCCGCTGGCGCGCCCGCTGAGATTGCTGATGCCGGGCAGCAGCTTCCAGTTATGCCACGCCAGGTCGCGCCAGGTCGCCTGCAGGCGCGTCTGTTCCGGCTGCGTCAGGGGAATATCCAGCGCCAGCGTGTCGATATAACCGCGCGGCTGCAGCGCACGCCACGTATCCAGCAGCGTCGGTGAGAGCGGACCAATCAGCGGAACCAGCGGCGCAAACCGCTGCAGATCAAGACGGGTGGCGCGCACCCGGATCTCCGCTGCCGCGTGATCCTGAGGTTGCCACAGCAGCGCAATCCGGCCGGGTGCCCAGGCAACGCCATCCGTGCTGAGCCGGGTTTGCGGTATGTTCAGACTCCAGCCGTTGCGGAAGCGCGCCAGATGCGCGGTCAGTCCGTCAATCTGCAGCTGGTGATCATGCTGTTCACCGCGCCAGTGTGCCCCGCCCTGTTTAATCAGTATGTCACCCGCATAGAGTTCGCCATCACGCAGGCTGGCCCATGCCGCCAGGCTGATACGCGCGCTCTCCAGGCTGGTGTTATCACGCAGCCAGCGGCCAATCCAGGGACGCACATCCACATCGTCTGCCTGCATCCAGATGTGACCGTCGTTCAGCAGGCCACGGGTGTCATTTAAATCCAGCCTGACCTGCACAACACCATGCTGACCGGTAAAGCTGCTAAGGCTGACTTCGCCTTCAGCGCGATGCCGGTTTGCTTCATTCAGCCAGGTGAGACGCGGTATCGCCAGTTCGGCATGCTGGCCTGAAGGCGTCAGAAAGCGGATAGTGCTGTCGCGTAAATCGAAGTGATCGAACTGGCGCAGGAACAGGTCGTTGATTTGAGCAGGCTTGATGCTGGTGGTATCGCCGTCGCGGGTAAACAGCGGGCGCTCCGTCGCCAGACGCAGCTGCCAGAAAGTTAAATCGCGGAACTGCCAGCGCCAGTGCAGCAGCGACTGCCAGACATCCAGCGCCAGGCTGACGCGGCCAATGTGCAGTTCGCCCTCCTGCTGCATATCGATACGCAGATCGCGTACCTGCAGCGTCGGGCCGAAATTCTGCCACGACCCCTGAAGTTCGCTGGCTTCTGCAGTGACACCGCTGATGCGTGAAACCGTCTGCAGTATGTCGCTGCGATAACTGTTGAGATGCGGCATCACCAGACGCAGCCCGCTCACCAGCAGCGCCACAATGACAATCACTGTGGCGCTCAGCAGTAACAAAATCCCTGGCAACCGCCTCACACATCTCTCCTTGCTGGTCACTGGATAATAACGTCTGGCCGCAGGCCTTACATCATGACGACGTCAAACTGCTCCTGAGTATAGAGCGGTTCAACCTGGACTTTGACCTGTTTGCCGACAAAGATTTCGACTTCGGCCAGCGCATGCGACTCATCCGTTTTCAGCGCCTCGCCTACCGCCGGCGAGACATAGACCAGAAAGCGATCGGAGTCATAGGCGTGATGCACACGTACGATCTCGCGCATGATTTCATAGCAGACCGTCTCCACGGTTTTCAGCGAGCCGCGTCCTTTACATACCGGGCAGTCGGCACACAGCACGTGCTCAATACTTTCGCGCGTTCTTTTACGGGTCATTTCCACCAGACCCAGCGCGGAAAAGCCATGAATACCGGTTTTGACCCGATCTTTACTCAGCGCACTCTCCAGCGAATGGAGCACGCGCCGGCGATGATCGTCATTACTCATGTCGATAAAGTCGATAATGATAATGCCGCCAAGGTTACGTAACCGCAGCTGACGGGCAATGGCCTGCGTCGCTTCGATATTTGTATTAAAGATGGTTTCGTCCAGGTTGCGGTGGCCAACAAACGCACCGGTATTAATATCTACCGTGGTCATCGCCTCTGTCTGGTCAATAATCAGGTAGCCACCTGATTTAAGCTCTACCTTGCGCTCCAGGGAGCGCTGAATTTCATTTTCGACATCATAGAGATCGAAAATCGGCTGCTTGCCGCTGTAATGCTCCAGCTTGCTCGCCATTTCGGGAATATATTCGCTGGTGAACTCCACCAGCAGATCGCAGGTCAGGCGTGAATCCACGCGGATACGATCCAGCGCGGCACCGGCAAAATCACGCAGCACACGCTGCGCCAGCGCCAGTTCGCCATACAGGAGGCAGCGCGTCTGGTTACGCTTTTTGCGCTCGCTGACTTTTGTCCACAGGCGTTTGAGAAACGCCGCATCCTGCGCCAGCTCTTCAGCGCCAATGCCTTCTGCAGCGGTGCGGATAATAAAACCGCCCAAATCATCGCAGTAGGCAGCAACCACTGCCTTCAGCCGCTCGCGCTCCGCTTCACTCTCAATACGCTGTGAAACGCCCACGTGGGATGCGCCGGGCATAAAAACCAGATAGCGGGACGGCAGCGTGATATCAGTGGTGAGGCGTGCGCCCTTGGTGCCCAGCGGATCTTTCACCACCTGCACCATCAGATCCTGCCCCTGACGTACCAGCTCGGCGATGTCGCGCACGACAAAATTTTTCTTTTCATCGCCGGCCACACACTCCGTGTGCGGCATGATGTCGGAGGCGTGCAAAAAGGCAGCTTTATCCATGCCAATATCGACAAAGGCAGCCTGCATACCCGGCAGCACGCGGCTGACCCGGCCTTTGTAGATGTTGCCAACAATGCCGCGCCGCGCTTCGCGCTCAATATGAATTTCCTGCAAAATGCCGCCATCAATATAGGCAACGCGGGTTTCCGAAGGTGTCACATTTACCAGCAGTTCAGCCGTCATTCTGTCCCCTTAATGCTCGCAGCGACTGAAAATGGCTCAGCAGCTCTGTGGTTTCCACCAGCGGTAGTCCCACCACGGCGTAGTAGCTGCCATGAATCGTGCGTACGAAATTGCCGCCCAGCCCCTGAATGCCATAGGCGCCCGCCTTATCCATCGGTTCACCGCTGGCAATATAGTGCGCGATTTCATCAGCGGTCACATTGCGGAAGGTCACATCGGTGAGCACCAGACAATCCAGCAGCGTCTCGCTGTCGGCCAGCGCCACGGCGGTCATCACCTGATGGGTCTGTCCGGAGAGCCTGGCCAGCATCTCTGCGGCATGTGCCGCGTCGCGCGGTTTCTCCAGAACGTCGCCATTCAGTACTACGATAGTATCCGCGCCGAGCACCGGCAGATCCCGGGGCGCGATGGCAACACCGGCGCGCGCTTTGTCCGCCGCCAGACGACGAACGTAATGTTCAGCCGCCTCATCAGGCTGACGCTGCTCTTCGGTGTGGGTGAGCAGACGCTCAAATTGCAGCCCAAGCTGCGTCAGCAGCTCGCGCCGGCGAGGCGAGCCGGAAGCCAGATACAGGGTAATCATTGTGTTCCTTACTGAACGGCAAACTGCCGGCGGATCTTTCTCATCAATAAGAATAGCCAGGGCCAGAGAATGCCGTCGACCACGCTACTCCAGAAAATTTCTGGCCGGAATGAGACGTCTATGACCAGGAATTCAGCCCAGAAAACAATGACATCTACTGCCAGAGAAAGAACCATAACCATTAACGCCTGCTGCCACAATGCGAGGTTGCGGAACAGCTGGAATTTAAAGGCGACCAGGTAGGCGATGATACTGAAAGCCAGCGCACGTACGCCCAGCGTGGAGCCGGCAATCAGATCCATAACGGCACCGAGAAAAAACCCGGTGCCGACGTTGACCCGATGCGGCAGCGCCAGCACCCAGTAGATCAGAATAAGCAGCAACCACGACGGCCGGAACATGTAGAACTGCTCCGGCCATGGCATGATTTGCAGAATCAAGGCCAGCAGAAAAGAGAGCCAGATTACCCATCGTCCCTGACTGCGATATCGGCTCAAGGCTGGCCCCCACGCGTGGTCGCCGGAGCACTCTGCGAACTTCCGCTGGCCGCAGAGGATGGCGGTCCCATCTGCTGATTCTGCTGCATCATCGCGGGCGCCGGTGGCCCCATTTCACCCGCCGGCGGCAGCACCTGAGGCATCATCTGCATCAGGCGCTCGTTCGCCACGCGGTGTACTTCATCCGGCGCCATCGGCATATCGCCATTTTTATCCGCTCCCCACAGCAGCAGCAGATAGCGCAGGCGCTGCAGCCCGGCTGTCGGATGGGCCTGTATGACCGTATAGGCGCGCTGGGTATCAACCTTGACGGATGACACCACGCCGACCGGATAGCCTTCCGGGAACCGACCGCCGAGGCCGGATGTCACCAGCACATCGCCAACGCGAATGTCGGTGTTGCCTGGCAGATGCTCCAGCTGCAGATCTTCGCTGCAGCCGTTACCGGCGGCAATGACACGAATGTCGTTACGCAGAACCTGGATCGGCAGAGCATGCGAGGCATCGCAGATCAGCAGCACACGGCTGGTCAGCTGACCCACTGCCACCACCTGCCCGACAACGCCTTTATCACTGATAACCGGCTGACCTTCGTAAACGCCGTTTACGCTGCCCTTGTCGATAACCACCTGATCGGTGTAGGGATCGGTGCCGGTTGAGATCACCTGCGTCACCATCTTGTGCTCATCCTGACGCAGTGGCGAGCCGAGCAGCTCGCGCAGGCGTGCGTTTTCCTGCTTATATTGCCCCAGCATCAGCAGATCGCTGTTTTTCAGGAAAAGCTCGCGGCGCAGCGCTTTATTCTCCAGCTCCAGCTGCTGACGGGATGCCAGCGTATCCGACACGCCGTCAAGCAGCTGCCGCGGGCCGTTGGCGAGAAAATAAAATGGGCTGACTGACGTGTCCAGATAGTTGCGGATCCGGGAGAAAGTACTTACGCGGCTGTCGGCGATAATAATCGCGATTGCCACAATAACGGCCAGAAAGAGACGCAACTGCAGGGAAGGTCCCCTGCTAAAAATCGGCTTCATAAATTCTGCGAATTCCTCGACATCAGGGAAGAAGCACCAGTCCGCAGACCCGCGCCTCCAGGGCTGGACGCATTATGCCGTCGTACGCAGCCGCGCCATTTACCCTATGCCTGAACCGCCGCTGCATGATGCAATGCTGCGGCTCTGACGCTGCACAACGGCAGGCCAGAGCGATACACGCTGCGTGCGATTCAGTTTATGATGAGTATTGTCGCGATTCCCTGCGCAATATGACCATGGTCGCAGCCAGTGAGGAATTACTCCTCGCTGAACAGATCGCCACCATGCATGTCGATCATCTCCAGCGCTTTACCGCCGCCACGTGCTACGCAGGTCAGTGGATCTTCCGCTACCACGACCGGAATGCCCGTCTCTTCCATCAGCAGGCGATCCAGATTGCGCAGCAGCGCGCCACCGCCGGTCAGCACCATGCCACGTTCTGAGATATCAGAAGCGAGTTCTGGCGGACACTGCTCCAGCGCAACCATAACCGCGCTGACGATACCGGTCAGCGGTTCCTGCAGCGCTTCAAGAATTTCATTTGAGTTCAGCGTAAAGCCACGCGGCACACCTTCTGCAAGGTTACGTCCACGCACTTCGATTTCACGAACTTCGTCGCCCGGATAGGCTGAACCGATTTCATGCTTGATACGTTCTGCGGTCGCTTCACCAATCAGTGAGCCGTAATTGCGACGTACGTAATTGATGATAGCTTCATCAAAACGATCGCCACCAATACGTACAGAAGAAGAGTAGACCACCCCGTTCAGGGAGATCACGGCGACTTCAGTGGTACCGCCACCAATATCCACTACCATGGAGCCGGTTGCTTCAGAGACTGGCAGGCCGGCACCGATAGCCGCAGCCATTGGCTCTTCAATCAGGAAGACTTCGCGTGCGCCTGCTCCCTGCGCAGATTCACGGATAGCGCGACGCTCAACCTGGGTCGCGCCGACCGGTACACACACCAGTACGCGCGGACTCGGGCGCATAAAGCTGTTGCTATGTACCTGCTTGATAAAGTGCTGGAGCATTTTCTCAGTCACAAAGAAGTCAGCAATTACGCCATCTTTCATCGGACGGATAGCGGCAATGTTGCCCGGCGTACGGCCAAGCATCTGCTTTGCGTCATGACCAACAGCCGCTACGCTCTTTGGGGAGCCGGCGCGGTCCTGACGGATAGCAACCACTGAAGGCTCGTTCAGCACGATGCCCTGTCCTTTTACATAAATCAGGGTATTCGCAGTACCCAGGTCAATGGACAAGTCATTGGAAAACATGCCGCGAAATTTTTTAAACATACTAAGGGATAATCCTGCAAGCTGGGGGCGGAAAATAAAATCCGCTTACTTTACCAACCACACGAAGCCGCTACAAGGCGCAAAAACGTTCGGCTACGGTGAAAAAATAGACCGTATAATTTTTCCGGCCGGTACTGCCCGCCACTGGCAGCGCCAGATGGCGTTAAACCGCCCTCTTTAACGCAAATTGTGCGGATGCGCAGCGGGGTTACCGACATAAAATTTAACATTTCATGCCCTTTGTTCTGCCCGCCTCCGCAGTATAAAGCCAGAAAAACATGGATTGGCGGGAAAATCCATGCCAGAACATTAAATACGGTAACGTTGCGAATGTTTTTTAACATTACTGTTAACCGGCTGTGAAGGCGCAAACAGGTCACCCTGCCCGCCTGACACCCCAAGCGCAGTCAGAGTCTGCCATTCAGCCCGAGTACGTACGCCGGCAGCAAAAACATAGCTGGAGGTTGATTTACACACTTCCAGCAGGCTCTGCACAAAAAGCTGATTCTCTGTGCGGCGATCGATATTACGTACCAGCCCCGGATCCAGCTTGATCACATCAACAGGAAGCTGGCGAATATAAGCGCTGCTAACCACCGTCATTCCCGCCTGATCGACTGCGATACGGCAGCCAAACGTGGTAAGCATGTGAAAGACCGGCAGCAAACGGTTGATGTGTTGACACACATCCGCCTCGGCAAGTTCAAATAAAAATCGCCGCCGCTGAGATTTATTACACTGCAGCAGTAATTTTTGCAGCCAGCGCTGGAACGGGCGCTGTAACAGTGAATCAATGCTTACCGGCAGCGCCAGCGTCTCATCGGGCCACACTTCTGTCAGCGCGGCAATGCGCGTCACCAGCTGGCGATCCCAGCTGTCAGTCAGCCCCAGCTGCATCACCAGCGGCATAAATTCGGCGGCCACCACTTCTTTATCACCGTCAAAGATGCGCGCCAGCATCTCCCGGTGGTGGACTTTGCCATCCATCAGCACCGCAGGCTTTTGATACAGGCGGGGACCACCGCGGTTGAGCGTATTTTCCAGCAGCGTACGCCAGCGCACGCTGCCACGGCCCATATCCAGCGGATTACCCTCGCCCACGGACCAGGTATTCCCCCCCTGCAGCACGGCGCGCCGCGTGGCCAGCTCTACGCTCTCCATCACCTGCAGTACGCTCTGTCCGCTACACCAGGCGTTGATGCCGATATGAATTAAATCATCCCGATCCACCCTGCGCATCGGCGGCAGAGAGTCCACCGCATTGATGAGCTGCTCGGCAATGCTGTTCGCCTCTTTCAGCGTCCTGTGCGGCAGCAGCACGGCAAAATCACTGCGAAAATAGCGTGCCAGCAGCGCTCCCGGATAGCGCAGCACAAAGGTGGAAAACATATTGATGATATCAAACAGGTACTCTTCAGCCAGCGTCGGACCGATGATTTCGTGCAGGTTGTCAAAGTCAGGCAGGCGGATCATCATCACCACGCCATGCGTGCCGACATCCTCCTGATCTTCCAGCAGCGTGGCCAGCTGATTATCAAAAAAGAGCCGGTTATTGAGGCCCGTACGCGCATCCTGCGCAGCAAACGTGCGGATCAGCGTATCGATTCTCAGACGCTGTTCTCCCGCCTCCTGGAGATCGCTGAGCAGCGTATCCAGCGCGCGGCTGGCTTTGGCGGGCCATTCAGTGGTGCCCGGGACACGAGCGATGCGCTCGCCGGCTATGATGCGTCCGGCGCGCGCCTCCAGCCGATCCATATTGCGCCAGCGGCGATTGAGCCAGTGATGCGTCATCGCCAGCAGCGCCACCATAATGGCAACCACGCTCAGCAATACCACCAGCGTGTAGGCACCGGTAAAGGAGCGAAACCAGGTTTTTGCCGGATCGAGCACCACGACGCGCAGCTGCATCTCGGGTGCGTGCACCAGCGGCAGCTCAAACTGAATAAACCGGTTAGGTTCATCTTCCAGCATGGGATTTTCATGGCGGGTAAGGCGAAATATTTCGCCGTCATCATTGCGCAGCTCAACCTGCTCAGCGTTGATTACCGGCATCAGCCGCGTCAGCCACTGTTCAACCTCCTGCGGAGACTGAGTCATCAGCGCCTTATCAACTTCGGTTGCCAGCGTATCAATACGGCTTTCAACGCGCTCCTGCGACAGCCAGATAAAACTAAAAGCGCAGCCTACCAGCATCAGTAACATTGCCAGTAAGCTTAATAATGTAATAAACGCAGAAAACTTCGTTGTTAATCGCATCCCTGTGCCTGTACCACTGCGGTTATAAACGGGCGGCCGCCCTGTGCATCATTCAGCTGACGCAAACCTGAGCAAAGTACCATAAATAGCGGTCTGAATCAGCGCCATTACTCCGGCGATCACGCTGTCGCGCGAGTATAACGGTAAAGTCATCGTACCTGACCGCCGGACTGGCTTTTTCGTCCTATTCTCAACAGAGGATGTCTGCCAGGAAATTTCATATTTTCCCCGGCAAAGTGGCATCGCCGATGCGGTTTACGCATCTTAATGATCACTGCTTACCTGCCGGAGAACACCATGAAGTTCAAGCACACTCTCACTGAAGCTGATGTCACCCCGGAAAACATCTTTGCGCTGCGCCGGCGTCAGGTGCTGAAGGCGCTGGGCATTGGCGCTGCTGCCGCAACGCTGCCGGGCAGCGCCCGGGCAGACATTCTGAGCTGGTTTAAAGGGAACGATCGTCCGCCGGCACCGGCCGGACGCGATTTGACGTTCACAAAACCTGCGCAGTGGCAGGCAGATTTACCGTTAACGCCTTACGATAAAGTAGCCGGCTACAACAACTTTTATGAGTTTGGTCTGGATAAAGCCGATCCCGCTGCTAACGCCGGCTCGCTGAAGACTGAGCCCTGGCAGCTGCGTATTGATGGCGAAGTTGCCAGGCCTGTAACGCTGGATATGGATGACATATTTAAACGCTTTGCCATGGAGCAGCGTATCTACCGTATGCGCTGCGTCGAAGCGTGGTCAATGGTTGTGCCCTGGGTTGGCTTTGAACTCAGCAAGCTGCTGAAGCTGGCAGAACCCACCAGCAAAGCACGCTATGTGGCGTTTCAGACGCTCTACGATCCTGAGCAGATGCCGGGCCAGAAAGATCGCTTTATTGGTGGCGGACTGGATTATCCCTATGTTGAAGGCCTGCGGCTGGATGAAGCGATGCATCCGCTGACGCTGCTCAGCACCGGTGTCTATGGCAAAGCGTTGCCGCCGCAGAATGGCGCCCCGATACGCCTGACGGTGCCGTGGAAATATGGCTTTAAAGGCATTAAATCGATCGTAAAAATCACGCTGACCGCTGAACAGCCGCCGACCACCTGGAGCCAGATTGCCGCCAGCGAATATGGGTTTTACGCCAATGTGAATCCGCACGTCGATCATCCGCGCTGGTCACAGGCGACAGAGCGCTTTATCGGCGCGGGCGGCCTGCTCAACGTTGAGCGACAGCCTACGCTGCTGTTTAACGGTTATGCACGTGAGGTAGCGTCACTCTATCGCGGGCTCGATCTGCGGGAGAATTTTTAAATGCGCCTGACCCTGCGACAGGTTACCTGGCTCAAAGTGGCGCTGCACCTGGCCGCGCTGCTGCCGCTCGTCTATCTGGTCCTTTCTGCTGCTCAGGGCTGGCTGAGCGCCGATCCGGCAAAAGATATTCAGCACTTTACCGGCAGAATGGCGCTGAAGCTGCTGCTGGCGACGCTGCTGGTCAGTCCGCTGACGCGCTATCTGAAACAGCCGCTGCTGATCCGCACCCGCCGGATGCTGGGGCTCTGGTGCTTTGCCTGGGCTACGCTGCATCTGATCAGCTACTGGCTGCTGGAGCTGGGCTTCACGCATCTGCGTCTGCTCGGCAGTGAAATTTTCGCCCGCCCCTATCTGCTGCTGGGTCTGCTCAGCTGGGTGATCCTGTTTGCGCTGGCGATCACCTCGTTTCAGCGCGCACAGCGCAAACTGGGCAGACGCTGGCAAACGCTGCATAACGCTATCTACCTGGTGGCGATCCTCGCTCCTGTCCACTATCTCTGGTCAGTTAAAGTGCTGTCACCGCAACCATTGCTTTATGCGCTGGCGGCGGCGCTGCTGCTGGCGTGGCGCTACAAAAAGTTACGCAAGAGCTTCAGCCGCTGATTTCTCTGAGGTTGTTTTCTCCCCCCGCTTTCTGTTAAAACGTGTGGCCTTCGGGCCGCACCGGATCAACTTCGCAGATAAGACCAGTATTTTGCTGCGAATTGTCCCGAAACGGATATAATGCCCGGCTTTATTGCAAGCAAACCCTTCTTTTTCACTCTCAAGGGTGACAAATGAAGGATGTCGCGGTATTTTACGCGATGCCCTAATGATTGCAGGAGATAGCCGCAAGATGGCGCATAAATTTCACATACTGTTGTTGAACGGTCCCAACCTGAATTTGCTGGGAACGCGCGAGCCTGACAAGTATGGTCACGCCACATTGGCTGATATCGTCAGCGATTTGGCGCAACAGGCCGGCCAGCACCATGTGAAATTGAGTCATCTGCAATCAAACGCAGAATATGAGCTGATCGATCGTATTCACGCCGCGCGCAGCGATGTGGATTACATCATCATCAATCCGGCTGCGTTCACGCATACCAGCGTTGCGCTGCGTGATGCTCTGCTGGCGGTTAGCATACCTTTTATCGAGGTGCATCTCTCTAACGTGCATGCACGCGAGCCGTTCCGGCACCACTCCTATCTTTCCGATGTATCTGCCGGCGTCATTTGTGGACTTGGCGCGGATGGGTACGCGTGGGCTTTACAAACGGCGATAAAACGCCTGTCACATTCCAATTAAACAGAGTACGGAACCACACTCATGGATATTCGTAAAATTAAGAAACTGATCGAACTGGTTGAAGAGTCCGGCATTGCTGAGCTGGAAATCTCTGAAGGCGAAGAGTCAGTTCGCATCAGCCGTTCACCTGCCAATGTCGGTTATCCAATGATGCAGCAGGCTTATGCTGTACCTGCTCCGCAGCCTGCACTGGCAGCTGCCGTTGCACCGGTTGCTGCCGCTCCGGCTGAAGCCGCGAAGCCTGAAGTCAGCGGACACATTGTTCGCTCACCGATGGTCGGCACCTTCTACCGCACCCCAAGCCCGGACGCAAAAGCGTTTGTGGAAGTGGGTCAGAAAGTGAACGCTGGCGATACCCTGTGCATCGTTGAAGCGATGAAAATGATGAACCAGATCGAAGCCGACAAATCCGGCGTTGTGAAGGCGATCCTGGTAGAAAGCGGCCAGCCGGTTGAATTTGACGAGCCGCTGGTCGTCATCGAATAACGAGGCGAAGCATGCTGGATAAAATTGTCATTGCTAACCGTGGTGAAATCGCGCTGCGCATTCTGCGTGCCTGCAAAGAGCTGGGCATCAAGACCGTAGCGGTTCACTCCACGGCAGATCGCGACCTTAAGCACGTGCTGCTGGCAGATGAAACTGTCTGCATCGGCCCGGCGCAGTCGGTCAAAAGTTACCTGAATATTCCGGCTCTGATTTCTGCTGCTGAAATCACTGGCGCAATTGCGATTCACCCGGGCTACGGCTTTCTCTCTGAGAATGCCGATTTTGCTGAGCAGGTTGAGCGTTCAGGCTTTATCTTTGTCGGACCGAAAGCGGATACTATCCGCCTGATGGGTGACAAAGTGTCCGCTATTACCGCGATGAAAAAAGCGGGCGTTCCTACCGTTCCGGGTTCAGACGGCTCGCTGACTGATGATATGGATAAGAACCGCGCTATCGCGAAGCGCATCGGCTATCCGGTTATCATTAAGGCTTCTGGCGGCGGCGGCGGACGCGGTATGCGCGTTGTACGCCATGAAAAAGATCTTGAGCAATCCATTGGCATGACGAAGGCGGAAGCAAAAGCAGCTTTCAATAACGACATGGTCTACATGGAGAAATTCCTCGAGAACCCACGTCATATCGAAATTCAGGTACTGGCCGACGGTCAGGGCAACGCCATCTATCTGGCAGAGCGCGACTGCTCTATGCAGCGTCGCCACCAGAAAGTGGTGGAAGAGGCGCCAGCGCCAGGCATCACGCCGGAACTGCGTCGCTTCATTGGCGAGCGCTGCTCTAACGCCTGTGTGGAAATTGGCTATCGCGGTGCCGGTACTTTTGAATTCCTGTATGAAAACGGCGAGTTCTATTTCATTGAGATGAACACCCGTATTCAGGTTGAACATCCGGTTACCGAAATGATCACCGGCGTTGACCTTATCAAAGAGCAGCTGCGTATTGCTGCCGGTCAGCCGCTGTCGATCAAACAGGAAGATGTGATTGTGCGTGGCCATGCGGTGGAATGCCGTATCAACGCCGAAGATCCCAATACCTTCCTGCCAAGCCCGGGTAAAATTACGCGCTTCCACGCGCCGGGTGGCTTTGGTGTTCGCTGGGAATCGCATATCTACGCTGGCTACACCGTGCCGCCGTACTACGATTCCATGATCGGCAAACTCATTACTTACGGCGAAACCCGTGAAGTTGCGATCGCCCGCATGAAAAATGCGCTGGCTGAGCTGATCATCGACGGCATCAAAACCAACGTCGAGCTGCAGATGAAAATCATGTCTGACGAAAACTTCCAGCAGGGTGGCACCAACATCCACTATCTGGAGAAGAAACTCGGCCTGCACGAGAAGTAATTGCAGCGCAGAGCACGACAGAGGCCGGTTAATCCGGCCTTTTTTATTGTTATCGCCTGTGAGGTTACCTGATGGATGGGCGTTTTTTACAAGCGAACAGAGAGGCTCGCTGGTCACTGGGTCTCTCTCTCGCGTATCTGCTGGTGTGGGCCCTGTCTGCCTGGCTTGGCGGAACGCAAAGCGGAATATCTGGCCTGCCCCGCTGGTTTGAACTCTCCTGCATATTTGCACCGCTACTGTTTATTGTTCTCTGCACGCTGATGGTTCGCGTCATTTTCCGCGACATGTCACTGGAGGACAGTAATGGAAAGTGAAATTCTGCTGCCGCTGCTGGCTTATCTGGTTCTGATTGCCGTTTTGTCAGTGATCGCCATGCGCAAACAGCGCCAGGGCACTTTTCTGACCGAATATTTTCTCGGCAGCCGTTCCATGGGCGGCTTTGTGCTGGCAATGACGCTGACCACAACCTACATCAGCGCCAGCTCATTTATAGGCGGTCCCGGTGCCGCCTATAAATATGGTCTGGGCTGGGTACTGCTGGCCATGATTCAGGTGCCTGCCGTCTGGCTTTCGCTGGGCGTGCTGGGAAAAAAATTCGCCATTCTGGCCCGGCGTTATAACGCAGTAACGCTTAACGATATGCTTTATGGCCGTTACCGCAGTCCGCTGCTGATCTGGCTGGCCAGTATCAGCCTGCTGGTGGCTTTTATCGGCGCCATGACCGTGCAGTTTATCGGCGGCGCTCGCCTGCTGGAGACGGCTGCGGGTATTCCTTACGATACGGGCTTACTGATTTTTGGCGGTACTATCGCGCTCTATACGGCTTTCGGTGGCTTTCGCGCCAGCGTGCTGAATGATGCGATGCAGGGGCTGGTGATGCTGGCAGGCACGTTTCTGCTGCTGTTTGCCGTTATTCATCATGCCGGCGGGTTGAGTCACGCGGTCAGCACGCTGCGCACTATTGATCCGCAGCTGGTATCACCGGAAGGGGTGGGCAACGTGATTACGCCAGCCTTCCTGAGCTCATTCGCTGTGCTGGTCTGCTTTGGCGTAATCGGTTTGCCGCATACGGCCGTACGCTGTATCTCCTACCGGGACAGCAAGGCGATGCACCGCGGGATCATACTTGGCACTATCGTAGTAGTGCTCCTGATGCTGGGTATGCATCTGGCTGGCGCACTGGGACGCGCGGTGTTGCCCGACCTGACCATACCTGACCAGGTGATCCCGACGCTGATGATTACCGTACTGCCCCCGATGGCAGCCGGCATTTTTCTCGCTGCACCGATGGCGGCCATTATGTCGACCATTAACGCGCAGCTCCTGCAGGCATCCGCTACGCTGATCAAAGATCTCTATCTGCGTATTGCGCCCCGGCAGAGTGAAAATGAAGCGCGCCTGCGTATGCTCTCCGGCACGATTACCTTTGTGCTGGGTATCCTGCTGCTGCTGGCGGCCTGGAATCCGCCGGATATGATTATCTGGCTTAATTTGCTGGCATTTGGCGGGCTGGAAGCGGTATTCCTGTGGCCGCTGGTGCTGGGTCTCTACTGGGAACGCGCCAACGCCGCCGGGGCTATCAGCGGTATGCTGGCAGGCGCCGTAAGCTATACGCTGCTCGCCAGTCTGAAGATTGAATGGTGGGGATTCCACCCTATTGTTCCCTCGCTAACCCTGAGCCTGCTCGCTTTTCTGGCAGGTAACCTGTTTGGCAGCGCGTCTGAGACGCACGACGCTGCACTGAAATAAAGAGAAACGCTATGCCATGGATTCAAATCAAGATTAACAGCACCGGAGAACAGGCTGAGCCACTGAGCGATGCCCTGATGGAAGTCGGTGCCGTCTCGGTGACCTTTCAGGATACGCACGATAATCCGGTGTATGAACCGCTGCCGGGTGAAACCCGGTTGTGGGGTGATACTGACGTCATCGGTCTGTTTGACGCAGAGAGTGATATGGATGAAGTCGTGGCCGCACTGCGTCTGCAGCCGGTGCCGGGATCGTCGTTTCACTACAAGATCGAGCAGATCGAAGATAAAGACTGGGAGCGCGAATGGATGGACAACTTCCATCCAATGCGCTTTGGTGAACGTCTGTGGATCTGTCCAAGCTGGCGTGATGTCCCCGATCCGGATGCGGTCAACGTCATGCTCGATCCCGGTCTGGCCTTTGGCACCGGCACGCATCCTACGACTTCACTCTGCCTGAGCTGGCTGGATGGTCTCGATCTGCAGGGCAAAACGGTGATCGACTTTGGCTGCGGCTCCGGCATTCTGGCGATCGCTGCGCTGAAGCTGGGTGCTGCCCAGGCGATCGGGATCGATATCGATCCACAGGCTATTCAGGCCAGCCGCGATAACGCTGAACGCAACGGCGTAGCAGACCGTCTGTCGCTCTATCTGCCACATCAGCAGCCTGAAAATCTGCAGGCTGATGTCGTGGTCGCCAATATCCTGGCGGGCCCGCTGCGTGAACTGGCACCGCTGATTGGCGTTCTGCCAAAAGCGGGCGGCTATCTCGGCCTGTCTGGCGTACTGGCCAGCCAGGCAGAAAGCGTCTGTGAAGCTTACGCTGAGCGCTTCGCGCTTGATCCGGTTGCGGAGAAAGAGGAGTGGTGTCGTATTACCGGGCGTCTGCGCTAATTTTACTCCCGGGCCCGCAAGCGCGGGTCTGGGGTTTATCAGGGCGCAGTATCGTGCTGTGCACGCCCTGCATCCGGAGAGAATGATTTTGTATTAAATTTGCGCAAAAGGCCGTTAATTCTGTGGTTAATCTGTCAAAATTGCGGCTTTTATATCGTGATTTGTTGTATAAATTCAGAAAAACGTTTGTTCACAATTTCGCCGTAAATTAATAACTATATGATTTTTAACAACTATCCAGAGAGCATCAGGTTGCGCAGTGAAAGCACTGTGATGTTAAGGGGCTGTTGTTCAAAGTTTGGCCTTTCATCTTCCGGAAAAAATGCGTAATATACGCCGCCTTGCGAACAGTTAGGGTCACTTCTTTTTTCATGCGCATTGGACACCACCAGCTACGTAATCGCCTCATTGCTGCGCCTATGGCCGGAGTAACCGATAAGCCATTTCGCACACTCTGTTACGAGAACGGTGCCGGTATGACTGTCTCCGAGATGCTGTCATCTAACCCGGAAGTCTGGGCCAGTGACAAATCCCGGCTGCGCATGGTGCATAGTGACGAGCCCGGCATTCGTGCCGTGCAAATTGCTGGCTGCGATCCCGATGAGATGGCTGCTGCCGCGCGAATTAATGTTGCGTCTGGCGCGCAGGTTATTGATATCAATATGGGCTGTCCGGCTAAAAAAGTGAATCGTAAGATGGCTGGCTCTGCACTGCTGCAGCATCCGCAACTGGTAGAATCGATTCTCCGGGCGGTGGTCAACGCAGTGGACGTGCCGGTTACGCTGAAGATTCGCACTGGCTGGGACAAAGAAAATCGTAATTGTACAGAGATTGCCCAATTGGCTGAACGTTGTGGCATTCAGGCTCTCACCATTCATGGACGCACCCGCGCCTGTTTGTTTGAGGGGCAGGCTGAATATGACAGCATTCGGACAGTTAAGCAGAGCGTTTCCATTCCGATTATCGCGAATGGGGACATAACTGACCCGCATAAAGCCAGGGCAGTGCTCGACTACACCGGAGCAGATGCTCTGATGGTAGGACGTGCTGCTCAGGGAAGACCGTGGATCTTCCGGGAAATCCAGCATTATCTGGACACAGGGGAGCTGCTTGCACCGAAGCCGCTGGCAGAGGTGAAGCAAATGCTGATTGGACATATACGGGAGCTGCACGACTTTTACGGTCAGCGCAAGGGATACCGTATTGCCCGAAAACACGTTTCCTGGTATTTGCAGGAAAGTGCCCCTGACGACCAGTTTCGGCGCACATTCAACGCCATTGAGGATGCCAGCGAACAGCTGGAGGCGTTGGAGGCATACTTCGAAAATCTTGCGTAAACGAAATAAAGAGCTGAAAGAACTATGTTCGAACAACGCGTAAATTCTGACGTACTGACCGTTTCTACCGTTAACTCACAGGATCAGGTGACCCAAAAGCCACTGCGTGATTCGGTTAAACAGGCACTGAAGAACTATTTTGCTCAACTGAATGGTCAGGATGTTAGTGATCTGTATGAGCTGGTACTGGCTGAAGTCGAGCAGCCTCTGTTGGACATGGTGATGCAGTATACCCGTGGCAACCAGACCCGTGCAGCCCTGATGATGGGTATCAACCGTGGTACTCTGCGTAAGAAGCTGAAAAAATACGGCATGAACTGATTGTTCGCTGCTGCGATAACGCCAGCCTTCGGGCTGGCGTTTTTGTTTGGATCGTTTTCCCGCTTATCACTTCACGTGAAACAGTTACCGCCTGTATGGTAACTATTGTTGCAATCCCCTGCGTCATTTTTCCTGTGCCCTCCTCTGCTTAATTCGGCAGCGGCCTGCGTGCAACCTGGCAGTAACCTGTGCCGCTGCTGTGTTCGCAGGTATTAACGCCAACAACCCTGACTAATGAGCGGTAGCTCACACTGCGCTCCAATAGTGAAACTATTTGCACTATTTGTGATCGCGGCGACTCGTCATGCCGCCTTTTGGTGCGCGATAGTAACCGCACGTTACTTCCTGCCCTTTTCTGACGCTCTTTCCTGAAGAATTCAGCCCGCTGCAAAACTGGCATCAGCTTTGCAACAGGCAGGATGGCACGCTGCCACCGACAGACAGTAGTGCACTACAAAGTGCACACCACAATAACAACAGACGAACTGCCACACAGGATGCTTTATGAAAAAGATGATGCTCTCTACCCTGATTGCTGCTGCCACACTGCTGAGCGCGACGCAGCAGGCGCATGCAGGTGCCACGCTGGACGCAATTAAAAAGAAAGGTTTTGTACAGTGTGGTATCAGTGACGGACTGCCGGGTTTCTCATACGCAGATGCCAGCGGCAAATTCACCGGTATTGATGTGGATGTCTGCCGTGCCGCCGCTGCTGCCGTGTTTGGCGATGCCGGCAAAGTTAAATATACCCCGCTGACGGCTAAAGAGCGCTTTACTGCGCTGCAGTCGGGTGAAGTCGACATCCTGTCGCGTAACACTACCTGGACCTCTTCACGCGACGGCGGCATGGGCTTTCTGTTTGCCGGCGTAAACTACTATGACGGCATCGGTTTTCTGACGCATAAGAAAGCGGGACTGAAAAGTGCCAAAGAGCTGGATGGCGCGACGGTCTGCATCCAGGCAGGTACTGATACCGAGCTGAATGTCGCCGACTATTTTAAAGCGAATAAAATGCAGTACACCCCGGTGACCTTTGACCGCTCCGATGAGTCAGCCAAAGCGCTCGATAGCGGCCGCTGCGATACGCTCTCCTCCGATCAGTCCCAGCTCTATGCGCTGCGCATCAAACTTGGCAAGCCTGACGAATTTATCGTGCTGCCGGAAGTGATCTCCAAAGAGCCGCTTGGGCCACTGGTGCGTCGCGGTGACGACGACTGGTTTACGATTGTTAAGTGGTCACTGTTTGCCATGCTGAATGCTGAAGAGATGGGTATCAGCTCAAAGAATGTCGATCAGATGGCAGCAAAACCCACCACGCCTGATATGGCGCATCTGCTGGGCGCAGAAGGCGACTTTGGTAAAGACCTGAAACTTGATAATAAGTGGGCTTATAACATCATCAAGCAGGTGGGTAACTATCAGGAAATTTTTGACCGCAATGTCGGGAAAGACAGCGCGCTGAAAATCGCACGCGGACAGAATGCGCTCTGGAACCAGGGCGGCATTCAGTACGCACCGCCAGTGCGCTGATTTACGGCTGTGCCAGTCGGGCACCGCGTCCTGCGGTGCCCACGCGTATCTATCATTGAGGTTTCAACATGTCGCAACGCCCAACCGTGAAAAGGGATTTTTCATTCGGTAACCCTGCGGTTCGCGCCTGGCTTTATCAGTTCGTCGCGATTATTGCGGTAGTGGCGGTGGTGGGATATTTAATCCACAACACCATCATCAATCTGGCCAATCGTGGCATCACATCAGGTTTTGGCTTTCTGGAGCGCAGTGCCGGTTTTGGTATTGTTCAGCATCTGATTGACTACACCGAAGGAGACACCTACGCCCGGGTCTTTATGGTCGGGCTGACCAATACCCTGCTGGTCTCCGCGCTTTGCATCGTCTTTGCATCACTGCTTGGCTTTGCGGTAGGCCTGGCGCGACTGTCTGATAACTGGCTGCTGCGTAAGCTCTCTGCCATTTATATTGAGACGTTCCGTAATATTCCCCCCCTGCTGCAGATTTTCTTCTGGTACTTTGCCGTACTGCGTAATCTGCCCGGCCCGCGTCAGGCACTTAACGCCTTTGACCTCGCCTTTGTCAGTAATCGTGGCCTGTATATTCCATGGCCACAGTATGCGCCCGGTACACTGCCATTTCTGGTTGCGCTGGCGTCAGGCATTATCGCCAGCCTGGCGCTGTTTCGCTTTAATCGTAAACATCAGCTGAAAACCGGTCAGCTGCGTCGCACCTGGCCCGCCGCCGCCGGGCTCATTGTGCTGCTGCCGCTGATTGCCCACAGCCTGTTCGGAGCGGGCGTGCACTGGGATGTGCCTGAGCTACGCGGATTCAATTTTCGCGGTGGCTTCGCGATGATCCCGGAGCTGGCCGCGCTGACGCTGGCGCTCTCGATCTATACCTCTTCATTTATTGCTGAGGTGATCCGCGCCGGTATTCAGTCTGTACCGCATGGCCAGAGTGAAGCGGCGCGCTCGCTGGGATTGCCGAACCCTGTGACGCTGCGTCAGGTCATTATTCCGCAGGCAATGCGCGTCATTATTCCTCCGCTGACCAGCCAGTATTTAAACGTGGTCAAGAACTCGTCGCTGGCAGCCGCTATCGGCTACCCCGATATGGTGTCGCTGTTTGCCGGTACGGTGCTTAATCAGACCGGCCAGGCAATAGAAACCATTGCGATCACCATGGCGGTTTATCTCATCATCAGCCTGACGATTTCCCTGCTGATGAATCTCTATAACCGCAAAATTGCGCTGGTTGAGCGTTAAGAGAACGAAACACTATGTCTGTGACAACGCATGAAACGCCGCCGGTAAGCAGTAATCTGCTGCAGAAGAGCTGGAGCTGGGCGCGTAAAAATCTATTCTCTGGCTGGCTGAACACGCTGCTTACGCTGATCAGTCTGTGGCTCATCTGGAATGTCATTCCCCCGGCACTGAACTGGCTGATATTTCAGGCAAACTGGCTGGGCGAAACCCGTGCCGACTGTACCAAAGCGGGTGCCTGCTGGGTGTTTATCCATGCACGCTTTGGTCAGTTTATGTATGGACTCTATCCGCATGAACTGCGCTGGCGTATCAATCTGGCGCTGGTTATCGGTTTAGTGTCAGTTATTCCCCTCTTTATCCGCGCCATGCCGCGTCGTGGTCGCTATCTTGCCTGCTGGGCAGTGCTCTATCCGGTTACGGTCTGGCTGCTGCTTTATGGCGGCTATTTTGGTCTGGAGCGCGTGGAAACCCGCCAGTGGGGCGGCCTGACGCTGACGCTGATTATCGCCTCCGTTGGGATCGCCGGCGCCCTGCCGCTGGGTATTCTGCTGGCGCTGGGCCGACGCTCAAATCTGCCGGTGGTGCGGACGCTGTCCGTTATTTTTATCGAGTTCTGGCGCGGCGTACCGCTGATCACCGTGCTGTTTATGTCCTCTGTCATGCTGCCGCTGTTTATGGCGGAAGGTACGACGATCGACAAACTGGTTCGTGCGCTGGTGGGTGTGATTCTGTTCCAGTCTGCCTATGTAGCGGAAGTGGTGCGCGGCGGCCTGCAGGCGCTGCCTAAAGGTCAGTATGAAGCGGCTGAGTCGCTGGCGCTGGGCTACTGGCGAACGCAGGGGCTGGTGATCCTGCCGCAGGCGCTGAAGCTCACTATTCCGGGACTGGTTAATACCATTATCGCCCTGTTCAAAGATACCAGCCTGGTGATCATTATCGGCCTGTTTGATCTGTTCAGCAGCGTGCAGCAGGCCACGGTCGATCCTGCATGGCTGGGCATGTCCACGGAAGGCTATGTTTTTGCTGCACTGGTCTACTGGATTTTCTGTTTTAGCATGTCGCGCTACAGCCAGTATCTGGAGAAGCGTTTTCACACCGGGCGTAAAGCGCACTGAGGTTTACTATGACATCCACAATAACGACGGCGGCTAACGCTATGATGATTACGCTCGAAAACGTGAACAAATGGTACGGACAGTTTCACGTGCTTAAGGATATTAATCTGCAGGTTAAACCGCGTGAACGTATTGTACTCTGCGGCCCGTCAGGTTCAGGAAAGTCGACCACTATTCGCTGTATCAACCATCTGGAAGAGCATCAGCAGGGACGTATCGTCGTTGACGGTATCCATCTTAATGATGACGTGCGCAATATTGAACGGGTACGCACTGAAGTGGGCATGGTGTTTCAGCACTTTAATCTGTTCCCGCATCTTACCGTTCTGCAAAACTGTACGCTGGCCCCCATCTGGGTAAGAAAGATGCCGAAGAAGGAGGCGGAAGCGCTGGCGATGCATTACCTCGAGCGGGTGCGCATTGCTGAACATGCTCATAAGTTTCCGGGACAGCTCTCTGGCGGCCAGCAGCAGCGCGTGGCAATAGCCCGTTCGCTCTGTATGAAGCCCAAAATTATGCTGTTTGACGAGCCGACTTCCGCCCTTGATCCGGAGATGGTGAAAGAGGTGCTGGATACCATGATTGGCCTCGCAGAAGATGGCATGACCATGCTGTGTGTGACGCATGAAATGGGGTTCGCACGTACGGTCGCTGACCGGGTGATCTTTATGGATCGGGGGGAGATCGTGGAGATGGCGCCGCCAGAGGAGTTCTTTGCTAATCCGCGTTCAGAGCGTACCCGCGCGTTTCTGTCGCAGGTTATTCACTGATCTCAGCGCTCTTAGCTCTGCCCCTGCCATGCAGCAGGGGCTTTTTTATGGCTGCGCGTTTTCATCCTGTCCGGCAAAAACAAAAAAGCCCTGAACTTTCGTTCAGGGCTTCTGTGTTTGGTGCCTGGCAGTTCCCTACTCTCGCATGGGGAGACCCCACACTACCATCGGCGCTACGGTGTTTCACTTCTGAGTTCGGCATGGGGTCAGGTGGGACCACCGCGCTAGTGCCGCCAGGCAAATTCTTTTACCCGAACTCATGCTTTTTTTAAAACTGGTGCTGATACCCAGAGTCGAACTGGGGACCTCACCCTTACCAAGGGTGCGCTCTACCAACTGAGCCATATCAGCA
>NZ_JAWRYR010000019.1:0-48178 GCF_046940275.1 Pantoea sp. SIMBA_079 | reverse complement strand
GTGGGTCGTGCAGGATTCGAACCTGCGACCAATTGATTAAAAGTCAACTGCTCTACCAACTGAGCTAACGACCCATCAAGGTTGTGAAGCTAACTGAAGAACCCGTCTGAACCTGTGGTTGAGATGGTGGGTCGTGCAGGATTCGAACCTGCGACCAATTGATTAAAAGTCAACTGCTCTACCAACTGAGCTAACGACCCATCTTCAGCGCCGCCGATACGTCTTTACATATGTCCCGGCAACGGCGGCATATATTACTGATTTAGCGGGAGGGCGCAACCCTTATTTTCCCGCAAATGACTCAACTGCTTACCTTTCAGGCGGCAAGACCAGAAATCAGACGAAATCTGGTCTTTTTTGTACACATTACAATCCGGCCAGCCGTTTTTGCGCCTGTTTTGCTGATTCACTATTTGGGAACTGCTTGATCACCTGCTGATAAACCGCTTTGGCTTTTGCCGTGTCTTTTTTATCCTGCATAATCACGCCAACCTTAAACAGCGCTTCCGCCGCTTTCGGTGATTTAGGGTAGTTCTTTACTACCGTGGCGAAATAATAAGCGGCATCATCCTTCTTGCCCTTATTGTAATGCAGCTGCCCCAGCCAGTAATTAGCATTGGGCTGATAGGTAGAGTCAGGGTATTTCTTCACCCATGCCTGCAGCGCAGAGATAGCCTGATCGTACTGCTTCTTCTCCAGAATCAGCGCGACGGCAGCGTTGTAATCGGTGTTTGCATCGCCGGTTTGTGCGGGTGCAGCAGCTGTATTACTGCCACCCGCATCAGCGTTTCCCGCTGCGGCACCGGCGCTGGCAGCATCCGCGTTACCGCCGCTCTGTGCAGCGGATTGGCTGCTGCTTAGCGTATCGAGCTGCTGATAAAGCTGCTTCTGGCGCTCAACCGCCTGGTTAAGCTGATAGCTGTTCTGCTGGATCTGCCCGCGCAGGGAGTCGATATCGCTCTGGTTATCGCTCATCTGCTGCTGCAGCTGCTGCAGCAGCTGTGCCTGGGCATTGGAGATACGTTCAAGGGTGGTGACACGGTCTTCGACCGAGCCTGAGCCAACGCTACTGATTGACGCCTGGGCATTAGCGGCCCAGGGGGCCGCTACGCCAACCAGTAACGACAGACCCGCAAGGGATAGTCTGAAGTTACTAATCATGTGATTCTCTTAGTAAACCAGTACGGCACGACGGTTTTTAGCATATGCTGATTCGTCATGGCCCAGTACGGCTGGTTTCTCTTTACCGTAAGATACGATAGACATCTGATCGGCAGAGACGCCTTTGCCCTGCAGATACATTTTCACTGCGTTAGCACGACGCTCGCCCAGGGCGATGTTGTACTCTGGCGTGCCGCGCTCATCCGCGTGACCTTCGATAGTCACTTTGTAAGACGGGTTGCCGCGCAGGAAAGCTGCGTGCTGATCCAGCATCTGAGCGTAGTCAGACTGCACGTCATACTTGTCCAGACCGAAGTAAACGATGTTGTTCTGCTGCAGCTGCTGCATCTGCAGACGCGCCTGCTCGTCAGAAGACATGTTGCCGCCGTTCATGCCAGCGCCAGAGCCCGCACCATACGCACCATCAGCACCCATACCGGCCTGATCGTTGTTGTTGTTTTTGTGTGAGCTACAGGCAGCGACTGCAATTACTGGCAGAGCCAGCATCAAACCCTTCAGCATTTTGTTCAGTTGCATTTCTTTATCCTATTATTTTGTTTGCCATACATTGGCTCCCCCGCCTGAGAGGCAAGGGAGTGATGCATCACAGATACGGCGACCAGGCAGGTGATTTTACCTGTCCATCAGTTGCCGGAAGACGCGCTTTGAAACGCCCGTCAGTTGAAACCAGCTGCAGCACGGATCCCATCCCCTGAGTAGAGCTGTAGATAACCATGGTGCCGTTTGGTGCCAGACTTGGCGTTTCATCCAGGAACGTGTCCGTTAACGTTTGAACGGCTCCCGTTTCCAGATCCTGTTTGGCGACGTGCTGCGCGCCACCGGCGCTGCTGATCATCACCATGGTTTTACCGTCGGTCGACACATCCGCATCCTGGTTCTGTTTGCCTTCCCAGGTAATGCGTTGTGGCGCGCCGCCGTTAACACCGACTTTATAAATCTGCGGTGCACCCGCCTGATCCGAGGTATACGCCAGCGTCTGGCTATCCGGGAACCAGGTTGGCTCAGTGCTGTTATAGCGGCCGTCCGTTACCTGGCGGATCTGGCCTGAGCCCAGGTCCATCACATAAAGATTCAGGCTGCCCGTTTTAGAGAGGGCGAAAGCCAGCTTAGATCCATCCGGTGAAAAGGATGGCGCACCGTTGTGACGCGGGAAAGAGGCAACCTGACGAATAGCGCCATTCGCCAGCGTCTGGATCACCAGCGCTGACTTACCGCTCTCAAAGGTAACGTATGCCAGCTTGCTGCCGTCCGGTGACCAGGCCGGTGACATCAGCGGCTGCGGTGAACGGTGTACCACAAACTGATTGTAACCGTCGTAATCAGACACGCGCAGCTCATACGGGAACTGACCGCCGTTAGTCTGCACAACATAAGCAATACGGGTGCGGAACGCGCCTTTAATGCCGGTCAGCTTCTCAAACACTTCATCACTGGCAGTATGCGCCGCATAGCGCAGCCACTGCTTCGTCACTTTGAAGGAGTTTTGTGCCAGCACGCTGCCCGGCGCACCACCGGTGTCAACCAGCTGATAGGCAACCTGATAGCTGCCATCGGCGTTAGGCGAGACCTGGCCGACGACTACTGCATCAATGCCCAGCGCGCTCCAGACGGCGGGCTGAACTTCCTGCGCGCTGCCGGGCTGCTGTGGCAGACGTGAGCGATCCAGCGGATTGAATTTACCGCTGTTACGCACGTCAGCTGCCACAATGCCGCCGACATCTTCCGGCGCCGCACCAGGTCCGGCCCATTTAAACGGTACTACACCAATTGGACGGGCAGTATTAACGCCCTGCGTAATTTCAATGCGTACTTCTGCGTGCAGCATGGCGGCCCACAGCAGTACAAAAAAACCTAAGGTTACACGAAGTGCCTGCTTCATCTTATCTCCCTTACCTGAACCTGAGTTCACGATAATTCGCACAGTTCCTGAAAAAACACGAGTATTTTATAGAATACGGCAAGCTAACCTTAGTTCAACCTGCCGTACGTTACTGCATTATTGCGGCCTGAAACGCATTGGTGCGTTTTTAAACACTTCATACACCGCCTGCGAAGGCGGCTTAGGTATACGCGCCTGCTTCGCGGCGGCAATAGCAGCCTGGCAGAGTGCCGGATCGCCCCCTTCCGATTTCACATCAATCAGCAGCCCATCGGGTGCCAGCTTGATGCGTAAATCGCAGCTCTTGCCGCGATAGAGATCGGCATCATAGAAGCGGCTCTGAATGGCGCTGGTGATCTGGCCCAGATAGGCGTTAACCTCGGCACCCGATGCCCCCGCCTTCTTCTGATTGCCCTGCCCTGCTGCACCACCGCCGCCGGCTACGGCGCCACTCTTAGGCGCATTTTTACCGGAGGAGAGGCCGCCCAGCAGATCGTCAACATCGCTTTCGCCCTGCGCGGCTTCAGCAGCCGCCTTTTTCTTCGCGTCCGCTGCTGCTTTGGCTTTCGCCGCGGCATCAGCTTTTGCTTTTGCGGCTGCATCCGCTTTCGCTTTGGCAGCGGCGTCCGCTTTCGCTTTCGCCTCAGCGGCCGCCTTCTCTTTTGCCGCCTCAGCTGCTTTCTCTTTAGCCGCTTCCGCCGCTTTTTCTTTCGCCGCTTCTGCTGCTTTCTCTTTGGCTTCCTGCGCAGCTTTGGCTTTCGCCTCTGCTGCTGCTTTGGCTTTGGCATCGGCCGCGGCCTGCGCTTTCGCTTCCGCCTGCGCTTTGGCTTTCGCCTCAGCTGCCGCTTTCGCCTGCTCGGCTGCTTTCTCTTTTGCAGCATCCGCTGCCGCTGCTTTCGCCTGCTCTTCTGCCTGTTTCTTCGCCTCAGCAGCAGCCTGCTTCGCTTCAGCCGCTGCGGTTGCTTTCGCTTCTGCTGCTGCTTTAGCGCGCGCGTCTGCTTCTGCTTTCGCATCCGCTTTCGCCTGTGCGGCAGCGGCTTCAGCCGCTTTTTGCTGCTCCTGAGCCTGCTTTGCAGCCGTTTCGGCCGCTTTCTGCTGCTCAGCCTGCTGTTTAGCCTGCTCTTTCGCTTCCTGCTGCGCCTGCAGCCGCTCTTTTTCCAGCGCTTTCAGACGCTGCTGCTCGGCGGCCTGCTTCTGCTGTAGCTCTTCCGCCTGCTGCTGCGCCTGCTTTTTCCGCTGCTGTTCCGCACGCTGGCTGTCGCTCTGCTGATTTTGCTGACGATTATATTGTTCAACCACAGCCCCGGGATCGACCATGACGGCATCAATATCGCTACCGCCGCCGCCGCCGCTCGCTTCAATATGTTCGTTGAACGAGCTCCAGATCAGCAGCGCAATCAGCACGATGTGCAGCGCCACCGAAACGATAATTGCGCGTTTCAACTTCTGGTTCTGTTCGGTTGCCTTCGACACTCTCGGTTCCCAAAAACAAGTCGCGTTAAATCGGCTGCGTCATCAGACCGACTGATTTGACGCCAGCCTGATGAAGCAGGTTCAGCGCTTTAATGATTTCGTCGTAAGGCACATCTTTGGCCCCGCCAATCAGAAACACGGTTTTAGGATTGGCTTCAATACGACGCTGCGCTTCACTCACAACCTGCTCAGGCGGCAGCTGGGTCATACGATCGTGATCCACCACCAGGCTGTATTGTCCTACACCGGCCACTTCAACAATTACCGGCGGATTATCATCGCTGGCAACTGTTTTGGAGTCAGTGGCGTCCGGCAGATCAACTTCCACGCTCTGCGTAATGATTGGCGCGGTTGCCATAAAGATAAGCAGCAGCACCAGCAGCACATCGAGCAGCGGAACAATGTTGATTTCCGACTTAAGATCGCGGCGTCCGCGACCACGGGTTCTGGCCATCGTAAACCTCGACTTACTTCGTATTGTCGCTAGAGAAAGCCTGACGATGCAGGATAGCCGTGAACTCTTCCATAAAGTTATCGTAACCCTGCTCCAGCTTGTTGACGCGCTGGTTCAGACGGTTATAGGCCATGACCGCCGGGATCGCGGCAAACAGGCCGATCGCGGTGGCGATCAGCGCTTCTGCGATACCCGGTGCCACCATCTGCAGCGTGGCCTGCTTGACTGCGCCCAGCGCGATGAAAGCGTGCATGATCCCCCATACGGTACCAAACAGACCGATATAGGGGCTGATAGAACCCACGGTACCGAGGAAAGGAATGTGGGTTTCCAGCGCTTCCAGCTCGCGGTTCATGGAGATACGCATAGCGCGGCTTGCCCCCTCAACCACCGCTTCCGGCGCATGGCTGTTTACGCGGTGCAGGCGGGCAAACTCTTTGAAGCCGGCGTAGAAAATTTGTTCAGATCCGCCCAGTTCATCACGGCGTCCCTGGCTCTCCTGATAGAGACGCGAGAGTTCGATACCGGACCAGAACTTATCTTCAAACGCGTCCGCTTCGCGCCCTGCCGCATTCAGAATGCGCGTACGCTGGATAATGATTGCCCAGGAGGCAATAGAAAAGCCGATCAAAATCAACATGATAAGTTTGACCAGAAGGCTCGCCTTCAGGAACAAATCAAGAACATTCATGTCAGTCACTGCTTGAACTCCGCGACAATAGACTTGGGAAGCGCAATCGGCTTCATCAGGTGTGGGTTAATGCAGGCGATCAGGACATCCGCCTCGTTGAGCACTCTGCCTTCAGCATTGACGATACGCTGGGTAAAGGTCATGGTCGCGCGGGTCATTGAGGTCACTTCGGTCTGTATCTCCAGAAGGTCATCAAGGCGAGCCGCGGCGATGAACTCCACCGTCATGCGCCGTACCACAAATGCGACCTGCTCTTCTAACAGGACGTGTTGATTGAAATGGCGCTGACGCAGCATTTCGGTACGTGCTCGTTCATAAAAAGCAAGATAGCTGGCGTGGTAAACCACCCCTCCGGCATCGGTATCTTCATAGTAGACCCGCACCGGCCAGCGAAACAGCGTTGTACTCACTCTACATCCCGGTCTCATTTTTAAACGTTGCTACTATACGCAAGAGCGATCCGCTTGGGAATGGTCCGCCAGAGCCAGAAGAAAATAATTATCTGACGGTAACAACCAGAAGGAATTACTCAGGGTTTCCTGACCTGTTGCTGACAAAACTTCTTGTCTGTAGTCAGATATTTACGCCATAAGCAGGCATAAAAAAAAGGGCCCGTCCGGGCCCTCTTTTTTACCACACGCCTCGCCTTAACCATCAGGCGTTCTCGTCCTGCGTGCGGCGCGCTTCACTCTGCTCCAGCGCCAGTGCGGTGACCACACCCAGCGCACAGGCCAGCAGCGTGCCGAGGATCCAGGCAAAATACCACATGCGAAAGCTCCTTAATCAGTAGAGAGAGTGCGTGTTGCGCTCAATATCATCTTGGGTAATACGCCCGAACATTTTGTAATAGCACCAGCTGGTGTAGGCCAGAATGAGCGGTACAAAAATAAGTGCGGCGATGGTCATAATCTTCAGCGTCAGCAGACTGGAGGTCGCATCCCAGAGGGTCAGGCTGCTACCCGGCACGGTGCTGGAGGGCATAATAAACGGGAACAGCGCTATTCCGGCGGTCATAATGACGCAGGCCAGCGTCAGGGAAGAGAAGAAAAATGCCCAGGCGCCCCGCTCACTGCGCGAGCAGAGTAGCGTGAACAGCGGCAGTACCGCGCCCAGCAGTGGAAACGCCCACAGCAGCGGCATCTGCTCAAAATTACGCAGCCAGGCACCCGACTCGCGCACCACCTCTTTGCCCAGTGGATTAGAGGCTGCGTGGTGATCGATAACGCTTTTCACTACATAGCCGTCAAGGCCATATTTTACCCACAAGCCCGCCAGCACAAAGGCGATGAGCATCACCAGCGCCCCCGCCTGCGCCGCGCTGCGCGCACGTAAATGCAGCTCACCGCAGGTGCGCATCTGCAGATAGGTTGCGCCCTGAGTGAGGATCATCGCCACGCTAATCACACCTGCCAGCAGGCCAAACGGATTGAGTAGCTGGAAGAAATTGCCGGTATAGAACAGCCGCAGGTAGCTATCCGCATGAAATGGCACGCCCTGCAGCAGATTACCAAAAGCCACCCCTATCACCAGCGGCGGCACAAAACTGCCCGCAAAAATGCCCCAGTCCCACGCAGTACGCCAGCGCCGGTCTTCAATTTTGGATCGATAATCAAAACCTACCGGACGAAAAAAGAGTGAAGCCAGCACCAGAATCATGGCGACATAGAAGCCTGAAAAGGCGGCGGCATAGACCATTGGCCAGGCGGCAAACAGTGCTCCCCCGGCGGTGATCAGCCAGACCTGATTGCCGTCCCAGTGTGGTGCGATGCTGTTGATCATAATCCGGCGCTCGGTATCGTTGCGCCCGATAACAGGCGTCAGCATACCGACCCCCATATCAAAGCCGTCGGCCACGGCAAACCCGATCAGCAGTATGCCAATCAGCAGCCACCAGACAAAACGTAACACTTCATAGTCAAACATGGTTGCTCTCCTTTAGCCGCGCACCGGCTGTGTGGCGATCTGCGCTGATTCATGGTGATAGCGGCCGGTTTTCAGGCTGCCCGGCCCCAGACGGGCGAACCGGAACATCAGATACATCTCTGCCACCAGAAACAGCGTATAGAGTCCGCAAATCAGCGTCATAGAAAACAGCACATCTCCCACGGTCAGCGAAGAGTTCGCTACGGCGGTGGGTAACACTTCACCAATTGCCCACGGCTGGCGCCCGTACTCAGCAACAAACCAGCCCGCTTCGATAGCCATCCACGGCAGCGGGATGCCATACAGTGCGGCTTTCAGCAGCCAGCGCTGCTGACCGATCCGGTTACGGATCACACTCCAGAATGAGAGTGCGATAATCGCCAGCAACAGCGCGCCGCACAGCACCATGATACGGAAAGCAAAATAGAGCGGTGCCACGCGCGGAATGGAATCTTTAACGGCCTGTTGTATCTGCGCCTCACTGGCGTCGGTGACCGCCGGGGTGTAGCGCTTAAGCAGCAGACCGTAGCCAAGATCCTGCTTACTGGCTTCAAACGCGCGGCGTACAGCCGGGTCCTGGCTACCGCTGCGCAACGCATTGAGCAGGCCATACGCTTTAATGCCGTTACGGATGCGCACCTCGTGCTGCGCCTGCAGTTCTTTCAAGCCGGTAACGGGTTTATCCACTGAGCGCGTGGCGATAAGGCCAAGCAGATACGGAATCTGAATCGCATAGCGGTTCTCCTGCGTCTCCTGATTGGGTATGCCAAACAGCGTAAAGGCAGCGGGCGCCGGCTGGGTCTCCCACTCCGCTTCAATGGCGGCCAGTTTGGTTTTCTGGACATCGCCCATCTCATAGCCCGACTCGTCGCCGAGCACAATCACCGAGAGCACCGCTGCCATACCGAAACTGGCGGCAATGGCAAAAGAACGGCGGGCAAACGCCACATCGCGTCCTTTAATCAGATACCAGCCGCTGATCCCCAGTACAAACATAGCGCCGGCGGTGTAGCCCGCTGCCACGGTATGCACGAACTTCACCTGTGCAACCGGATTAAGCACCAGCTCTGAAAAGCTCAGCATTTCCATACGCATGGTTTCAGCGTTAAATGCTGCGGCGATGGGGTTTTGCATCCAGCCGTTGGCCACCAGGATCCAGAGCGCAGAGAGATTCGATCCCAGCGCCACCAGCCAGGTGACCGCCAGATGCTGAACTTTGCCCAGCCGGTCCCAGCCAAAGAAAAACAGGCCGACAAAAGTGGATTCAAGAAAGAACGCCATTAACCCTTCAATGGCCAGCGGCGCCCCAAAAATATCGCCGACGTAGTGAGAGTAATAGGACCAGTTAGTGCCGAACTGAAACTCCATGGTGAGTCCGGTAGCCACGCCCAGCGCAAAGTTGATACCAAACAACTTGCCCCAGAATTTGGTCATATCTTTATAAATTTGTTTGCCCGACAGTACATAGACGGTTTCCATAATCGCCAGCAGAAATGCCATACCCAGCGTTAATGGCACGAACAGGAAATGGTACATCGCCGTCAGGGCAAACTGTAAGCGCGACAGCTCGACAATATCTAACATGATAACTCCTTGCTCTTCGCATGCTGCTGTATTGCCAGACGGTAAATGGCGCAACAGCACGCAGGAAAGGCTGATTATTAATCCCGGTTTCTATTACCTGCAGATAGCGCAATCTGCGGCCCGAAATGAGCGAGTAATGGTGGTGATAATTCCCTGAAAATATCGCCTCATATTTCCGCCATACAGACGTCAGCGTCAGATGCCACAATATTGATCTGCGGGCATACGACTCAGATGGCTGTTATTCGGGACGAAATTATGAATTGATGCAGCGCAATTTATACCGGCTGGGTTGTTTTTAGCCAGCAGAAAACTTTGCTATAACACGCTATTATTTGATCTGGATTAAGATATAAAGTTTACGAATATGTAGCCTGAAAGGTGTTGTTAATGCGATGTCAAAATATGCCGGATTTATTAAAATTGCGATTACCTTTTTTGTTATTAATTAACGTTGACCGCCAGCAGATCGAATAATCAGGAAATCAGCCGCGCCGCAGGCATAAAAAAAGCCACCCGCAGGTGGCTTAGGCTTATTCATTCAGCGCAATCAGTTAGCAGGCAGAACCGCTTTTACCGCGTCGCCGATATCTGCCAGGCTGCGTACGGTTTTCACCCCGGCCGCTTCCAGCGCAGCAAACTTCTCGTCAGCCGTGCCTTTACCGCCGGCAATGATGGCGCCAGCATGGCCCATACGTTTGCCTTTTGGCGCAGTTACGCCAGCGATATAGCCGACAACCGGCTTGGTAACGTGCTCTTTGATAAAGGCTGCCGCTTCTTCTTCCGCGCTGCCGCCGATTTCACCGATCATTACGATCGCTTCGGTCTGCGGATCGTCCTGGAACATCTGCAGAATATCGATGAAGTTAGAGCCTGGAATCGGGTCGCCGCCGATACCCACACAGGTAGACTGGCCATAGCCAATATCTGTGGTCTGCTTAACCGCTTCGTAGGTCAGGGTCCCGGAACGTGACACGATACCCACGCGGCCTGGCTGATGGATGTGGCCTGGCATGATACCAATTTTGCATTCGCCCGGCGTGATAACGCCAGGGCAGTTAGGACCGATCATGCGCACGCCTGCTTCATCCAGCTTCATTTTCACGGTCAGCATATCCAGCGTCGGGATACCTTCAGTGATGGTGATGATCAGCTTGATGCCCGCGTCGATCGCTTCCAGGATACCGTCTTTACAGAACGGTGCCGGAACGTAGATAACCGTGGCCGTTGCACCGGTTGCTTCTACCGCTTCACGCACGGTGTTGAACACCGGCAGGCCCAGATGAGTCGTACCGCCTTTACCTGGCGTTACGCCGCCAACCAGCTGCGTGCCATAGGCCAGCGCCTGCTCTGAGTGAAAAGTCCCCTGGCCACCGGTGAAACCCTGGCAGATGACTTTGGTGTTCTTGTCGATCAGAATGGACATTATTTACCCTCCGCTGCAGCAACAACACGCTGTGCGGCGTCTGTCAGGCTGGTTGCTGCAATGATGTTCAGACCGCTGTCCGCCAGTTTCTTAGCGCCCAGCTCAGCGTTGTTACCTTCCAGACGTACCACTACCGGCACGTTGACACCCACTTCTGCCACGGCACCGATGATGCCATCAGCGATCAGATCGCAACGGACAATACCGCCGAAGATGTTAACGAATACTGCTTTTACAGCATCGTCAGAAAGGATGATTTTGAAGGCTTCTGTTACGCGCTCTTTGGTTGCGCCGCCGCCGACATCAAGGAAGTTCGCTGGCTGGCCACCGTGATGCTTCACGATATCCATGGTGCCCATCGCCAGACCCGCGCCGTTGACCATACAGCCAATGTTGCCTTCCAGCGCGACGTAGTTCAGCTCCCACTGCGTTGCATGTGCTTCGCGTGGATCTTCCTGGCTTGGATCGCGCATTTCGCGCAGTTCAGGCTGGCGGAACAGCGCATTGCCGTCGGCACCCAGTTTGCCATCGAGGCAGATCAGGTCGCCCTGTTTGGTGATCACCAGCGGGTTGATCTCAACCATCGCCAGATCGCGCTCCAGGAACATGGTGGCCAGGCCCATAAAGATTTTGGTGAACTGGCTGACCTGCTTGCCGGTCAGACCCAGTTTGAACGCCAGTTCGCGGCCCTGGTATGGCTGCGGACCCGCTAACGGGTCAAGCGCCATTTTGTGGATCAGGTGCGGGGTCTCTTCCGCCACTTTTTCAATTTCCACGCCGCCTTCGGTTGATGCCATGAAGATCACACGGCGCGTGGCACGGTCCACAACCGCACCCAGATAGAGTTCCTGATCGATATCTGTTGCCGCTTCAACCAGGATCTGGTTAACCGGCTGACCCAGCGCATCTGTCTGATAGGTCACCAGACGTTTGCCCAGCCAGTGCTCAGCAAAGGCACGGATCTCTTCTTTACTTTTCACTACCTTCACGCCGCCCGCTTTACCACGGCCACCGGCATGAACCTGACATTTCACTACCCACGGGCCTGCGCCAATTTTCGAGGCGGCTTCTTCGGCTTCACGTGGCGTGGTGCAGGCATAACCAGTCGGTGCTGGCATACCATACCGTGCAAACAGCTGCTTCGCCTGGTATTCGTGTAAGTTCATGATGTTCTATCCATTCAGATCTGAAACAGTTAAATGTGGGCGCGCATCGGTGCGCGCCCGGCGAAAATCAGACATCCAGCAGCAGGCGCGCCGGATCTTCCAGCATCTCTTTCACTGCAACCAGATAGCCTACCGATTCACGGCCATCAATCAGACGGTGATCGTAAGAGAGCGCCAGATACATCATCGGCAGGATCACCACCTGACCATTCACGGCCATCGGACGATCTTTAATGGCGTGCATGCCCAGAATGGCACTCTGCGGCGGGTTGATGATTGGCGTTGACATCAGCGAACCAAATACACCGCCGTTGGTAATGGTAAAGTTACCGCCGGTCAGCTCTTCAACAGTCAGCTTACCGTCACGGCCTTTCACCGCCAGCTCTTTAATTTTCTTCTCGATATCCGCCATGCTCAGCGCATCCACATCTTTCAGCACTGGTGTCACCAGACCGCGCGGGGTAGAAACGGCGATGCTGACATCGAAGTAGTTGTGGTAGACCACATCTTCGCCATCAATAGACGCGTTCACTTCCGGGAAGCGTTTCAGGGCTTCAACGACCGCTTTGATGTAGAAGGACATAAAGCCCAGGCGTACGCCGTGACGTTTTTCAAACGCCTCACCATACTGCTTGCGCAGATCCATGATCGGCTTCATGTTGATTTCGTTGAACGTGGTCAGCATGGCGGTGCTGTTTTTCGCTTCCAGCAGACGCTCAGCCACGCGTTTACGCAGGCGGGTCATCGGCACGCGCTTCTCGCTGCGGTTGGCAACCGGGGCCGTAGCCGCCGTGTCAGCAGCCGGTGCAGCTTTCGCTTCCGGCTTCTTCGCCAGGTGCTTTTCAATATCTTCGCGCGTCAGTCGGCCACCCACGCCGGTGCCTTTGATCTGGCTGGCATCAAGATTATTTTCCGCAATCAGACGGCGTACCGCAGGACTCAGCGCGTCGCTGCTCTCTTCTTCCAGCGAAGCAGACTGGCGCTGTGCCGGTGCAGATTCATTGCTCTCAACTTTCGAGGAGGTCTCTTTCCCGCCGCTGTTGCCCTCTTTCAGGCGACCGAGCAGCTGGCGCGAGGTGACGGTGGCACCCTCTTCTTCCAGCACGGCTTCCAGAATACCATCAGCAGCAGCAGGAACTTCCAGCACCACTTTGTCGGTTTCAATTTCGACCAGCACTTCATCACGGCTGACTGCATCGCCAGGTTTTTTGTGCCAGGTTGCAACCGTTGCGTCCGCTACGGATTCAGGTAAATCGGGAACGAGAATTTCTACGCTACTCATTTTCTTTCCTTTTTATTAACCAAGGTTCAGCGCGTCGTTGACCAGGTCTTGCTGCTGTTGTTGATGTACGGACATATAGCCCACGGCCGGTGAAGCAGATGCCGGACGGCCTGCGTAACGCAGCGACGCACCAAAGGGAACCACTTCGCGGAAATGATGCTGACTGCAATACCATGCGCCCTGATTCAGCGGCTCTTCCTGACACCAGACGAAATCCTTAACATGGGCGTAATCTTTTAACGCTTCCTGTACCGCTTTGTGCGGGAAAGGATAGAGCTGCTCGATGCGCACAATGGCCACATCGCTCTGCTCGTTTTTACGGCGCTGTTCCAGCAGATCGTAATAGACCTTGCCTGAGCAGAGCACCACGCGTTTAACCTGCTGCGGATCGAGCGCGTCGATCTCGCCAATCGCTGGCTGGAAGCTGCCGTTTGCCAGGTCGTCCAGGCTGGAGATCGCCAGTGGATGGCGCAGCAGCGACTTCGGTGACATCACAATCAGCGGACGGCGCATACCGCGCAGCGCCTGACGACGCAGCATGTGGTAAACCTGAGCCGGTGTGGATGGCACGCAAACCTGCATATTCTGCTCAGCGCAGAGCTGCAGATAACGCTCCAGGCGTGCTGAGGAGTGTTCCGGACCCTGGCCTTCATAGCCGTGCGGCAGCAGCATGACCAGGCCACACATACGGCCCCACTTCTGCTCGCCCGAGCTGATGAACTGATCGATAACGACCTGTGCACCGTTGGCGAAGTCGCCAAACTGCGCTTCCCAGATGGTCAGCACACGCGGCTCCGCGGTGGCGTAGCCATATTCAAACGCCAGGACTGCCTCTTCTGACAGCACGGAGTCCCACACCTTGAACTGACCCTGACCATTATGGATATGGTGCAGTGGCGTATAGGTAGAACCATTGAGCTGATTGTGGATCACCGCATGGCGGTGGAAGAAGGTACCGCGTCCGGAGTCTTCGCCGGAGAGGCGCACCGGAATGCCTTCATCCACCAGCGTGGCGTAGGCCAGATTCTCTGCACCACCCCAGTCAAACGGCTTGTTGCCTTCCGCCATCTCTTTGCGGTCGTTATAAATTTTGGCCACGCGCGACTGCACTTCAACCGCTTCCGGAACCGTGCTGATACGGCGCGCCAGCTCCTGCAGACGTTTCAGTTCAACCGTTTCCGGGTAGCTCTCATCCCACTCGTGGTTAAGATAAGGTGACCAGGTAAAGGAGTGCAGGCTCATCGGACGCCATTCCGGCACCACGCACTCACCGGCATCCAGCGCATCGCGATAGAGGTTAACCAGTTCGGTCGCATCTTCCTGTGAAGCCACGCCCTGGCTCTGCAGCTGATCGGCGTAAAGTTTACGCGGCGTCGGATGCTTTTTGATTTTCTGATACATCAGCGGCTGGGTCGCACTTGGCTCATCCGCTTCGTTATGGCCGTGACGGCGATAGCAGACCAGATCGATAAAGACATCGCGCTTAAAGGTGTTGCGGTAGTCGAGCGCCAGACGGGTAACGAAAGCAACGGCTTCCGGATCGTCTGCGTTAACGTGGAAAATCGGCGCCAGCACCATCTTACCGATATCAGTACAGTAAGGCGTGGAGCGCGCATCTTTCGGGTTCGACGTTGTAAAACCGACCTGGTTATTGATGACGATACGCACCGTACCGCCCACTTCATAACCACGCGCCTGCGACATGTTCAGGGTTTCCTGTACCACGCCCTGGCCAATGACCGCTGCGTCACCGTGAATGGTGATAGGCAGAACTTTGTTACTGCCCGGCTCAGCCAGACGATCGAGGCGTGCACGTACGGAACCCATGACAACCGGGCTGACAATCTCCAGATGCGACGGGTTAAACGCCAGTGCCAGATGCACCAGGCCCCCTTCCGTTTCCACATCAGAGGAGAAACCCATGTGGTACTTCACATCACCGGTACCCAAATGTTCTTTGTGCTTGCCGGCGAACTCATCAAACAGATCCTGCGGCTTTTTGCCCAGTACGTTGATCAGCACGTTCAGACGTCCGCGGTGCGCCATACCCAGCACCACTTCACGCGTGCCGCTTTTGCCGGCGTGGCGAATCATCTCACGCAGCATTGGCACCAGCGCATCACCACCTTCCAGTGAGAAGCGTTTGGCACCGGGGAATTTGGCCCCAAGATATTTTTCCAGCCCTTCGGCTGCGGTCAGCTCTTTCAGGAAGCCTTTTTTCTCTTCCGCGCTGAATGAGGCCTGTCCCGCCACTGACTCAAGACGCTGCTGGATCCAGCGTTTCTCTTCAGTGTTGTTGATGTGCATATACTCTGCACCAATCGATCCGCAGTAGGTCTGCTGCAGCGCGGCGTAGAGATCGGCCAGCTTCATCGTCTCTTTGCCAATAGCAAATGAGCCTACGTTGAAGCTTTCCTGAAAATCGGCGTCGGTCAGGTCGTGAAAGGCCGGATCGAGATCCGCCACGATATCCTGTTTCCACAGGCCAAGCGGATCAAGATTGGCGTGCTGATGGCCGCGGAAACGGAACGCGTTAATCAGCTGCAGGACTTTAACCTGTTTGGAGTTAGCGGCCGGATCGGTAACGGTAGAGGTGTAGCGGGTGGCATCCTTCGCCAGGCGGCGGAAATAGTCACGCGTCGTGGAGTGGAACTGCTCTGGTTTTACGCCGGTACCTGGCAACTGCTGGAACAGGTCGCGCCACACTTCATCAACAGAGTCAGGATCGGTCAGGAAATCCTCATAGAGTTGCTCTATGTAAGACTGGTTCGCGCCGGCCAGCCAGGAGGAGTCCAGCCAGGGTTTCATCGCGCTGTTCTGCATTGTGATCCCTTAAGCATCAAGCTGCTTTTTATGAGGTTTCATTTGTTGCCGCTTTCACGGCTTGCCGTAGTGAGTTCAGCGATACGAACCTGTGCGCTACCGGCGCCGGGCCCGTAAGGGAACCTTTATAAGCGTGGTCAGCACCGCGCTTATAGAGGCTTCCATACGCTGCCGGGAACCTGGGTTCCCGGCAGGACTTCTTAGCTTTACGCCCCGCGCTGCAGCAGCATCGACTTAATATGGCCGATGGCGCGCGTTGGGTTCAACCCTTTCGGACACACGCTCACACAGTTCATAATGCTGTGACAGCGGAATACGCTGAAAGCATCACTCAGATTGTCGAGACGCGCATCCGTTTCCGTGTCGCGGCTGTCAATCAGGAAGCGATAAGCAGCCAGCAGGCCGGCCGGACCGATAAATTTATCCGGGTTCCACCAGAACGACGGGCAGGAGGTTGAGCAGCAGGCGCAGAGAATACACTCATACAGGCCATCAAGGTGCTCGCGCTCCGCCGGGCTCTGCAGATGCTCACGCGCCGGCGGGTTCTCACCGTTGTTCAGCAGGAACGGTTTGATTTTCTCATACTGCGTATAGAACTGGCTCATGTCGACCACCAGATCGCGCACGACCGGCAGGCCTGGCAGCGGGCGAATCACGATCTTTTTACTGCCGTTGCCCAGTGCTGAGACCGGGGTAATGCAGGCCAGACCATTTTTGCCGTTCATGTTCAGACCATCTGAGCCGCAAACCCCTTCGCGGCACGAGCGACGAAACGCCAGCGTTGGATCCTGCTCTTTCAGACGAATCAGCGCATCCAGCAGCATCATGTCGCGCCCGTCTTCCGACTCCAGGGTGTAATCCTGCATGCGCGGCTTGTCATCGACGTCCGGGTTATAACGGTAGATTGAAAATTCGAGTTTCATCATGACCTCCGCAATTAATAAGTACGCGCTTTCGGCGGGAAGGCCGCGCGCAGTTTCGGCTGCATGTTCACCTCACGGCGCGTCATGCTTTCCGTTTGCGGAACATAGAGACTGTGACACAGCCAGTTTGCATCATCACGCTCCGGATAGTCGAAGCGGCTATGTGCGCCACGGCTTTCGGTGCGGAAATTTGCAGCAACCGCTGTTGCATAAGCGGTTTCCATCAGGTTATCCAGCTCCAGACATTCGATACGCTGCGTATTGAAATCGGGTGAGCGGTCATCCAGACGCGCACTCTTCAGACGCTCGCGAATCGCTTTCAGCTCCGCCAGGCCTTCGCGCATGGCATCACCTTCGCGGAACACCGAGAAGTTATTCTGCATGCAGCGCTGCAGCGCTTTGCGGATTTCAACCGGATCTTCACCCGTAGTGTTGTTTTCCCAGCGATTAAAGCGCGCCATAGCCGCATCAATCTCTTCCGTCGTGGCGTCACGCAGCTCGCCCTGCTCAGCGATACACTCCATCAGGTGCACCCCTGCCGCACGACCAAATACCACCAGATCCAGCAGTGAGTTACCGCCCAGACGGTTAGCACCGTGCACCGATACGCAGGCGATCTCGCCAACCGCAAACAGGCCCGGGATCACTTCATCTTCGCCCTGTTCATTCACGCGCAGCGCCTGTCCGGTGACGCGGGTCGGAATACCGCCCATCATGTAGTGACAGGTTGGAATGACCGGAATCGGCTCTTTAACCGGATCGACATGCGCAAAGGTGCGCGACAGCTCAAGAATGCCAGGCAGGCGCGACTCAAGCACCTCAGCCCCGAGATGATCGAGCTTCAGTTTGATATGCGGACCCCACGGGCCATCGCAGCCGCGACCTTCACGGATCTCAACCATCATTGAACGCGCAACAACATCACGGCCTGCCAGATCTTTGGCATTAGGCGCATAGCGCTCCATGAAGCGTTCGCCATGTTTATTCAGCAGGTAACCGCCCTCACCGCGACAGCCTTCGGTGACGAGTACGCCCGCGCCAGCAATGCCGGTCGGGTGGAACTGCCACATCTCCATATCCTGCATCGGAACACCCGCACGAATTGCCATGCCGACGCCGTCGCCGGTATTGATGTGGGCGTTAGTGGTGGACTGGTAGATACGTCCCGCGCCGCCGGTTGCCAGAATAGTCGCTTTGGCTTTGAAGTAGACGGTTTCACCGGTTTCAATGCAGATAGCGGTACACCCCACAATCGCGCCATCTGCGTTTTTCACCAGATCCAGCGCATACCATTCGGAGAAGATAGTGGTTTTGTTTTTCAGGTTCTGCTGATACAGCGTATGCAGCAGGGCGTGACCTGTACGGTCAGCCGCAGCAGCGGTACGCGCTGCCTGCTCGCCGCCAAAGTTTTTTGACTGGCCACCAAACGGACGCTGATAAACACGGCCATCGTCTAAACGGGAGAACGGCAGGCCCATATGCTCCAGTTCCAGGATCGCTTCCGGACCGGTTTTACACATGTATTCGATCGCGTCCTGGTCCCCGATGTAGTCGGAGCCTTTAACGGTATCGTACATGTGCCATTCCCAGTTATCCTCATGGGTGTTACCCAGCGCAACGGTAATGCCGCCCTGCGCCGATACAGTATGGGAACGGGTTGGGAAAACTTTTGATAACAGGGCACAGCTCTGGCCCGACTGGGAGATTTGCAGTGCCGCGCGCATACCCGCGCCGCCTGCGCCGATCACCACGGCATCAAATTCTCTGACTGGCAAATTCATTTACACACCCCACACAACAACAGTGCCATAAACGGCATACGACAACAGCGCGACCACAATAACCAGCTGCAGCAACAAACGCGGCGCCAGCGCTTTCACGTAGTCAGTCAGCACCTGCCACATACCGATCCAGCCATGAACCAGAATGGAGAACAGGGTCAGCAGCGTAAACACTTTGGTGAAGGAGGAGGCGAAAAAGCTGCGCCAGACATCATAGGTCAGCGTATCGGTCATTACGACGAAACCGAGCAGATAGATGATGTAGAGCGTAATCAGGATTGCGGAAGCACGGACCAGGAGCCAGTCGTGGATACCGTTGCGTCCTAAAGCAGAAGCATTGCTTACCATACGAGGACTCCAGCCAGAATTGAGAGCACGACAGTGATAACAAAAACCGCCTGCGCGGTACGGGTTCCCACCTGCAGGGTCTCTGCGGTAAAGCCAAAATCAGCCAGCATATGACGGATACCGCTTGCCGCATGATATGCCAGCGCAGTCAGAATGCCCCACATGATGAATTTGGCAAAGAAGCTATCCATGATGGACGCCGCCTGCTGAAAACCTTCGGGAGAGGAGAGAGAGAGACCCAGTAACCAGAGCAGAATTCCGAGAGCGACAAACGTAATCACGCCGGAGACGCGGTGGAGAATGGACGATATTGCAGTAACGGGAAACCGGATCGTCGTGAGATCCAAGTTAACAGGTCTTTGTTTTTTCACGGTTTTGCCCACACAGCTCTTTTTTATTTTGCTTCCTCCGGTCCTGAGTTGCAGCAGAGCACTGAGCGTGTTCAGACTACAACCGCCACCAAAATAGCAACATCCAGTGTTAAGTGAAGCGGGTAAAACGCTGGGTGACTCCTGGTGTCAGGGTATTCCGGAGACCTGGCGGCAGTATAGGACGATCACATTCTGATTACAATTCCCCTACAATCTGTTTGGTCACATTTAAGCTGAACAGTGATCACTGTCACGATTTTCACAAAATATACATTTTTAATTATCTGATTTGACAATAGATCAACATTTCAGTTACAAACAATCGCACTAAAGCCCTATGATGCACAAAAGTTATGGGGATACACTTTCCCCTAAGCTCAAGTTATGTAACATTGCCCTAACGAGCAACATAAACCGTCAGGTTATTGGTTACCAAGAAGTTATGTCGTGACAGGATCTTTAACATCTGCAATAAGCGCCATGTCATGTCCGAATATCCTTGCCCCGGATGCCTTTGTACTGCGTAACCTCATTACGTGCAGGTTATTGCCAGGTGATAATCTGAAGCGAGTGGTGTTACGCAACATGCGAACTATTCTGGTGTCTAAAGATCCTTACCTACCCAGGCGCTATGGAGACGAAAAATGACAGATAAAAAAGTGACGCTGACCCTACAAGACAACAGCACTCTTGAACTGGATGTGATGCAAGGCACGCTGGGACAAGATGTTGTTGACGTCCGCGCCCTTGGCTCACAAGGCCTGTTTACATTTGACCCCGGTTTTACCTCTACCGCGTCGTGCGAATCCAAAATAACGTTTATTGATGGTGATGAAGGTATTCTGCTGCATCGCGGTTTCCCGATTGATCAGCTGGCAACCCACTCAAATTACCTGGAAGTCTGCTACATCCTGCTGTACGGCGAAGCGCCTACTCAGGAGCAGTTCAAAGAGTTCTGCACTACCGTTACCCGCCACACTATGATCCATGAGCAGATCACCCGTCTGTTCCACGGTTTCCGTCGTGACTCACATCCGATGGCCGTGATGTGCGGCGTAACCGGTGCGCTGGCAGCGTTCTATCACGACTCGCTGGATGTAAACAATGAGCGCCATCGCGAAATCGCTGCGTTCCGCCTGCTGTCGAAGATGCCTACCATGGCAGCCATGTGTTACAAATATTCTATTGGTCAGCCTTTTGTTTATCCGCGTAATGATCTCTCTTATGCCGGCAACTTCCTGCATATGATGTTTGCCACACCGTGTGAAGAGTACAAAGTGAACCCGGTGCTGGAGCGCGCAATGGATCGTATTCTGATCCTGCACGCCGATCACGAGCAGAACGCCTCTACCTCTACCGTCCGTACCGCAGGGTCATCCGGGGCTAACCCGTTCGCCTGTATTGCGGCAGGTATCGCTTCACTCTGGGGACCTGCACACGGTGGCGCCAACGAAGCCACGCTGCGTATGCTGGAAGAGATCAGCAGCGTAGAGCACATTCCGGAGTTTGTACGTCGCGCCAAAGATAAGAATGACTCGTTCCGTCTGATGGGCTTTGGTCACCGCGTTTACAAGAACTACGATCCGCGCGCAACCGTAATGCGTGAGACCTGCCATGAAGTGCTCAATGAGCTGGGCATGAAAGATGACCTGCTGGAAGTGGCGATGGAGCTGGAACACATTGCGCTAAACGACCCCTACTTTATCGAGCGTAAACTCTATCCAAACGTCGATTTCTACTCCGGCATCATTCTGAAAGCGATGGGTATCCCTTCTTCAATGTTTACCGTGATCTTTGCGATGGCGCGTACCGTTGGCTGGATTGCGCACTGGAAAGAGATGCACGATGAAGGCATGAAAATTGCCCGTCCGCGTCAGCTCTATACCGGTTACACCGAACGTCCGTTTGAGTCAGCGCTGAAAAAATAAGCGCCGGCGTTAAACAAAAAAGGGCAGAATTCTCTGCCCTTTTCTTTTGCCTGTAATCTGCCCGTAGCAGGTTATAGCTGGCACCCCGGACACCAGTAAAAAGGGCGTGACGAGAGCACGCCTTTCTCAATCAGGGTACCGCAGCGCCGGCACTTTTTGCCCTGCCGGTGAAAGACTTCAAAGCGAAATGCCGCCTCTTCATGGTACTTTTTCATACTGCCGCGCATTTTGTAGGAGAGACGCGGGATTGCCAGCAGCGCTTCACTGAGCCTGTCGAGCTGCGCGTCATCCAGATCCTGCGCCCGGTGCTGCGCACGCAGGCCGGCATGCCACAGGATCTCCACCCGCAGATAGTTGCCCAGCCCGGCGAGAAAAGCCTGGTCAAGCAGCAGTCCACTGAACTGCCGGCGCCGGAACCGTGGCGACAGCAGGCGCTCACGCACCTCCGCGACGGTCAGCGTGGCATCCAGCACATCCGGCCCGACGCGCTGCAGAAACGGATGTGCACCGAGCGTGTCCGCATTCAGCAGTTCAATATCAGACGCGCTGTACAGCAAAATCGCTTTATCAGCGCTCTCCAGCCGTACCCGCAGCTGACGAGTGGTAGCGGGCTGCGTACCCGCGGCAACCACCCGCCAGACGCCATAGAGCTGATTGTGACTGTAGAGCGTCAGGCCATTGGAGAAATGGGTCAGCAGCGCCTTGCCGCGCGTTTCAATAGCGTTAACCGTTTCGCCCAGCAGAGCGGGCTCATAGGTTTTTAACGATGGAAAAGCAAACCACACATCGGTAAGCGGTTTGCCCACGATGGCGGCTTCCAGCTGATCCGCCGCCCGACGGATCTCCGGTCCCTCTGGCATACAAACTCCTGATTAGTGTGTTGCGCCACCCGCAACGCGGATATCGTCCTGGGTGCTCATCATGACCTGAATGGCGATTTCCAGTGCCTGTGTCACGCTGCTCACGGACATGCTGGGTGCGCCAGGATGGTTCACTGCCTGCTGCGGCATCCATGGAATATGCATAAACCCGCCGCGTGCCGGGTTGCCATGGGTATGCAGCCAGTGCAGCAGAGAGTACATCACGCTGTTACAGGTAAAGGTGCCGGCCGTTTGCGAAACCGAGGCGGGAATGCCCGCCTCCCGCAGCGAAGCAACTATCGCTTTAATGGGCAGCGTGGCGAAGTAGGCCGCCGGCCCGTCTGCCACAACCGGCTCATCCACCGGCTGCTGCTGCTGGTTATCGGGAATACGCGCATCGTGAATATTGATCGCCACCCGCTCCAGCGTAATATCGCAGCGCCCGCCCGCCTGCCCCACGCAAAGAATGCCATCGGGCTGCAGGGTGGTCAGCGCGTCAGTCAGCACGGCACCACAGGTTGCAAACACCACCGGCAGCTGGCGTACCACCACTTTCACGCCAGCCAGCGTTTTGCCGTCAAAGTCGCGTACCGCCTCCCAGGAAGGATTGAGACGCTCACCGCCAAACGGCTCAAAAGCCGTTAACAACACCGTTTTCATTACTGCCTCACAGAAACATCAGGAAGTAGAGCAGGAAAATATTCACTAACAAGAGTAGTACACCGGTTGGAACCTGAGCCTTGATCACCGCATTACGATCCGGCAGCTCCAGCAGGCGCGCCGGTACGATATTGAAGTTTGCCGCCATCGGGGTCATCAGCGTACCGCAGTAGCCGGAGAACATGCCGATCGCCGCCATGACGGCTGGGTTACCGCCATGCTGCAGCACCAGAATCGGGATGCCGACGCCGGCAGTTACAATCGGGAAGGCGGCAAAGGCGTTGCCCATTACCATCGTCAGCAGCGCCATTCCTCCGGCATAGACCGTCACCGCAATCAGCCGGTTATCCACCGCCAGGTAGTGTTCAGTGAGGTGTGAAATCGCACTGCCGACACCGGCGCTGGTAAACAGCAATCCCAGCGTGGCAAGGATCTGCGGCAGAATAAATGCCCAGCCTACCGCATCCAGCAGACGGCGTGTCTCCTGCATCGACTGCAGCGGCTTTTCCCGCGTAAACGCCAGCGCAATCAGCCAGCCCAGAATACAGCCCACCATCATTGAAAACAGCGTCACCAGCGTGGCGTGGTTGCCCGCGCCAAACACCTGCTCCTGCAGGCCGGGAATATGATTAAACGCCAGTACGCCAATCACCGTAACCAGCGGTATCGCCAGGGCGGGTAAGAACAGTTTATTGCCCAGACGCCTGGCGCTGGCCTGTTTTTCTGCATCCGTGCGCTGATGATAGCGTCCGAGGCGAACACCACCGCAGCCGGCGATCAGCGCCATCACAACCACGACCACCCCGGTGGCAATATGCAGCCAGCGGCGGCCCAGCTCAGCGTCGCCGGCCCACTGCCCTGCCAGCTGATATGCGCCATCACCAATCAGAAAAATCAGGCCGTAGAGCGCCCAGAAGAGACCGGTGGTCAGACGACGCGGATTAGCGCGGTCTCCCCAGGAGAGCAGCGCCACCACCAGCAGAATCGCCCCTGCCAGCCACATCAGATATTGTTGCTGAAACATTACTTCTCCTCCCTGGCGTGCAGCGCCTGCTGATTCAGCGCACCCAGCTCACGCGACAGCTGGCGATCCAGCCGTATCAGACGAGCCGAGTGGATAAGAAAGGCGCACAGCGCGGTCGGGATCCCCCACAGCGCAATATGCAGCGGCTCGGTGGTAATACCGGCTGATTCCTGCATGAAGTTATGCATAAAGATAATGGCGCCAAACGCGACAAAGATATCCTCACCAAAGAAAAGGCCGACGTTATCTGTTGCGGCGGACATGGCGCGCAGCCGGTGACGTATTTCAGGTGAAACTTCACCGTAGCGGTTTTCCGTCGCACCTTCTGCCATCGGTGCCAGCAGCGGACGTACCATCTGTGGATGGCCGCCCAGACTGGTCAGTCCCAGCGCGGCGGTTGCTTCACGCACAAACAGGTAGACGATGAGCAGACGGCCGGCGGTCGCGGTTTTGATCTGCGCAATCCAGCTCTGCGCACGCTCTTTCAATCCGTGGCGTTCCAGCAGACCGATAACCGCCAGCGGCAGCAGCAGGATCAGCGGCAGGTTGCGCGTATTCAGAAAGCCGGAACCGAGCTTTTCCAGAATGTCGCCGAGCGGCATCTGCGCCGCCAGGCCAGTGACAAAGCCTGCGACAATGACCACCAGCACCGGGTTGAAGCGTAATAAAAAGCCGATAATGATGGCCAGGATCCCCAGCAGGGGCCAGAGGTTAACAACGTTCTCCATGATTTTCCTCACTGAAAACAAAAAGCCCGGCAACAGCGTGCCGGGCAAAAAAGGGAGAGTTATACACTGCTGACGGCAATCTGCTCAGCCGCAAACGCGGCGCGCAGCGTGCGGGCAAACTGCAGCGCATGCGCGCCATCGCCATGCAGGCAGACCGTCTCCGCATTGACGGCGACCCACTCACCGCTCACGCTTTTTACCTGCTGCTGCTTTACCATCGTCAGCGTCTGCGCCAGCGCCTGATCGGCATCGTCAATCAGTGCACCTGGCTGGCTGCGCGGCACCAGCGCCCCGCTCGCCAGATAGCCCCGATCGGCAAACACCTCTTCACGGGTGCGCAGGCCGTACCGCGCACCTGCCGCAATCAGCTCGCTGCCCGCCAGGCCAACCAGAATAAGCTGAGCATCCACCGCCCGTACTGCCCGGGCAATCGCGTCAGCGAGCTGCGGATCGGCGGCGGCCTGGTTATAGAGCATGCCGTGCGGCTTAACGTGAAACAGCCGCGCGCCTTCACTTTCCGTCATGCTTTTCAGCGCGCCAGTCTGATAGATCATCTGGGCATAGACTGTTTCCGGCGGCAGCTGCATCGCCGTGCGGCCAAAGTTCTCGCGATCGGGAAAGCCCGGATGAGCGCCGATTGCGACCCCTGACGCATTGGCCCAGCGTACCGACTGCAGCATGGTTTGCGCATCACCGGCGTGAAAACCGCAGGCGATATTGGCAGAGCTTACCAGCGACAGCAGTTCCCGATCGCTGCTGCTGCCTTCGCCAAGATCGGCATTGAGATCAATTTTCATGCGTAAGCCCCCAGGCTATCTGATCCAGCGCGCGCTGCTGCTGCTGTTTCGCCAGCAGCGCCTCCTCCAGCGTACACGGAATAAAGTGAATCGGTTCGCCGAGCCGGATTTGCGCCAGCTGATAAATATCCGCCTCGATGATGCAGGCGATCCGCGGATAGCCGCCGGTGGTCTGTGCATCCGCCATCAGCACAATAGGCTGGCCGTTTGGCGGCACCTGTACCACGCCAGGCACCAGACCATGTGAGAGCAGATCGCGCGTGGCGGTCCGCTGCAGGCTGTCGCCCTGCAGGCGATATCCCATGCGGTTACTCTGCGGGCTCAGTTTCCACGGGTTACGCCAGAATGCCTCCTGCGCCTCCTGGGTAAATTCGCTATATTCCGGACCCGGCAGCGCACGAATGCGGTTCCCCCACAGCAGCTGGCGCACACCCGCCGGCTGGCTGAAGCGGCGGGTTGGCTCGCCCAGCGGCAGACGATCGCCATCCTGCAGCCTGCGGCCCTGCCAGCCACCAAACGCAGCTTTCAGATCGGTGCTGTGCGAGCCCAGCATTTCTGCTACCGCAAACCCGCCGTTTACCGCCAGATAACTGCGCATGCCGCGGGTTGGCATGGATAGCGTAAGGACCTGACCGCGCCGCACCGGCAGGCGCCATCCGGTCCAGACCGGCTTGCCATCCAGCTCCGCGTTGCAGGCCGCGCCCGTGAGCGCAAACCAGCCGTCGCGCTGAAACTCCGCCCTGAACTGACCCAGCACAATCTCCAGTACCGCGCTGTTCTCGCTGTTACCCACCAGCATATTTGCGGTACGCATGGAGGGCTCATCCAGCGCACCGCTCAGGCTGATGCCCAGCTGACGCCAGCCGTGCCGCCCGCGATCCTGTACCGAGGTCATTAACCCGGCGCGTAAAATATTCAGCATATGCCCTCCTTCTGCGGCACAAACCGAACGCGATCGCCGGGGCGCATCAGCGTGGGCGGCTGCTTAAGCGGATCAAACAGGCTGAGTGGCGTATGGCCAATCAGCTGCCAGCCGCCGGGGGCAGCCAGCGGATAGATACCGGTCTGACTGCCGCCAATCCCCACTGAACCAGCCGGGACGGCCACGCGCGGCTCGGCGCGACGCGGCGTATGTAGTCGCGTATCCAGGCCGCCCAGATAGGGGAAACCAGGCTGGAAGCCAAGAAAATAGACAATGTAGTCTGCGCTGCTGTGCAGCTCTACCACCTGCGGCGGCGTCAGCCCGGCGCGATCTGCCACTTCTGACAGATCGGGTCCGGCACTGCCACCATACACCACCGGGATCTCGATCAGCCGGGGATTATTCTGCAGCTGCTCTTCACCCTCTTCCCACCAGCGCTGCAGACGCTCAATGGCGTCCTGCGCATTGATTTGTGACTCGCGCAGTATCAGCGTGAGGTTGTTCATACCGGGGATCACCTCCTGCACCTGCTCATCCTGCTGCAGTCGTTCACATAATCCCCAGATGCGCTGCTGACTGGCGAGCGAAACCGGCGGCGCCAGTTCCAGTACAACCGCCCGCTCTCCCAGTAAATAACAACGTGCCTGTTGCAAAACCCACCTCCCGATCGTGAATAACGCGCGCCGGCAGACGTGCTGCGGCACGATAAACATTTCACATAGCTGCTCAGGTTCAATAGGTTATGCAAAAGTGGCGGAGATGTGTCAACCAGTTTGCGCCCGGCGAGCGGACGCAGAGAGAGAAAAATCAGGCAGGATTGTCGATATCGATAAAGGTAACATCGAGGTGGTAATGCTGCGCCAGCCACTCACCCAGCGCTTTGATACCGTCGCGCTCGGTCGCGTGATGGCCCGCGGCGAAAAAGTGCAGCCCCTGTTCGCGCGCGCTGTGAATGGTCTGCTCAGAGACTTCGCCCGTAATAAAGGCGTCAACGCCGGCCGCGGCCGCGTTGTCGATAAAGCCCTGACCACCGCCGCTGCACCAGGCCACGCGTTTGATCAGCGCGGGTGCGTTATCACCGCAGTGCAGCGGCGTGCGTCCCAGACGCTGCGCGATTTTTTCTGCCAGGTCGCTGCCGCTGAGCGGCGTGCGCAGCTCACCCCAGGGCAGCAGCGGCTCGATTTCACCCCTGACGTCGATATCAAACAGGCGCGCCAGCTGCGCGTTATTCCCCAGCTGCGGATGCGCATCCAGCGGCAGATGCCAGCCATAGAGATTAATATCGTTAGCCAGCAGCGTGCGCAGACGCTGTCGTTTCATGCCTTTTATTGCCGGGGCTTCGTTTTTCCAGAAATAGCCGTGGTGCACCAGAACCGCATCGGCATTCCGCTTTACCGCTTCATCCAGCAGCGCCTGGCAGGCCGTAACGCCGGTAACCACTCTTCTGACTTCACTGCGTCCCTCAACCTGCAGTCCGTTAGGTGCATAGTCGCTAAACGCGCTGCTGTTTAGCTGCTGGTTAACGATCTTTTCCAGCTCAATGTTATTCATAAAGGCTCCGTAATCGCCTCAGGCCGCGCCGCGTGCGCGTTCAAAGGCGTCTAATGTCTTTTTGCGTGCCGCCTTATGTTCCACGATTGGCAGGGGATAATCGAGTTTCTTGTTATTTTTCTTCGCCCAGACGTGCGGCTGATGAATATCGCTGTCGGGCACCTCTTTCAGCTCCGGCAGCCACTGCCGGATAAACGTGCCCTGCTTATCGAACCGTTCACCCTGCGTAGTCGGATTAAAGATGCGGAAATAGGGCACGGCATCGGTGCCGGTGGAAGCCGCCCACTGCCAGCCGCCGTTGTTGGCAGCAAAATCACCGTCAATCAGCTGTTCCATAAAGTAGCGCTCGCCCTGCCGCCAGTCGATAAGCAGATCTTTTACCAGAAAGCTGGCGGTGATCATGCGCAGCCGGTTGTGCATCCAGCCAATGCGGTTCATCTGGCGCATACCTGCATCAACGATGGGATAGCCGGTTTTGCCCGCTTTCCAGGCGTCAAAATGGGCGCTGTCTTTCTGCCAGCTGACGTGATGAGTCCAGTCGATAAACGGCTGATGTTTACAGAGCGCCGGATAGGCCACGATCAGATGGCGATAGAATTCCCGCCAGATCAGCTCACTGATCCAGGTAAAGGCTTTTCCTCCTTTCAGCGCATCAGCATGCTCTTTCACAATCCGATGCAGACACTGCCGGGGTGAGAGTACGCCGGTTGAGAGATAGGCTGACAGCTGGCTGGTGCCGTCGCTGGCGGGCGCGTCGCGCTCTGACGGATAATCCAGTACCGGCTGTCTGGCAAACGCGCGCAGGCGTTTTAACGCCGCCGGTTCGCCAGCCGGAAACAGCTTTTCATCGGGTTCTTCAGCCGGATAATCAAAGGCGGGGATTTTTTTCGTGCTTTTCAGCGGCGCACCCCTGCGTGCTTCAGGGGCCTTGTGGCACTCCGGCAATCCCTGCTGCAGCCGTTTAAGAAACGCTTTGCTGAACGGCGTAAAAACTTTAAACGTAGTGTTGTTTCCGGTCTGCACACTGCCGGGCGGCAGCAGCAGGCTGTCATCAAATCCCTGACAGATAACGCCCTGCTCATCCAGCTGCTTTTCTGCCGCAGCATCGCGCTCACGCTCATTGATTTCATACTGATAGTTATAAAACAGCGCATCCACACGGTGCGTTTTGCAGAAGTCGCGCAGGTAGTCGACCGAAGCCGCAAAATCATCACACTGATAAAAATGCAGCGGGATGCCGCGCTCCGCCAGCGCCTGCTGCAGCTCACACAGATTCTGGTGAATAAATGTGGCCTGTTTTGCAGACATGCTGTGCTGTCGCCACTGTTTCGGCGTAGCGATAAACAGCGCCAGCACGTCAGCCTCTCTGTCATGACACGCTGCTGCCAGCGCGCTGTTATCGTTAATACGCAGATCGTTGCGCAGCCAGAGCAGGTGTGTGGTCATGGTGCCTCGTCCTTATTGTCCGTAACGCAGACGCAACGCTTCCGGGTAGGGATCAAAATAGCGCTGCTGTGCCAGCCAGGGATGCGGATACTCAGCCATGTAATGTTTCAGCATGGTGATGGGTGCCAGCAGCGGCTGAACGCCACAGCGATAGCGATCGATCAGCTGTGCCAATTCCTGACGCTGAGGAGAGCTGAGTTTTGGCCGGAAATAGCCCTGCACATGCATCAGCACGTTGGTGTGATTGCGTCGCGAGGCCCGATGCGACATCAGCTGCATCAAACGATTACGGTACTCAAAGGCATACTCTTCCAGCGACGCCCACTTATCCATAGCGGCGACGAAGCGTCCCAGTTCGCGATAGGCGTCCTGTGCATGCGACAACAGCAGCAGTTTGTAGCGACTGTGAAAGGCAATCAGTTTGTGCCGTGTTAACCCGCTACGCCACATTTCATTGAACTCATGCAGCGCAAACACGCGCCCGGTAAAATTTTCCCGCAGAACCGGATCGTGCAGGCGTCCATCCTCTTCCAGCGGCAGCCAGGGCATCTCCTGCTGCAGAAAAGAAGTAAAGATGCCGATACCTGATTTACGGTTGTTATTTGTGGCAGGATCGTAAACGCGCACCCGCTCCAGACCGCAGCTGGGTGATTTGGCGCAAAGAATATAGCCGCAAAGATGGTGCAGCGATTTAACGCGCTCCGCTGACCAGCTGCGCATTTCACTGGTCACTTCTTCATTGTCATCTTTGCTGAAGCAGATATGGATCTGGTCGTCGCCCTGTTTTACCAGCCTTAACGCCGGCCGGGGTGTAGGCAGACCAATAGCCATCTCAGGACAGACGGGCTCATAGCGCACAAATTGCGCGAGTTCGTCCGTTGCAAAGGCAAAACGCTTATGGCCGCCATCAAATCGGACGTTATCCCCGAGCAGGCAGGCACTGATGCCGACAGGAATTTTCTCGCTCATACTTGTACAACCTCCAAAATCTTGTAGAGGTTTAAGTGTAGCGCAAATGGCAGCGAATGGCATGAGGTGACAGGCAGTGTGCAAAAAATTTCGTCAAAAAAAGCGGGCGCTTTGGGTAAAAACGTCCGCCTCAGTCAGAAAGTCACCATTACCAGTAGATGCCGCCAGCCAGTTCAGACTGTTCCAGCCATACCGGTTTAGTGCTGGTTTTACACCAGATACGGTGCAGATAGCTATAGAAACGCGCACGATCGCGGCGGAACAGCATAAAAGGAAGCGCTGTAATACCGGCAATCAGCACCAGCGTACGCCGTATAATAATTTTTGGCAGTGAATAGCACTTATCCATCGCATTCCTCCTGAGCAGTTAATTATAAAATGTGATCTGTCGCAAATATTACTCCTGGCTGCACACTTTTGCTACTCATCAGACCACCTGTTCTGAACTTTTTTTGACCGTTTATTGTGGGGTGCGGGATGACGTTACAACGGTGTGAAAGACGGGTTATCTTACTGTGGCAAATACCTGCGCGGACGCCGCTGCGGTTTATTGCTAAAGTAGAGAAAACCGTGTCGCAGGAGCCCGCGTGACAACCATTTTAATTGTGGAAGATGAAAAAGAGATCCGTCGTTTTGTACGCCTGGCGCTTGAAAGTGAAGGCCTCAAAATTGTTGAAGCCGAACAGCTGCAGCGTGGTCTGATTGAAGCGGCAACGCGAAAGCCCGACCTGGTGATCCTCGATCTCGGCCTGCCTGACGGTGACGGCATTGCATTCATTCGCGAAGTACGGCAGTGGAGCAGTATGCCGGTTATTGTATTGTCAGCCCGCAGCGATGAGCAGGATAAGATCGCAGCGCTGGATGCGGGTGCGGATGACTATCTGACAAAACCCTTTGGCATTGGTGAACTGCTGGCCAGGGTGCGGGTCGCACTGCGGCGTCATCAGGGCAGTCAGCCCGATGCGCGCGTGCTGTTTGGAGAGGTCTGTGTCGATCTGTCCGCCCGCCGGATTACCCGCAGCGGTCAGGAAGTGCATCTGACGCCAACCGAGTTTCGCCTGCTCAGCCTGCTGCTGAACAACGCCGGCAAGGTGCTGACGCAGCGCCAGCTGCTGAATCAGGTCTGGGGACCCAATGCGGTTGAGCATAGCCACTATCTGCGCATCTATATGGGCCATCTGCGCCAGAAGCTGGAAACCAATCCGACGCAGCCGGCTCACCTGCTGACGGAAACCGGCATCGGCTACCGTTTTATGCCATAAAAAAAGGGCCGCAGCAGCGGCCCTTTTCACGGTTTCATTCTCAGGCGTTCTTCAGAACTTCACTGACAATTTCCACCGCTTCTTTCTCGATCAGCTCGCGATGCTCAGCGCCAAGGAAGCTTTCACAGTAAATCTTGTACGCATCTTCAGTACCGGACGGACGCGCCGCAAACCAGCCGTTCTCCGTCATCACTTTCAGCCCGCCAATGGATGCGCCGTTACCCGGAGCAGCCGTCAGGCGTGCAGTGATCGGATCGCCTGCCAGCGTGTCAGCGCTGACCATCTCCGGCGACAGTTTTGAGAGCGCAGCTTTCTGTGCCGAGGTTGCTGATGCCTGCAGACGATTGTAGCTTGGTGCGCCAAAGCGCTCTGCCAGTTCATCATAGTGCTGCTGCGGGTTTTTGCCGGTCACCGCAGTGATTTCAGCGGCCAGCAGGCAGAGAATGATGCCATCTTTATCCGTTGACCAGGCTGAGCCATCAAAACGCAGGAAGGACGCTCCCGCGCTCTCTTCGCCGCCAAAGCCAAAGCTGCCATCAAACAGACCATCAACAAACCACTTGAAGCCCACCGGGACTTCTACCAGCTTACGGCCGATATCATTAACCACGCGGTCAATCATTGCGCTGGAGACCAGCGTTTTGCCGACGGCAACATCACTGCCCCACTGCGGACGATGCTGGAACAGATAGTTGATGGCAACAGCCAGGTAATGGTTAGGATTCATCAGGCCAGCTGGCGTGACGATACCGTGACGGTCGTAATCGGGATCGTTGCCAAAGGCGAGATCAAACTTATCTTTGTACGCCAGCAGACCGGCCATCGCACACTCTGACGAACAGTCCATGCGCACCACGCCATCTTTATCCAGATGCATGAAGCGGAACGTCTGATCGATAGCGTCATTGACGATGGTCAGATCGAGGTTGTAATGCTCAGCGATGCGCTGCCAGTAAGCCATACCGGAGCCGCCAAGCGGATCTACGCCAATTTTCAGTCCCGCTTTCTGAATCGCCGGGAAGTCGATAACCTGTGCCAGCCCTTCCACGTAAGGCTGAATGAGATCCTGCTCGACAATGTGGCCGCTCTGCCACGCCTGATCCAGCGGCAGGCGTTTCACATCCTGCAGACCGCCTTTGATCAGCTGATTAGCACGATCTTCCACCACTTTGGTAACGTTAGTATCAGCCGGACCCCCGTTTGGCGGATTGTATTTAATGCCGCCATCTTCCGGTGGGTTGTGCGAAGGGGTGATCACAATGCCGTCAGCCTGCGCACCGCCGCGTTTGTTGTGCTCCAGAATGGCATTGGAGATAGCGGGCGTTGGCGTGTAGCCGTTATCCTGCTGCACAATGACATCCACGCCGTTCGCTGCCAGCACTTCCAGTACCGACAGGATAGCGGGTTCAGAGAGCGCGTGCGTATCTTTGCCCACGTAGCATGGACCGGTGATACCGTTCTTTTTACGCTCTTCGGCGATCGCCTGTGCGATAGCCAGAATATGCTCTTCATTGAAGCTGTGACGTCCCGCGCTGCCGCGGTGGCCAGATGTGCCAAATTTCACCGCATGGTCCGGGTTAGCCGCATCCGGCTTCAGGACATAATACTGCGAGGTTAATTGTGCAACGTTAATCAAATCGCTCTGCTGGGCAGGCTGCCCGGCACGGGGGTGATTGGCCATTGGCGCTTCTCCCTGACGCTTCAGTTTAAATGGTGCCGCAAACTTTCTCTGTCAGCTCCGAAGGGAACTGCATAGCCAGCATGATGTGTTCCACCATGCTGCATTTACGGCCTGTATTGGTGTTTGTGATGACCCAGTATGGCGTACCTGGCACATGCTTAGGCTTAGTATGCGTGCCATTTTGCAGCAGCGTATGTTCATTACCGGCAAAATAGACGCGCGTACGCCCCTGCAGCGATGCGGTAGCATCGGCAAATGCATCAGGATCGAGACGATAAAGCGTTGACAAAATCAGCATAAAGCGGTTAACCGCTTTTTTCTGCTCGGCATACTCATCTGACAGCATCAGCTCGCGCATGGCTCGCACGCGATCCTGCGGACGCGCTTCAGGCTCGGCTGCTGCTGCCTCTTTTACCGGGGTCGTAGCTGCCGGCGCAGCGACAGCGCGCGAGCTGGCGGTAAATTTCAGCATGCGACGCAGGATGTCTGAGGCGCTTTCACCGATGTGCTGCGTGTGGCTGGCAATATAACGGTAGAGTTCTTCGTCAACTTCAATCGTTTTCATCTTATTCCGTACGAGTCTGGCAACTAGCAGAATCCCGCATTCTGCAACGCCCTTACCGGTAGCGGGCACGCAGAGAGTCTGGGATCTGACATATTGATTATAAAGTTAAATCCGCAGTAGCTGATAGCGCTGGCAACGTTTACGGGCAAAAGTCAGAATATGCCCTAATACCTGGCGACCGCCACCCGGACAGGTAGAATCATGATACCCTAACCCACGCTCTCAACCGTAAGAACTTTAGCCATGATTTTGAATGCTCGTCTGCAAACTGCACAATCTGATCCTCACAGCGCACCGATTTTGCTTATCCACGGTCTGTTTGGCAGCCTGGATAACCTTGGCGGGCTGGCACGTGGCGTAGCCGATACGCGGACGACGCTGCAGGTGGATGTCCGCAATCACGGTTTATCGGCGCGCAGCAACAGCATGAGCTATGCTGCAATGGCGCAGGATATGGTTGATACGCTGGATGCACAGCAGATAGCACAGGTTGATGTGATTGGGCACTCGATGGGGGGCAAAATCGCTATGGCATTGAGTGCGCTGGCGCCTGAACGCGTTGGCAAGCTGGTGCTGATTGACATCGCTCCCGTCGACTATCAGACGCGCCGGCACGATGAGATTTTCGCGGCGATTCGCGCGGTCACTGCGGCAGGCGTGACGCGCCGCAGCGAAGCGGCGGCGATAATGCGACAGTTTGTGCCTGAAGAGGGGATCATTCAGTTTATCCTGAAGTCCTTCGCTGAGGGGGAGTGGCGGTTCAATGTGCCCGTATTGTGGGATAACTACACAACGATATCGGGCTGGGAACCTCTCCCTGTCTCTTCTCATCCGGCGCTGTTTATTCGCGGCGGCGACTCTCCTTATCTGGATAATCACTATCGGGACAGGCTGCTGGCCCAGTTTCCTCAGGCGCGGGCGCAGGTCATTGCCGGTGCCGGACATTGGGTACATGCAGAGAAGCCTGATGCCGTATTACGTGCTGTGCGACGCTTTTTTACGCTCTGAAAGCAAAAGCTTACTGCACTATGTTTAAGATTGGCGTCACGTCTGACGCTGGAGTATGATGTCGCGCTAAAATTTTGCCACGGTGGTTATACACGGTGGCTGGGCCGATAATGTGTTTAATCGCGCGGCGCCGTTCGCGCCCACTCAGTTTCGCAAATCATGGCAAAAGAACAGACAGACCGTACCACGCTTGATCTCTTTGCAGACGAGCGACGACCGGGTCGCCCGAAAACCAGCCCGCTGTCGCGCGATGAGCAGCTGCGCATTAATAAGCGCAATCAGCTTAAACGCGATAAGGTTCGTGGGCTGCGGCGCGTGGAGCTCAAAATGTCCGGCGAAGCGGTTGACGCGCTCAACACGCTGGCTGAGCAGCAAAATATCAGCCGCAGCGAGCTGATTGAGCAGATGCTGCTGACACAGCTCAAACTCATATAATTTATGCAGACCGCACAGAGGAACACAAACTCTGCGCTTTGCGCGTTCCGCGCTTTTTCAGGGTCTGCTATCATTCGCTTATCTGTACAGTCTGTTGACTTACTCTCACATTCAGGATTTAAGAGGTTACCTAACCCATGGCAATCGTAGGCATTTTCTTCGGCAGCGATACCGGCAACACCGAAAACATTGCAAAGATGATCCAGAAACAACTGGGTAAAGATGTCGCCGAAGTGCATGACATTGCTAAAAGTACCAAAGAAGATCTGGAAGCGTTTGATATCCTGCTGCTGGGCATTCCTACCTGGTATTATGGTGAAGCGCAGTGCGACTGGGATGACTTCTTCCCGACGCTGGAAGAGATCGACTTCAATGGTAAACTGGTGGCGCTGTTTGGCTGTGGCGATCAGGAAGATTATGCTGAGTATTTCTGTGATGCACTGGGTACCATTCGCGACATTATCGAGCCAAATGGTGCGATCATCGTGGGTCACTGGCCTGTCGAAGGTTACCATTTTGAAGCGTCTAAAGGTCTGGCCGATGACAAACATTTCCTCGGACTTGCGATTGATGAAGATCGCCAGCCAGAGCTGACGAATGAACGCGTTGAAGGCTGGGTGAAGCAGATTTTTGATGAGCTGCAGCTCAAAGAAATTATTGAGGCATAATGTGTTGCCGTTACCCGATTCAGGTACTGTTAACATCGGGTAACGGAATTGCCTATAAAAATAATAGCTACGCTTTTTTAACTTTTCCCTGCAATTCTGTAGAATACCCGCAACGGTTAACGGCTTATTCCTCTGTCAGCAGGCTGAGGCTGAGTGAACTGAGAACCCAGCACTGTATAATCCCGCCGGCGACAGCAAGAGCGTTATTCCCGCCTCTGGTGATTTCTTTAGCATTTGCCTGGTTTCTATTCACCTGCCCCGGTTCTATAATGAGACGCAAATGAGAATGCGCGTTAACCACACATTCAAGGCTGTTAAGCCGCAAATGACTAGCAAAGTAACAGGACAATATCCGCATGACTGACAACAATTCCGCATTGAAAAAGGCTGGCCTGAAAGTCACGCTGCCCAGACTAAAGATTCTGGAAGTGCTTCAGGAACCCCAGTGCCATCACGTCAGCGCGGAAGATTTGTACAAACGCCTGATCGACATGGGCGAAGAGATTGGTCTGGCCACGGTATATCGCGTTCTGAACCAGTTTGATGACGCGGGCATTGTAACCCGCCATAACTTCGAAGGCGGCAAGTCTGTTTTTGAATTAACGCAGCAGCAGCATCACGATCATCTTATCTGCCTGGACTGCGGTAAAGTAATTGAGTTCAGCGATGAGTCGATTGAAACGCGCCAGCGCGAAATCGCGACCCGTCACGGTATCAAGCTCACCAACCATAGCCTGTACCTGTATGGTCACTGCGAAGTAGGTGACTGCCGTGAAGATGAAACCCTGCATAACGATAAATAACGTCAGCTATGCGGCAAGATAAAAAAACCGGTGCAGGCACCGGTTTTTTTGTGGCTGCGATTCAGGCGACCAGCGTCTCCTGCAGGTAGCGCCAGCGCGGATTTGCCGTACTGCAGTCCAGCACTGCCAGCGAAATACGGCTGTGGCTCTCGCCATTCACTATCTGCAGTTCGCGATACTGAATGATGACCTCTTTTTGCTGCTCAGAAATGATCGCATGTTCGCTGGTCGCGATGCGCATCCCTTCACGCTGCCCGCACAGGCGGCGAAACAGATCTTCAACGTCATTCAAATCCAGTTGTCTGCCCTGTGGCGTTACCATCCGGAAATCAGGATGGAAGTGCGACAGCAGCAGCCCCATGGTATCGGTGCTGACATCAGCATGATTAAAAATACGTTCAATGAGCTGATGTAAAACCACAACACTGTGTTTGGCTTCCTGAGCGAGGCTTGTCATTATTTTTCCCTTTTTACTAGCCACAGACCAAGTCCGGAGTGCGCATAGCCTACCTGAAAAAAAGGATTTAACACGGTCAAATGCGTTAATTTTTTTAAAGTCAGACAAGTCGTAAACCCGGGTATGTGCGCGATTTTATTTAATGCAGAATAAATGGTTGCCGCTACGCAAAAGAGGATAATAAAAAAGGGCGAAAGCTCGCCCTTATATAATTTTATGATGCCGGAAGCGGTTATTATTCGCTGCCGATCTTCGCCCAGGTATCGCGCAGGCCTACAGTGCGGTTGAACACCAGCGCTGATGGCTGCGAGTAAACGCTGTCTGCACAGAAATAGCCTTCGCGCTCGAACTGATACGGCGAGGTTGCCGCCGCTTCACGCAGTCCTGGCTCCACAAAGCCCTGCTTAATCTGCAGCGAATCCGGATTCAGCGTCGCGAGAAAATCCTCTGCCGCGCCCGGGTTAGGCACGCTGAACAGGCGATCGTAGAGGCGGAACTCAGCGGGCAGCGCATGAATTGCGGAGACCCAGTGGATCACCCCTTTTACTTTACGGCCATCAGCCGGGTCTTTGCTCAGCGTATCCACATCGCAGGTCGCATAGATACAGGTGATGTTGCCCGCCTCATCTTTTGCCACGCGCTCAGCGCGGATCACATAGGCGTTGCGCAGGCGCACTTCTTTACCCAGGACCAGACGCTTGTACTGTTTGTTGGCTTCTTCACGGAAATCTGCGCGGTCGATCCACACTTCACGGCTGAAAGGCACCTCGCGCGTCCCCATCTCCGGCCGGTTCGGGTGATTTGGCATGGTGATGATCTCATCATGTCCGGCTGGCAGGTTTTCAATCACGACTTTGAGCGGATCGAGCACGGCCATAGCACGCGGCGCATTTTCGTTGAGATCATCACGAATGCACGACTCCAGCGAAGCCATCTCAACGATATTGTCCTGTTTAGTGATGCCGATTCGGCGGCAGAACTCACGGATTGATGCCGCGCTGTAACCACGACGGCGCAGACCTGAAACGGTCAGCATACGCGGATCGTCCCAGCCTTCTACCCGCTTCTCGCTCACCAGCTGCGTCAGCTTGCGCTTCGACATCACAGCATACTCAAGATTCAGGCGCGAAAACTCATACTGCCGCGGATGCACCGGAATGGTAATGTTATCCAGTACCCAGTCATACAGGCGGCGGTTATCCTGAAACTCCAGCGTACAGAGCGAATGCGTGATCCCTTCCAGCGCATCGGAGATGCAGTGCGTGAAATCGTACATCGGGTAGATGCACCACTTGTTGCCGGTCTGATGGTGCTCGGCAAACTTAATGCGGTACAGTACCGGATCGCGCATAACGATAAAGCTGGAAGCCATATCGATTTTGGCACGCAGACAGGCCTTACCCTCTTCAAAGCCACCGTCGCGCATTTTCCGGAACAGCGCCAGGTTCTCTTCAACGCTGCGATCGCGATACGGGCTATTTTTGCCCGGCGCCGTCAGCGTGCCGCGATACTCGCGGATCTGCTCGGGTGACAGTTCATCAACGTACGCCAGTCCTTTGTTGATCAGCTCAACAGCATAATTAAACAGCTGATCAAAATAGTCGGATGAGTAACGAATGTTGCCGCTCCACTCAAAGCCCAGCCATTGCACATCATTTTTGATCGACTCGACGAATTCCATATCCTCTTTAACCGGATTGGTATCATCGAAACGCAGATTGCATTCGCCCTGATAATCCTGTGCAATTCCAAAGTTCAGGCAGATCGATTTTGCATGGCCAATATGCAGATAACCATTGGGCTCTGGCGGGAAACGGGTATGCACAGAACTGTGCTTACCGCTCGCCAAATCTTCGTCGATGATCTGACGAATAAAGTTCGTTGGGCGGGCTTCAGCCTCACTCATCTCAAAATCCTCAAACAATAACGGGTGATTTTACCTCGAAGTAACGGAGTATGATCCACAAAGCGCTGAAGGGAAACAACCGTTTGTTGGCGCTTTTAAAACAAAAAAGGCAGGAATCGCTTCCTGCCTTATCAGTCAGACTTAAGGGGTTAGTTTTTCACCTCATACAGCGGCGTTTCCCCGGCAACAACGGTGCCTGTTGCCAGCAGCGTCAGACCCGCGAAGTCATCACTGTTGCTGACCACTACCGGACTGATCATCGAGCGCGCATGGGCATTCAGATAGTCCAGATCCATCTCGAGGATCGCCTCGCCAGCGCTAACGGTTTTACCCTCTTCCACCAGCCGGGTGAAACCGCGTCCTGCCAGCGCAACGGTGTCCAGCCCCATATGCACCACTATCTCAACGCCGCTCTCTGTTTCAAGGCAGAAGGCGTGATTAGTGTTGAAGATTTTTACTATGGTACCGGCAATCGGTGCCACCACGCGCGTCCCCGTTGGCTGAATCGCCAGACCATCGCCCACCGCTTTGCTGGCGAACGCTTCGTCCGGTACATTATCCAGAGCAACCACGTGACCTGATACCGGTGCCAGCAGCGTGGCAATCGCCTTATGTGCAGCGGCAGGAGCTGGCGCAGTTGCAGTCACCACCGGTTTAGCCACAGGCGCCGCGCTGGCGGCCGCTACCGGGCCTTTGGTCAATACCGTTTTCATCGCGGTAGCGATACTCTCCGCCTGCGTACCCACAATAATCTGCACGCTCTGCTTATTAAGACGGATGACGCCTGACGCGCCGATACGTTTTGCCACGCCTTCGCTGACCTGCGCGGAATCTTTCACGTTCAGACGCAGGCGCGTGATACAGGCGTCAATATGGGTCAGGTTTTCAGACCCTCCAACGGCAGCGATATAGCGACGTGCCAGCGATTCAGTCGCCGTTTCCCCGCTATTTTCCTGCATAACATTCACATCATAACCATCCGTTTCATCATCCGCTGCCAGTTCGCGGCCCGGCGTCAGCAGATTGAATTTGCGGATAGTAAAACGGAACACCACGTAATAAATCACGAAGAAGACCAGGCCCTGCGGGATCAGCATCCACCAGTGCACCGCCAGTGGATTACGCGACGAGAGCACCATATCTACCAGGCCGGCGCTAAAGCCAAAGCCGGCAATCCACTGCATGCTGGCCGCAATAAACACCGAAATTCCGGTCAGGACCGCGTGGATCACATAGAGGACCGGAGCCACGAACATAAAGGAGAATTCCAGCGGCTCGGTGATGCCGGTAAAGAAGGCTGCAAAAGCGGCCGCCAGCATAATACCGCCCACTTTTGCCCTGTTTTCCGGACGAGAACAGTGGTAGATAGCCAGTGCTGCACCCGGCAGGCCAAACATCATAATGGGGAAGAAACCCGCCTGATAGCGACCCGTAATACCCGGAATGCCGCTGCCGTTAGCGATAGACTGCGCGCCGCCGAGGAATTTTGGAATGTCATTAATACCCGCGACATCAAACCAGAACACGGAATTCAGCGCGTGATGCAGACCAACGGGGATCAGCAGCCGGTTAAAGAAAGCGTATACCCCTGCTCCGACAGACCCCAGCTTTTGAATATGTTCACCAAAGCTTACCAGACCGCCAAAGATTATTGGCCAGACGTACATCAGGATAAACGCCACAACAATCATCAGGAAGGAGACCAGGATCGGTACCAGGCGACGTCCGCTGAAAAAAGAGAGCGCTTTAGGCAGCTCGACATGGCTGAAGCGGTTATACATCTCAGCAGAAAGAATCCCCACCATGATGCCGACAAACTGGTTTTCAATTTTGCCAAATGCCGCAGGTACCTGTTCAACCGGCATCTTCTGGATCATCGCGACCGCAGCAGGTGAACAAAGCGTGGTCACGACAAGAAAGCCGACAAAACCGGTCAGGGCCGCTGCGCCATCTTTATCTTTAGACATACCGTAAGCAACACCAATCGCAAACAGTACCGACATGTGGTCAATAATGGCGGAGCCTGACTTGATCAGTAGTGCCGCCAGCGCATTACCTGCTCCCCAGCTGTCAGGATCGATCCAGTAGCCGACCCCCATCAGGATAGCGGCGGCTGGCAGCGTGGCCACCGGCACCATCAGCGCGCGGCCGACTTTTTGTAAATAGCCTAATATACTCACCTTGTTCTCCCCCTATGAGACTGGCGTATCCCCTGGTACGGGTTGATTTTATTATCCCGGCACCTGGCGTGTTGAAAAGACGATTCTCTGCGAGATGCAGTGTAAAGATAAATTAATTCGCCTCGCAAATTAAAACCGCTCCAGTTGTGACTTTTATCACCTTAATAGCCAATATAAGTCGCTTAATACTGGTCACTGCTACAAACTTATTTTATGATAAAAAATATCAACCGCTCTTTTTCGCTTTAGCCTGCTGATAAACGCGCTGACCGCGTTCACACTTAATGACGGCAGCTACAGCACATTCTTTTATCTGTTTAACCGAGGTGCACTATGAGACTGATTCCGCTGGCTACGCCTGCTCAGGTAGGAAAATGGGCGGCCCGCCATATCGTCAACCGGATCAACGCCTTTAACCCAGGTCCGGAGCGTCCCTTTGTTCTGGGGTTACCTACGGGCGGCACTCCGCTGGAAGCTTACAAGCATCTGATTGAGATGCACAAAGCAGGCCAGGTCAGCTTTAAACATGTCGTGACATTCAACATGGATGAATATGTCGGCCTGCCCAAAGCGCATCCGGAAAGCTATCACAGCTTTATGTATCGCAACTTTTTCGATCACGTTGATATTCCGTCAGAAAACATCAATCTTCTGAATGGCAATGCGGAAGATATTGACGCAGAATGTCGCCAGTATGAAGAGAAGATTCGTGCGCTCGGTAAAATCCATCTGTTTATGGGTGGTGTAGGCAATGATGGTCATATCGCGTTTAATGAACCCGCCTCCTCGCTCTCATCGCGTACCCGTATAAAAACGCTGACGCATGATACGCGTGTCGCTAATTCACGCTTTTTTGATGGCGATGTCAGCCAGGTACCTAAATATGCGCTGACCGTTGGCGTGGGTACGCTGCTGGATGCAGAAGAGGTGATGATTCTGGTTACAGGTCACGTCAAAGCGCAGGCGCTTCAGGCGGCAGTAGAGGGCAACGTAAACCATATGTGGACCATCAGCTGTCTGCAGCTGCATCCAAAAGCGGTTGTGGTATGCGATGAGCCGGCGACAATGGAACTGAAAGTTAAAACGGTAAAATATTTCCGCGAGCTTGAAGCGGAAAATATGCAGGGCGTCTGAGAGCACGATGTAGAAGCCTGCTGTCGTTGGCAGCTGGCGCAGCCGGGAGAGAGATAATGTACGCATTAGTAAACGGCCGGATTTTTACCGGCTATGACATTCTGGACGATCACGCGGTAGTTATCGCGGACGGTATTATTGATCGGGTTTGCCCGCGCGCCATGCTGGATGCAGCACTACCGCAACAGGATATGGCAGGCGCATTTATCGCTCCCGGCTTTATCGACCTGCAGCTTAACGGCTGCGGCGGTGTGCAATTCAACGATTCGCCTGAAGCGCTGAGCGTGGAAACGCTGGAGATAATGCAGCACGCTAATGAAAAGTCAGGCTGTACCAGCTTTCTGCCCACGCTGATTACCAGCAGTGATGAACTGATGCAGCGGGCGGTAGAGACTATGCGAGCCTGGCTGACAACGCATCAGAATCAGGCGCTGGGTTTGCACCTTGAAGGCCCCTGGCTTAACCGTGAGAAAAAAGGGACGCACAATCCGGCCCTGATACGCCAGCCCGATCCTGCACTGGTCGACTATCTCTGTGCCAACGCCGATGTCATTACTAAAGTCACGCTGGCGCCTGAACAGGCAGGCAGCGACGTTATTCGTCAGCTCAGCGCAGCCGGTATTATCGTCTCGGCCGGACACTCTAATGCGACCTATGCCGAAGCAAAAGCCGGATTCAGCGCTGGCATTACTTTCGCGACCCACCTTTATAATGCGATGAGCCCTTTTAGCGGACGTGAACCCGGACTGGTCGGTGCGCTGTTTGATTCGCCTGATGTATACTGCGGCATCATTGCAGATGGCTTACATGTCAATTACGCTAACGTGCGCATGGCAAAACGGCTTAAAGGCGAACGGCTGATTCTGGTGACTGACGCGACTGCGCCGGCAGGTGCCGCGATTGATAAATTCATTTTTGCAGGTAAAACAATATACTATCGCAATGGCCTGTGCGTGGATGAGCATGGAACCCTGAGCGGTTCAGCCCTGACAATGATTGAAGCGGTGCAGAACAGCGTAGAGTATTGCGGCATTGCCCTGGATGAGGCGCTACGCATGGCAACGCTTTATCCGGCAAGAGCTATGGGCGTGGAAAAACAGCTGGGCACAGTAGCTGCAGGAAAAGCCGCTAACCTCACTGTTTTTACCCGCGATTATCAAATCATTAAGACGTTCGTCAATGGAGAGAGCGTCCTCAGCGAGTAAGCATTGAATGACCACTGGCGGCCAGACTCAAATAGGAAATGTCGATCTTGTCAAACAACTCAATAGCGCAGCCGTTTATCGGTTGATCGATCAACAGGGGCCGATTTCGCGCATTCAGATTGCCGATCTCAGCCAGCTTGCGCCCGCCAGTGTCACTAAGATTACCCGTCAGCTGATTGAACGCGGCCTGATCAAAGAGGTTGAGCAGCAGGCCTCTACCGGAGGTCGCCGCGCCATCTCCATTATTACGGAAACCCGTCACTTTCATACCATCGGCGTCCGTCTCGGGCGCAATGATGCCACGCTCACTCTGTTTGATTTAAGCGGTAAATCGCTGGCGCAGGAAGATTATCCGCTACCGGAACGCACGCAGGAGACGCTGGAGAACGCGCTATTTAATGCCATTAGCGCGTTTATTAACGTGCATCAGCGCAAAATTCATGAGCTGATCGCCATCGCAGTGATCCTGCCCGGTCTGGTCGATCCGGTTAAAGGCATTATCCGCTATATGCCGCACATTGCTGTCAGCCACTGGCCGCTGGTAGCCAGCCTGCAGCAGCGGTTCAGCGTGACCAGCTTTGTGGGTCACGATATCCGCAGCCTGGCGCTGGCCGAGCACTATTTTGGTGCGAGCCGCGACTGTGCTGATTCGATTCTGGTGCGGCTGCATCGCGGGACCGGTGCCGGCATCATTGCTAACGGACAGATTTTCCTGGGCAGTAACGGTAACGTGGGTGAAATCGGCCATATTCAGGTGGATCCGTTAGGCGAGCGCTGCCACTGCGGCAACTTTGGCTGTCTGGAAACCATCGCCGCGAATGGTGCCATTGAAAACCGCGTACGCCATCTGCTGAACCAGGGGTATCCGAGTGTGCTGTCACTGGATAACTGCCTGATGCCGCAAATCTGTCACGCCGCTAATCAGGGCGACGCGCTGGCGTGTGAAGTGATTGAGTATGTTGGTCGTTATCTCGGCAAAGCGATTGCGATCGCAATCAACCTTTTTAACCCGCAAAAGGTGGTGCTGGCGGGCGAAATCACTGAAGCAGACAAAGTGCTGTTTCCCGCCATCGAGAGCTGTATCAATACGCAGGTGCTGCGCGAGTTTCGGAAAAATCTGCCGGTTGTGCGCTCGCAGCTGGATCACCGCTCTGCAATTGGCGCGTTTGCGCTGGCGAAACGCGCTATGCTAAATGGCATTCTGCTGCAGCATCTGCTGGAAGATTAACTGTAACCTGCCTGAGCAGGCCTGACCGGGATCGTGTATGACCATTAAAAGCGTAATCTGTGATATTGATGGCGTGTTGATGCATGACAACACCGCCGTGAAAGGGGCTAATGAATTTCTGCAGCGCATTCTGGAAAAAGGCATGCCGCTGGTTGTGCTGACTAACTATCCGTCGCAGACAGCGCAGGATCTGGCCAACCGTTTTTCCAACGCTGGCGTCGACATTCCTGACTCCGTTTTTTATACCTCTGCTATGGCCACCGCTGATTTCCTGCGTCGTCAGGAAGGAAAAAAAGCCTATGTGATCGGGGAAGGTGCGCTGGTTCACGAACTCTATAACGCCGGCTTTACCATTACCGACGTCAATCCTGACTTTGTTATCGTCGGTGAAACGCGTTCGTTTAACTGGGATATGATGCATAAAGCCGCTTTTTTTGTGGCTAATGGCGCGCGCTTTATTGCAACCAATCCGGATACCCATGCGCGCGGCTTTATTCCCGCCTGCGGCGCGCTCTGCGCCGGTATCGAAACCATTTCCGGACGCAAGCCGTTTTATGTCGGCAAGCCCAGCCCCTACATTATGCGGGCGGCGCTGAATAAAATGCATGCGCACTCTGAAGAGACGGTAATCGTGGGCGATAACCTGCGCACGGACATTCTGGCAGGCTTCCAGGCCGGGCTCGAAACCATTCTGGTGCTGTCAGGCGTCTCTACCCTGAGCGACATCGATGCGATGCCGTTCCGGCCTGACTGGATTTTTCCTTCCGTCGCCGATATCGATCTGTTCTGACTGGTGCGGTGAACCAGCTGACGCCCTGCTCACTTACCGGTGTGCGGGGCGTTTTTGTTTCAGACCACTGGTGACAAAAAGATCTAAACCGGCAAATCATTAGATGTCATCTAAAAATACGGCTATTATTTTAGATAAAATTCAATTTATTCACCTCTGCAACACTCTATTTATCATAAAAACGTTATTTTGCTTGCGCAACCACCACCAATTAGCGCATTTTCTTATACATCACGCAGCGCAGGCTGCCGGACAAATGCAAAATAACATCGCCACAGGGTGAGATCAGGAGTCAGTTATGTGTTCGATTTTTGGTGTGCTGGATCTGAAAAGCGATTCTGCTGAACTGCGTAAGAAAGCGCTGGAGTGTTCCCGTCTGATGCGCCACCGCGGCCCGGACTGGTCAGGTGTGTTTGCCGACGATAACGCTATCCTGGTGCATGAGCGCCTTTCAATCGTTGACGTTAACAACGGCGCACAGCCGCTGTATAACGCTGACCACACCCACGTACTGGCCGTGAACGGCGAAATTTATAACCATCAGGCGCTGCGCGCTGAGCTGAGCGATCGTTACGCGTTTCAGACCGGCTCCGACTGCGAAGTGATCCTGGCGCTCTATCAGGAAAAAGGTGTCGATTTCCTCGACGACCTGCAGGGTATGTTTGCTTTCATCCTGTGGGACAGCGTAAAACAGCAGTACCTGATTGGTCGCGATCATATCGGTATCATTCCGCTCTATATGGGTAATGATGAGCATGGCAACCTTTACGTGGCGTCTGAAATGAAAGCGCTGGTTCCGGTCTGCCGCTCTATTAAAGAATTCCCGCCGGGAAGCTACCTCTCCAGCACTGACGGTGAGATCCGCCGTTACTGGCAGCGCGACTGGATGGATTTTGCGGCAGTTGCGCAGAACACCACGGATGCTGCCGGCCTGAAACATGCGCTGGAAGAGTCAGTAAAAAGCCATCTGATGTCTGACGTTCCTTACGGCGTGCTGCTCTCAGGCGGACTGGACTCTTCAATCATTTCAGCCGTCACCAAGCGTTTTGCCGCTAAACGGGTGGAAGATGCTGATAAGAGCGACGCCTGGTGGCCACAGCTGCACTCGTTTGCTGTCGGTCTGGAAGGTTCGCCCGATCTGAAAGCTGCGCAGGCGGTTGCCGATCATCTCGGTACCGTGCACCACGAAATTCATTTCACGGTGCAGGAAGGTCTGGACGCGATCCGTGACGTGATTTACCACATCGAAACCTACGATGTCACCACCATTCGCGCCTCAACGCCGATGTATCTGATGTCCCGCAAAATCAAGGCGATGGGTATCAAAATGGTGCTTTCAGGTGAAGGCGCGGACGAAGTATTTGGCGGCTATCTCTACTTCCATAAAGCGCCAAACGCCCGCGAGTTCCATGAAGAGAACGTACGTAAACTGCTGGCGCTGCATATGTTTGACTGCGCACGCGCCAACAAAGCGATGTCAGCCTGGGGTGTAGAAGCACGCGTGCCGTTCCTGGACAAAAAGTTCCTTGATGTGGCAATGCGCATCAACCCGGAAGATAAACTGTGCGGCAGCAACGGGAAGATGGAAAAGCATATTCTGCGTGAATGCTTCTCATCTTATCTGCCGGAGAGCGTGGCGTGGCGTCAGAAAGAGCAGTTTTCTGATGGCGTCGGTTACAGCTGGATCGATACGCTGAAAGAAGTGGCGGCGCAGCAGGTAAGCGATCAGCAGCTGGCGACCGCGCACTTCCGCTTCCCGCACAACACGCCTGGCTCTAAAGAAGCGTATCTCTATCGCGAAATTTTTGAGGAGCTGTTCCCGCTGCCGAGCGCGGCGGAGTGTGTGCCTGGCGGACCGTCTGTGGCCTGCTCTTCGGCCAAAGCGATTGAGTGGGATGAGGCGTTCAAATCCATGGACGATCCTTCCGGCCGTGCCGTTGGCGTGCATCAGTCCGCTTACAAATAAGCGTCGTGTCAGAAAAAATAAGGGACCCGCAGCGGTCCCTTTTTAGTTGCAACTGACGCGGATGTGATCGAAAATCGATGAATAAAGCGCCAGGCTGGTTACAAGCCAGACAAACGGGCACCGCAAGGTAAAAAACGGCAAAAAAACTGTTGACGCTACAAAGCTCAATACGCATAATGCGCCCCGCAACGCCGTTGAAGGTAACGCGAAAAAAGATGGCTACGTAGCTCAGTCGGTTAGAGCACATCACTCATAATGATGGGGTCACAGGTTCGATTCCCGTCGTAGCCACCATCTTTTTTGCGGGAGTGGCGAAATTGGTAGACGCACCAGATTTAGGTTCTGGCGCCGCAAGGTGTGCGAGTTCAAGTCTCGCCTCCCGCACCATTTCAGTCTTCGGCAGCCGGATGGGGTATCGCCAAGCGGTAAGGCACCGGTTTTTGATACCGGCATTCCCTGGTTCGAATCCAGGTACCCCAGCCAATCCGATATGTTTTCGTGGATACGCGTTAACAGATGGGATATCGCCAAGCGGTAAGGCACCGGTTTTTGATACCGGCATTCCCTGGTTCGAATCCAGGTATCCCAGCCAGCATCGGGAAAAGCAGTAAAGCAGTAGAATGGCTACGTAGCTCAGTCGGTTAGAGCACATCACTCATAATGATGGGGTCACAGGTTCGATTCCCGTCGTAGCCACCA
>NZ_JAWRYR010000018.1:0-61170 GCF_046940275.1 Pantoea sp. SIMBA_079 | reverse complement strand
GTCATTACGTCCCGCACGCGCATCAATACGGGCGCCATTAATGGCGCCCCTACGGATCCGAGCGTAGGGGACGCATTTATGCGTTCCTGGTGTTTGCGGTCATATCACCGGGTGAACCACGGGCGTCATCACGTCCCGTGCGCGTATCGATACGGGCGCCATGAATGGCGTCATTACGTCCCGCACGTGCATCAATACGGGCGCCATTAATGGCGCCCCTACGGATCCGAGCGTAGGGGGCGCATTTATGCGTCCCTGGTGTACCGCGGTTTATCCTGGCTGATAGCGCAGCGTATTAAGGTTGCCCTGCAGCACTAAATCGCGCTTCAGCGTGGCAACCTGCCGGCAAATGTCGGCTGTTTCACGCTGGGTATGCAATTTACTTTGCCACTTTGCCGGCACCTGTTCCCACTGCTGATAGATCCCCTCCAGTGAACCAAACTGTGCCAGCAGCTCGCGCGCGCTTTTCGGCCCAATACCGGAGACGCCCGGTATCTTACTGCTGCTGATGCCGCATAAACCCCAGTAATCTGGCAGCTGTGCCGGTGTAACGCCAAATTCCTGCGCGATAAATGGCACATCAAGCCAGCGCTTCTGAAAATAGTCGCGAATGCGGATAGCGGGCGCCAGCAGCTGACAATACCCTTTATCGGTGGAAACGATAGTGGCCTGATGCCCGGCCTCCGCCATTTTTACCGCCAGCGTGGCGGCCAGATCGTCTGCTTCATCGCGCCCGGCGATCCAGCAGCTGACGCCTGCGGTGCGGAAAGCCTCCTGCAGCAGCGGCAGCTCCTGTTGCAAATCCTCTGGCATTGGCGGTCGTCCCGCTTTGTAGTCCGGCAGTAGCGCATGACGCCAGCCAGGCTGGCGTTCCGGACTGTCAAATACCGCCACCACGTGCGTGGGGCGCGTGTTACCAAGCAGCTGATGCAGTGCCGCAACACAGGCGTCACGGCAGGGAGAGCCCTGAACGGCATGCAGGCGCCGGATGAGATTCAGCGCATCAATGATTAACAGATGTAGTGCCATAGAAGCGATAAGCGGCAGCCCGCAGGCTGCCTTCCTGAAGGGTTATTTGATGATTTCGTAGCAGGGGATATAAGCGCTGCCCGGAAGTTTCATACGCTGCTGCGCCACAAAGCCCTGCAGCAGCTCATCCATCCGATGCATCAGATCGGCGTCACCGCGCAGCTGATAGGGGCCGCGTTCGCGGATCTCCCGGATACCGATTTCTTTAACGTTTCCGGCCACGATACCGGAGAAAGCGCGACGTAAATCAGCCGCCAGTTTTTCCGCCGGCTGATTCGGAAACAGGTTGAGGTTAGCCATGTTTTCGTGGGTCGGCAGGAAAGGCACCTGCAGATCCGGCGCAATACGGATAGACCAGTTAAAGCTATAAGCGTCTCCGGTTTCACGACGATGCTCTTTTACCTGCGGCATCGCTTTTTTCATCTGGCGCGCCACTTCGGCGGCATCATCAATGATGATCGTATAGTGTTTACGCGCCTGCTCACCCAGCGTATTGACGATGAAATCATCAAGCACGCGGAAATAGTCGGCGCTCTCCTTAGGCCCGGTGAGGATCAGCGGCAGTACCTGCTCGCTGTTCTGCGGATTCATCAGAATGCCAAGCAGGTAGAGAAACTCCTCGGCGGTACCCACGCCGCCCGGGAAGATCACGATGCCATGGGCGATACGCACAAAGGCCTCAAGGCGTTTTTCAATATCGGGCATAATGATGAGTTCATTAACCAGCGGGTTAGGCGGTTCAGCGGCGATAATGGAGGGCTCAGTCAGGCCGATAAAGCGGCTGTCATGATAGCGCTGCTGCGCATGACCGACCGCCGCGCCTTTCATCGGCGCTTCCATTACGCCCGGGCCACAGCCGGTGCAGATGTTCAGCTCGCGCAGCCCCATCTGCGTGCCAACATTACGGCAATACTGATATTCCACCGCGTTGATGGAGTGACCACCCCAGCAAACCACGGTATTAGGATATTCCCCTACGTGCAGCGCACGCGCGTTGCGCAGTATCGAGAAAACCTGATTGGTAATATGCGCCGAATCGTCAGCCTGACCGGCGAGGCGTTCCGGCAGAGCAAGCTGACCGTTAACAAACAGAATATCGCGCAGCACGGCAAACAGGTTTGCCTGCAGTGAACGGATGATTCGCCCATCCACAAACGCCTCTTCCGGTGGATTGATCAGCTCCAGCTTAACGCCGCGCTCGCGGCGCAGGACGTTGATAGCGAAATTTTCAAAACGGGAGAGCAGCTCATGACTGCTGTCTGTCTGGCTGCCGGAGTTAAGCACTGCAAGGGAGCAGTTGCGAAAAAGCTGGTAGAGATCGCTGCTGGCTGTCTGCTTCAGCATGTCCACTTCCAGCTGGGAAAGCAGGTCCATCGAGCCAAGCGGGCTGATATGTGTAATCAAAAGAACTCCTTTACACGCCATAGCGTGACTAATGACGCTGCGCTTAATCTGCTGAGCGCAGTGACGAAAATCCCTGGTCGCATACGCTTTACGCTTAACGCCGCAGACAGATTAACGCTCCCGGTTGTGATTGCTCAAGAGGAACCGCGCATCCCTGCTACGGCCTGCGAGGTGCCTCGCACTCTGTTACTGGCGTGCCAGACGCGAAAAGCCGGGCGTGAAGGGAACATTGCTGCGCCACGGGTTAATATCCAGACCGCCGCGGCGGGTATAACGCGCATAAACGGTTAACGCCTCTGGCCGGCAGAAACGCTGCACGTCATTAAAAATGCGCTCCACGCACTGCTCATGAAACTCATTGTGCTGGCGGAAAGAGATCAGATAACGCAGCAGCGCCTCGCGGTCGATACGCGGGCCTTTATAACGAATCATCACCGAGCCCCAGTCGGGCTGGTTGGTGATCAGGCAGTTAGATTTCAGCAGGTGGCTCACCAGCGTCTCGTCAACAATTTCATTGCCTGCGGCGTGCGCAAGATGTCCGGCATTGAAACCGTAATCGCTGATGCTGATATCCTGTTCATCGATAACGCTGCCGCTGAACTGTCCGATGGGCTGGCTCTCCAGCTCGCTCAGGCGAAACAGCGCTACGCTGACGTTACCGCTGGCGCAGGCACGCAAATCGCGCTCCAGCGTCTGACGCACATCACCCCAGTCTGCAAAGCGGGTCTGATTAAAGCTGTTCAGATAGAGTTTAAAGCTTTTCGACTCAATCAGATTTACGCTGTCAGCATCCAGTACCACTTCGCCGACCGCGACCTGCGGCACACCTTTGCTGTTTAGCCATGAAAGCTCATACAGTGTCCAGATATCTGCGCCGTGAAACGGCAGGTTATCCGGAAAAAGATCGAGAGGTTCCCGGTTCAGACTGCGCGGCACAGATTGCAGCAGCGTGTTATCGTACTCATCAACATAGGCGACAGATTTGCCCAGGGTCAGGCCGCTTAATGCCTGGTTTGGGTGTTCAGAAGACATAATGGTTACCACAACTTGGATCAAAGTGGCTAAGTGTAACCGATCACCAGCGAGAAGATGAATGATGCAGCCCACCGCCGGCGCACTGCGTGCGTTTACCACCCGTTATATCGATCTCTGGCAGCAGCAGCAGGGACACTATCCTGCCAGCAGTGAGCTTATGGGGATCCCTTCGCCCTGTATCATCAGCACCGTTGATGACCGCGTCCTCTGGCAGCCGCAGCCTTTTTCACCGTCGTCGGGCCTGGATGCAGTAGAGCGGGCGCTGGATATTCAGCTCCAGCCTGATATTACTGCGTTTTACACCACCCAGTTTGCCGGCGATATGCATGCCCGCCTGCAGCAGCGCCGGTTAACACTGCTGCAGGTATGGAGCGAAGAGGACTTTCTCCGGCTGCAGGAGAATCTGATTGGCCACCTGATTATGAAGCGACGTCTGAAACAGAGTCCGACGCTGTTTATTGCCACCACCGATTCAGAGCAGGAGATGGTGGCGGTGTGCAATCTTACCGGTGAAGTTATTCTGGAAGAGCCGGGGCGTAATAAACGTGAAATTCTTTCACCCTGCATCAGTACATTTCTTGATGATATACAACCTGTTATCGAACCAGCTGCCTGATATCTGAAGTGTGCTGTAAGAGATCTCTTACAAAGTTTGTGCGAGATTGACATTTTATGCATAAACCTTTCAGAAACGCGAAATGTAAAGATATTGTGAATCATAGAGTTATGGTATCAATCTGAAAATTGAGACAATACTTGATCGATTAATGGCTCATGCTTACTTGTTATTGTGGCGATTTTTGAGAGAATACCCCCCGTTAGCAGGATGCTATGGACAGAGTGACGTTCAGGAGAATGTCAGCCAGGAAGGCGGGAACGTAACGGAGTTTGCGTCACAGGGAAGGCTTCAGGATGAAGCAGGACACTCAGGAGTGAGTAAGGGACACCTCCAGGATGGAGAATGTGAGCCGTGCGGAGCAGGGCGAGCCAGGATGCTAAGGATGCTGTCATGAAGACAGGCAATGGAAAGCGCAGGAAGAGTTGTCACGGATGAGCAGGGAGCACTGCGGTGGCGGGAATGCTGCACAACGAACCGGGAGCACTGTTAATAACAGTGCTCCCTTTTTTTATGCGCTTTTTACGCCATCGGTGACGAGTGATATGCTTGCCGCCCATTATTTCACGGAGGCAACCTATGTCGACGCACACTATTACTCAACGACTGCAGCAGGTCGAAGCAGTCATGCGCGAACACGATTACTGGCAACATAGCGCCCCTGACGCGGCTGCGTTTAACAGCGACCAGCCTTTCTGCCTTGATACCATGGCTCCACTGGAGTGGCTGCAGTGGGTATTGATCCCGCGTATGTCAGCCTTGATCGCCTCCGGCGCACCAATGCCGGCGGGCTTCGCCGTCGCGCCCTATTATGAAGTGGCTCTCACTCCCGTTACCCCCGGCTATGCCGATTTGCTGACCACGCTGCGTGAGCTTGATGCGCTGTTTGCGGAGCCAGCGCGCTGATGCTGGAGATTATCTATCAGGATGAGTGGCTGGTAGCGGTGAACAAGCCGGCAGGCTGGCTGGTTCACCGCAGCTGGCTCGATCGCAAAGAGAAAGTGGTGGTGATGCAAACGGTGCGCGATCAGATTGGTCAGCACGTATTCACCGCACACCGGCTTGATCGCCCGACCTCCGGCGTACTGCTTATGGGGCTGTCGAGCGAGGCGGGACGTTTACTGGCACAGCAGTTTGAACAGCATCAGATACAAAAAACCTATCACGCCGTACTGCGTGGCTGGCTGGATGGCACGGCCACGCTGGATTATCCGCTGCTGGAAGAGCTGGATAAGATCGCGGATAAATTTTCTGCTGAACCGCGCGCACCACAGCCCGCGGTCACGCATTATCAGGCGCTGGCGCAGACAGAAATGCCGGTGGCAATCGGTAAATACAGCAGTGCCCGTTACACTCTGGTGGAGATGTCGCCGCGCACCGGGCGCAAGCATCAGCTGCGCCGTCATATGGCGCATCTGCGCCACCCGATTATTGGCGACAGCGCCCATGGCGATCTGCGACAGAATCGTGGCGCGGCCGCGCATTTTGGGCTTGATCGTTTAATGCTGCACGCCAGCGCCCTGTCGCTGACGCATCCTTTTACCGGAGAGCCGCTGGTGATCCGTGCCGGGCTGGATCCGATATGGCAGCAGATGCTGCAGCAGTTCGGCTGGCAGGATCGGTTACCGGAGGTTCCCAGGGTTGAGTTTGACGCTGAGGCAGTTCAGGATAAGCCAACAGCGTAAAGGAGCAGCAAGATGGCAAAGATTGGCATTTTTACAGGCACGGTTTACGGCAATGCACTGCTGGTCGCCGAAGAGGCGCAGCCGGTGCTGCAGGCGCAGGGGCATGAGGTAGCGGTATTCGAGGACCCGACGCTGGCGGAGTGGCAGGCGTACAGCAGCGAGGTCGTCCTGATTGTAACCTCAACAACGGGGCAGGGCGATCTGCCGGATAATATTGCCCGTCTCCATGCACAAATCCATGATGATCTCGGCTACCAGCCAGCGCTGCGCTACGGTGTGATTGCGCTGGGTGACAGCAGCTATCAGCACTTCTGCGGCGCAGGAAAAACCTTTGATGCCACGCTCCAGGCGCAGCAGGCGCAGCGTATCGGTGACGTGCTGATGGTAGATGCCATTGAGCATCCGGAACCTGAAAGCGTGACGACGCCGTGGGTGGAGAGCTGGGGTAAGCTGCTGTAGTGAGCAGGGCCGCCCTGTATGGCGGCCCGGTATTCACGGCTGTAGCGCTATTACGTCACCGGTGCCGGATTAAACACTGCCAGCTGGTTGCGGATCCCCCAGCGATCGGACCAGGTCTGCTGACGACCGCTGGCGATCTCCAGAATCAGCTCAAACAGACGCCAGCCCACCTGCTCAATGCTCTCTTCACCGGTAGCAATAGTGCCGGCGTTGATATCCATTAAATCGTGCCAGCGCCGGGCCAGCGCGCTGCGCGTCGCCATCTTGATCACCGGGATCGCCGCAAGACCATAAGGCGTGCCGCGTCCGGTCGTAAACACCTGCAGCGTAATGCCGGAAGCCATCTGTTGCGTACCGCAGACGAAGTCGCTGGCAGGTGTGGCCGCGTAAATCAGCCCGCGCTGCGTAGGGCGCTGTCCTGGCGACAGGACTTCAGCAATCGGGCTGCGGCCCGATTTTGCAATCGATCCCAGCGCTTTTTCCACCACGTTTGCCAGTCCGCCTTTTTTGTTGCCCGGTGAGGGATTGGCGCTGCGATCGGTCTGTCCCTGATGCAGATAGTCGTCATACCACGCCATCTCTTCCAGCAGGCGTTTGCCCACCGCTTCATTGACCACGCGCGGCGTCAGCAGATGAATTGCGTCGCGTACTTCAGTTACTTCAGAAAACATAACCGTGGCGCCGCAGCGTACCAGCAGATCGGAGGCAAATCCCACCGCCGGGTTGGCCGTTACGCCGGAAAACGCGTCGCTGCCGCCGCACTGGGTGCCCACCACCAGCTCAGACGCCGGGCAGGGCTCCCGCCGGCGCAGGTTAAGCTTTTTCAGATGCCGTTCGGCAACCTGCAGAATTTCATCCACCATGGCGCCAAAGCCGACGTGACGCTCATCCTGCAGGCGCACGATATCGTTATCATCCAGCGAGATCGCCTGTACATCAGGCGTACCGGTCAGCAGCCGCTCCGGCTGGAGCTTTTCGCAGCCGAGACTGACAATCATCACTTCGCCGCCGAAATTGGGATTCAGCGCAAGGTTATGAATGGTACGGATCGGCACGACGGCAGCCGGCGCGTTAATCGCTACGCCGCAGCCATACAGGTGATTCAGCGCAACCACGCCATCAACGTTGGGGTAACGCGGCAGCAGATCGCGTTCAATAAGCTGCACAACATAATCCACGACGCCCGCCACACAGTGGACGCTGGTGGTAATGCCAAGCAGATTGCGGGTTCCCACACTGCCGTCTGCATTACGATAGCCATCAAAGGTATAGCCTTCCAGCGGCGGCAGCACGGGCGGGACGTTAGTTGCCAGCGGCAGGCTGCTGAGCGGCGGCGCCTCGGGCAGCGCCACCAGCGACTCATCTATCCAGCTGCCGCGCATGATGGGGCGCAGCGCCGTGCCGATCACTTCGCCATAGCGCAGAATCGGTGCATGCTGCGCAATATCGTCCAGCGCAACTTTATGCCCCTGGGGCACATGTTCCGTCAGCTGCAGCCCGTCTGCAAAGCGTGTACCCGCGGGCAGGCCCTGGTCGTTGACGACAATCGCAACGTTATCCGCTTCATGGACTTTTATATAGAGTGGTTTTTCTGTAACGGGTCGGTTCATTGCTCACCTTCCGGGTAGCCGCACTGTACATTGCAGGGCGATAAATAGAGGTTCTGGTCACGTCATCAAAGTCAGCCAGCTCCAGTATAAGCAGCACACGCCCGCCAGCGCATTGTGCAACTGTCCGGCTTTTAGCCCGTTTCTTTGCCCGATTTGGTGGTTTTAACCAAAAGCAAGTGAAGGTGCTCACAAAGCGCTCTCCGGCTGTCTGTTTTTTGTACATTTATGGCACTGTCATCCGCATTTCGTGAGCCATCACGCAGCAGGATGTGCATATGCCACAAAATCTTTTTTGTTTCGGCTGAATTGTCGGGCTTTCTTCCAGTGTTTCAGCGACGGGCTGTTTTTATACTGATTTCCGTTCTCAAAGGTTTGGTTACCTGTCACGACGCATCAACGTTCGCCATAACAACAATCGCCGTGTTTAACCCGACATCATTCTGATACCCAACGCGATGTGTATGCAGTCAGAGTGAATGTAGCGTTCGCTATATTTCAGGAGTGCATCATGAATAGTTACAGCCAGACGGCAGAGGCGGTGCAGAAACGTACCAACGCCCGCTACTGGATCGTGGTGATGTTATTTATTGTCACCTCATTCAACTACGGCGACCGCGCCACCATTTCCATTGCCGGTTCGGCAATGTCCAAAGATATCGGGCTCGACTCTGTCGGACTGGGCTATATCTTTTCCGCCTTCTCCTGGGCCTATGTGATCGGCCAGATCCCGGGCGGATGGCTGCTGGATCGCTTCGGATCCAAGCGCGTCTACTTCTGGAGTATTTTCCTCTGGTCGCTGTTTACCCTTCTGCAGGGCTTTGTCGATCTGTTCAGCGGCTTTGGCATTGTGATTTCGCTGTTCCTGCTGCGCTTTATGGTGGGTCTGGCTGAAGCACCTTCATTCCCCGGCAACAGCCGCATTGTTGCGGCCTGGTTCCCGGCGCAGGAGCGCGGAACCGCTGTCGCCATTTTTAACTCGGCACAATACTTCGCCACGGTGATCTTCGCGCCCATCATGGGCTGGCTGGTTTCTGAAGTCGGCTGGGCGCATGTGTTCTGGTTTATGGGCGGCCTCGGCATCATCCTGAGCTTTATCTGGCTGAAAGTGATGCACGATCCCAACAACCACCCCGGCGTGAACAAGGCGGAGCTGGAGTACATGGAGCAGGGCGGCGCGCTGATCAATATGGATGCGAAAAAAGCCGATCGCAAAGTCAGCCGCGGTGAGAAGTGGGATCAGATCAAACAGCTGCTCTCTACCCGCATGATGTGGGGCATCTATCTTGGCCAGTATTGTGTCAACGCGCTGACCTACTTCTTTATTACCTGGTTCCCGGTTTATCTGGTGCAGGCGCGCGGTATGTCGATTCTGAAAGCGGGCTTTATTGCCTCCGTTCCGGCAATTTGCGGCTTCCTCGGCGGCGTGCTGGGCGGGGTTATTTCCGACTACCTGATGCGTAAAACCGGCTCACTCAATATTGCCCGCAAAACGCCAATCGTTATCGGCATGCTGCTCTCTATCAGCATGGTGATGTGTAACTACACCGAAACGGAATGGGTGGTGGTGCTGTTCATGGCGCTGGCATTCTTCGGAAAAGGCATTGGTGCGCTGGGCTGGGCGGTGATGGCTGATACCGCACCGAAAGAGATCAGTGGCCTGAGCGGTGGCCTGTTCAATATGTTTGGCAACTTCTCCGGTATCGTCACACCTATCGCGATTGGTTACATCATCGCCACCAGCGGATCGTTTGAGGGGGCGCTGGTGTATGTCGGGATCCACGCTTTTGTCGCCGCCTTTAGCTTCCTGTTTATCACCGGTGACATTAAACGCGTTGAGCTGAAACCGTATAAGGAGCCGAAATGAGTACGCAAAGTACGCCTGTCATCACCGACATGCAGGTGATCCCGGTTGCCGGGTACGACAGTATGCTGCTTAACATTGGCGGCGCGCACAACGCCTGCTTTACGCGCAATATTGTGGTGCTGACCGACAGCGCCGGTCATACCGGACTGGGCGAGGCACCGGGCGGCGACACAATCTATCAGACGCTGCTGGCGGCAGTACCCCAGGTTAAGGGCCAGCAGATTGCGCGTATGAACCGGCTGGTGCAGCAGGTGCATAAGGGCAATCAGTCTGCAGATTTTGACACCTTTGGCAACGGGGCCTGGACTTTTGAACTGCGTGTGAACGCGGTGGCAGCGCTGGAAGCGGCGCTGCTGGATCTGCTGGGGCAGCATCTGGGCGTGCCGGTGGCAGAACTGCTCGGGCCGGGTCAGCAGCGTGATGAGGTGACCGTGCTCGGCTATCTGTTTTATATCGGCGATCGCCATAAAACCGATCTGCCTTATCGCAGCGGTGAGGCCGGCAGCCACGACTGGTACCGGCTGCGGCATGAAGAGGCGCTGACGCCGGAGGCGGTGGTGCGTCTGGCAGAGGCAGCGCAGGATAAATATGGCTTCAAAGATTTCAAACTCAAAGGTGGCGTGCTGCCGGGTGAAGAGGAGATCGCCTCGGCGGTGGCGCTGAAGCAGCGCTTCCCGGAGGCGCGCATTACCGTCGATCCCAATGGCGCCTGGCATCTGGACGAGGCGATCGGCCTCTGCAAAGGCCTGCAGGATGTGCTGAGCTATGCAGAAGATCCCTGCGGCGCGGAACAGGGCTACTCCGGGCGCGAAGTGATGGCGGAGTTTCGCCGCGCTACCGGACTGCCGGTTGCCACCAACATGATCGCCACAAACTGGCGCGAAATGAATCACGCCGTGATGCTCAACGCGGTCGATATCCCGCTGGCCGATCCCCACTTCTGGACGCTGAGCGGCGCAGTGCGCGTGGCGCAGCTCTGCGATGAATGGGGTCTCACCTGGGGCTGCCACTCCAACAACCATTTCGATATCTCGCTGGCGATGTTCACCCACGTGGGTGCCGCCGCTCCGGGCAAGCCAACCGCGATTGACACGCACTGGATCTGGCAGGAGGGCGATCAGCGCCTGACGCGCGAGCCGCTGCAGATCCGCAACGGCAAAATTGCCGTGCCGGATAAACCGGGGCTGGGCATTGAGCTGGATCGGGATCGTCTGCAGCAGGCGCATGAACTGTATAAATCACTGCCGGCGGGCGCGCGCAACGACGCCACCGCAATGCAGTATCTGGTTCCCGGCTGGTCATTTGATCGCAAGCGTCCGGCGTTTGGGCGCCGTCATACATAAGGAGCAGAAAATGAGTCAGACCCCTAAAATCGTCGCGATGCAGGTTATTCCGGTTGCCGGACGTGACAGCATGCTGCTCAACCTGAGCGGGGCGCACGCGCCATTTTTTACCCGCAATATTGTCATTATCAAAGATAACGCCGGCCATACCGGTGTGGGCGAGATACCGGGCGGCGAAAAGATCCGTCAGACGCTGGAGGATGCAGCCGCGCTGGTGACCGGAAAAACCGTCGGCGAATATAAAAATATCCTCAATCTGGTACGCAGCACCTTTGCCGACCGCGACGCGGGCGGGCGCGGCAGCCAGACATTTGACCTGCGCACCACTATCCATGTGGTAACCGGTATCGAAGCGGCGCTGCTCGATTTGCTCGGACAGCACCTTGGCGTAAACGTCGCATCACTGCTGGGCGATGGACAGCAGCGCGACCGCGTTGAGATGCTCGGCTACCTCTTCTATATCGGCGATCGTCGCAAAACCTCGCTCGCCTACCAGAGCCAGGAGGATGACCCGTGCGACTGGTATCGTCTGCGTCATGAAGAGGCGCTGACGCCCGATGCAGTGGTGCGGCTGGCTGAAGCCGCGTATGAGAAATATGGCTTTAACGATTTCAAACTCAAAGGCGGCGTGCTGCGCGGCGGCGAAGAGGCGGAGGCGGTTACCGCGCTCGCCAGACGCTTCCCGGAGGCGCGCATTACGCTCGATCCCAACGGAGCCTGGTCACTGAATGAGGCGATTCTGCTGGGTAAACAGCTGAAAGGTGTGCTCGCCTATGCTGAAGATCCCTGTGGCGCAGAGCAGGGGTATTCCGGCCGTGAAGTGATGGCAGAGTTCCGCCGCGCCACCGGTCTGCCGACTGCGACCAACATGATCGCTACTGACTGGCGGCAGATGGGCCACACGCTGTCGCTGCAGTCGGTGGATATCCCGCTGGCCGATCCGCACTTCTGGACCATGCAGGGTTCAGTGCGCGTGGCGCAGATGTGTCACGACTTTGGCCTCACCTGGGGTTCGCATTCCAATAACCATTTTGATATCTCGCTGGCGATGTTTACCCACGTTGCCGCCGCCGCACCGGGTGCGATTACCGCTATCGACACTCACTGGATCTGGCAGGAGGGCAACCAGCGTCTGACCAAAGAGCCATTCGTCATTAAAGGCGGCATGGTGCAGGTACCGCAAAAGCCGGGGCTTGGCGTAGAGCTGGATATGGACCAGGTGATGCAGGCAAACGCGCTGTATCAGAAACATGGACTGGGTGCGCGTGATGACGCTCAGGCGATGCAGTTCCTGGTACCGGACTGGACTTTTGATAATAAGCGTCCCTGCCTGGTGCGCTAACGCTTCAGGCTCTCTGTAAGGGAGCCTGCCGTCAAATACAGGAGTAAACAGAATGAGTAATGCGTGGCCAAATACCTTTCGCCGCCGTCTGCTGGCAGGAGAGACCCTTATTGGCAGCTGGTGCGCCCTTGCCAGTCCGCTGACCACTGAAGTGCTGGGGCTGGCAGGCTTTGACTGGCTGGTGCTGGATGGCGAACATGCGCCCAACGATATCACCACCTTTGTACCACAGCTGATGGCGCTGAAAGGCAGCAGCAGCGCGGCGGTCGTGCGTCCGCCGTGCAATGAGCCGGTGATCATTAAACGCCTGCTGGATATCGGCTTCTATAACTTTCTCATCCCGTTTGTGGAGACGGAAGAGGAGGCGCGCCGCGCCGTTGCCTCCACCCGTTATCCGCCAGCGGGCATCCGCGGCGTGTCGGTTTCGCACCGCAGCAACATGTACGGCACGCTGCCGGATTACAACGCCACGATTAACGACAACATCACGCTGATGGTGCAGATCGAAACGCAGCAGGCGGTGGATAACATCGATGCGATCGCGGCCGTTGACGGCGTGGACGGCATTTTTGTCGGTCCGGGCGATCTCTCAGCCGCGGTGGGCTATCTGGGCCAGCCAGCGCATCCTGAGGTGCTGAAAGTCATTCAATACCTGTTTGAACGCGCTAAAGCAGCAGGCAAGCCATGTGGCATCCTGGCGCCGGTAGAGGCGGATGCACGGCGCTATCTGGAATGGGGTGCCACCTTTGTTGCCGTCGGCAGCGATCTCGGGGTTTTTCGCAACGCCACGCAGGCGCTGTGCAACAAATTTAAACTGTAACGCAGAAAGGGGAAGGCAATGAAAATTGGATTTATCGGCCTCGGTATTATGGGCAAACCGATGAGTAAAAACCTGGTCAAAGCGGGTTACACGCTGGTAGTACGCGATCACAATGCCGGTAATGAGGCGGAGCTGGCAGCGCTGGGCGCTACGGTGGCAAAAACACCCAAAGAGGTCGCAGAGCAGGTGGATGTGGTGATCACCATGGTGCCGAATTCGCCGCAGGTGCAGGAAGTCTGCCTGGGTGCAGGCGGCATCATTGAAGGGGCAAAGCCCGGTCTGATTGTCATTGATATGAGTTCTATCGCCCCGCTGGCCAGCCGCGAGATCCATGATGCGCTGGCGGAAAAAGGGGTCCGTATGCTGGATGCACCGGTCAGCGGCGGTGAGCCAAAAGCGATCGAGGGCACACTGTCTGTCATGGTGGGTGGCGATAAAGCGATCTTCGACCAATGCTTTGAGATTATGAAAGCGATGGCGGGCTCGGTGGTGCATACCGGTGATATCGGCGCCGGCAATGTAACCAAGCTGGCAAATCAGGTAATTGTGGCGCTGAATATCGCAGCCATGTCTGAAGCGCTTTCGCTGGCAACCAAAGCGGGTGTGAATCCGGAACTGGTTTATCAGGCGATCCGCGGCGGACTGGCAGGCAGCACCGTGCTTGATGCCAAAGCGCCCATGGTGCTGGATCGCAACTTCAAACCGGGTTTCCGTATTGACCTGCATATTAAAGATTTAGCGAACGCACTGGATACATCTCACGGCATTGGCGCACATCTGCCGCTGACGGCCGCGGTGATGGAGATGATGCAGGCGCTGAAAACCAGCGGACAGGGCTCCGCCGACCACAGTGCGCTGGCCTGCTATTATGAGACGTTAGCGCAGGTTGAGATAGCCCGGTGAAGCCGCTCTCCGGCGTCTGCGGAGGCCGGAGAACAGGCTGCATAAGCAAAGCAGCATACCGTTACGTTAACCATCGCGCCTGGATTGCCTATGAAAATTGTCATCGCACCCGATTCATACAAAGAGAGTCTGTCTGCCCTGGATGTGGCTGCCGCGATTGAAGCAGGTTTCCGCGAGGTTTTCCCGGCCGCCGAGTATGTCAAAATTCCGGTTGCCGACGGCGGTGAAGGCACCGTTGAGGCAATGGTTGCCGCCACCAGCGGTATGCTGGTCCGGCTGACCGTGACCGGCCCGCTGGGCGATCCCGTTGCAGCGTTTTATGGCCTGTCAGGGGACGAGCGCACCGCGTTTATTGAGATGGCGGCCGCCAGCGGGCTGGAACTTGTGCCGGTGGCGCAGCGCAATGCGCTGATTACCACCTCATGGGGGACCGGTGAGCTGATTAAAAACGCACTCGATCGCGGCGTAGAGCACATCATTATTGGCATAGGCGGCAGCGCCACCAACGATGGCGGTGCCGGAATGATACAGGCGCTGGGTGTCCGTCTGCTGGATAACAGCGGCAGCGATCTGGCACCGGGCGGTGCTGCGCTGGCACAGCTGGCGCAGATTGATATCACCGGAGTGGATGCACGGATTAGAGCGTGCCGCTTTGAAGTCGCCTGCGATGTCACCAATCCGCTGACCGGTGAAAAAGGCGCATCGGCGGTGTTCGGTCCGCAGAAAGGCGCAAATCCGGCGCAGATAGCAGAGCTGGATCGGGCGCTGGCACACTACGCTTCACTTATTCAGCGCGATCTTGATATTGACGTGCTGCATATTGCAGGCGGTGGCGCGGCGGGCGGTATGGGCGCCGCGCTGCACGCCTTCTGCCAGGCTGAGCTGCGCAGCGGCATCGAAATCGTGACGGAAGCGCTCGGGCTGGCGGAGCAGGTCAAAGATGCCGACCTGGTGATCACGGGGGAAGGGCGCATCGACAGTCAGTCTGTGAATGGCAAGGTACCGGTCGGCGTGGCGCGGGTTGCAAAACAGTTCAATAAGCCGGTGATTGGCATTGCCGGTAGCCTGACGCCTGACGTGGGCGTTGTGCATGCGCACGGTCTTGATGCGGTCTATAGCGTACTGTTCAGCATCTGTTCTCTGGAGGAGGCGCTGGCCAGCGCGGAACGGAATGTGCGCATGACGGCGCGTAATGTCGCGGCGGCAATCAGGATAGGCAAAGCGCTGTAAGCCGGATCGCGATGGCTGGCACCCCGGCGGCTGAGAGTCAGGATGAAGGTCACCGCAGAGGTGCCGGGACGATCATCCTGATGCATCCTTTTAGTTCAGCGCCAGCTGCTTACGCGCCTCGCGCGCTACGTTCGCCATCTCATCACTCAGCTCCAGCAGTTCCGGCTCCAGTGCAGCAATATCACTTGTCTGATGCAGGCTGCTCTCCAGCTGCTGGCAGAGCTGCTTCAGGCGGGGAACACCGCTGTAACTGGCGCTGCCGTGCAGCTTATGAATAATTTCGCGCAGTCCGTTTACATCACTTTCAGCTATACAGTGCGTCACGCGCTCCTCCACCTCGGGCAGAAAATCGAGCAGCATCTGTAGCAGATCGCGCGCCAGCGCCGGTTTGCCGGCCGCCTGACGCAGCGCCAGTGACCAGTCGAGTGAAACAGCCACCGCCGCTGCGGGCAGCTGAGCGGCCAGCGCAACCGGCAGATAGCGCTGCAGCAGCCGGGCCAGCCGGGTTTCATCAATCGGTTTCGCCAGATAATCGTTCATGCCGGCGGCAATCAGCTGCTCGCGCTCGCCATCCAGCGCATGCGCCGTAACCGCAACGATGGGCGTGCTGGCGTGCAGCGGCAGCCGCCGGATAATCTCGCTGGCCTGAATACCGTCCATGTCGGGCATCTGAATATCCATCAGGATCACATCCAGCCGCTGCTGCTGCGCAGCGCGGATTGCCTGCTCTGCGTTGTCACACAAAATGATATTTTCAACCTGCTCCTCCAGCAGTGCGCCAATCAGCCTGAGGTTAGCCGGGTTGTCATCCACCGCCATCACCGTCAGCGGCTGACGCGGCAGCGGGGCGGCCAGGCGATGCTGACGGCTGTCAATGTCCAGCAGCAGCGGGATAAAACGCGTCAGCGAAACCGGTTTGGTAATACAGCCAGCAATGCCCCTGGCGCGCAGCTCGTCGGCAAACAGCATCATCTCGCTCGGCAGCGCCAGCAGTACGGCATCCGCCCGGGCGCACAGCTGCTGGATCTCCGCATCCGTCAGCGTTGCCGGATGCGGTTTAGCGACCGGCATTCCCAGCAGCAGAAGGGGATAGTGGCGTTCCGGCAGCGCAGCCAGACTGGGGTAATACTCTACTTTCAGCGGGGTGATACTCAGCATCTCCTGCACAACCCGCGCCACCGCCGGATGGGCTTCCACGTAGGCCAGCGTTGTGGCATGCAGGTCATCCAGCACGCGCGGGATGGCAGGGGCATTCGGGTTGAGGTTGAGCCGGACGCGCACCCGGAAAACCGACCCCTGGCCAGGCTGACTGTGAAAAGCGATCTCACCGCCCATCTCCTGAACCAGTTTCTGGGTGATCACCAGCCCAAGTCCGGTGCCGCCATGCCGGCGGGTAATGCTGGCATCCGCCTGACGAAATGCCTGAAACAGCTGCGGCTGCTGAATATCCGGAATGCCGATGCCGGTGTCATGCACCTGAATCTCCAGTTCCGCCTGCGTGGCGCTGAGATGCTGCAGCTCAACGCGCAGATCGATATGCCCCTGCTCGGTAAATTTGATAGCGTTACCTATCAGGTTGATCAGAATTTGCTGCAGCCGCAGCGGATCGCCGATGACATTGTCAGGCACGCTGTTTTGCAGGCAGACGGTGATCTCCAGCCCTTTCTCATGCGCGGACGGCGCCAGCAGCACCAGCATCTCATCCAGCGTGGCGCGCAGCGGAAACGGTATGGATTCCAGTACCAGCTTACCCGATTCCAGACGCGAGAAATCGAGTACATCGTTGATAATACTCAGCAGATTGTTGGCGGAGCGCTCAATCGTGCTCATATAGTCGCGCTGGCTGGTGCTCAGCCCGGTTTTCAGCATCTGACGGCTGAAGCCGATCACGCCGTTGAGCGGCGTACGCAGCTCGTGGGACATATTCGCCAGAAATTCTGATTTAATGCGGGCCGCTTCCTGAGCACGTTTCTTTGCCAGATCCAGCTCGACGTTCTGAATCTCCAGCTGCTCCAGCGTTTCGCGCAGATCCCAGGTGGCCTGGTCGATATTCTGCTGCATCTCTTCGTGGTAGGCGGTGAGCGACATCGCCATCGCATTGATGCCGTTTTTAAGCATGCTGAGTTCTCCCAGCATGTAGCCCTCCACCCGGCTGTCGAGCTGGCCGCGCCGGATGCGATCGACGGTGGTAACCATGTTACGTATCGGGCCGGTTACATCACGCATCAGACGATAAGCGAACAGCATGGCGAGGCAGAGGCAGAACAGCAGCAGCAGCGTCGCGACAAAAACCTCTTTATACTGCGCCAGCCGGACCGACTGCAGGTCCAGTTCAATGGCGACGTAGCCCAGGGGATTACCGCCGGGTTTGGTCTGTTCATCCGGCTGCTCATCAGCAGAATAGCGTTCAGATATGATAGGCGTGCGCAGCACCAGCAGGTTACCCTGGCGTTCATGCGTGACGCCCTCACGCAGATGCGTCATATCCTCTTTTTGCAGCAGCGCCAGGTTCTGCTTACTGTTCGAGGTGGCGTAAACGCGATTCTGGTTGTCGAAAACCGTAATGGCACGGACAATATCGGAATGACGCCGGTGCAGCAGGCTGACCAGCTCGTGGATCGCATCGCGATCGTGCCAGCTCATCCCATACTCACTAGATACCGCCAGGGGTTCGATAATATTGGCGCCGGCATCGTAGACCTGGCGCTGCAGTTCGTTATAGCGGTGGACGACAAAAAAGGTGCTGAGCAGCAGGCCAATCAGCAGCGTTGGCGCCAGTATTAAAATCATCATCCGCGCCCGCAGGCTGTATTTGGTCATTACGATGCCCTGGCGATTGCCGTTTCCCTGTGCACGCGTCGTGGCGGGCGGCACAACCTGATTAAAAGAGAATACGATTACTATGGCGCAATTTTACGCCGCAAAACAGCGGCCGACGACAAAGCAGCGGATCGCCGTCACTGTTGATGAACTCGATCCGTTCGGACAGGGCGTCGCACGCTATCAGGGAAAAACCCTGTTTGTCAGCGGCGCGCTGCCGGGCGAACAGGCAGAAGTCACGCTGCTGGAAGATAAACGGCAGTTTGCCCGGGGTAAAGCGATAAAGATCGCGCAGCCCAGTCCGCAGCGGGAAATACCGCGTTGCCGCCATTTTGGCGTCTGCGGTGGCTGCCAGCAGCAGCATGCTGCTGTTGCACTGCAGGAGAGCAGCAAGGCGCATGCGCTGAGTCGCCTGCTGAGCCGCGACGCCGCCTCCCCGGTGGCGGTTGAGGAGATTATCCGCGGTGAAAGCTGGGGATATCGGCGTCGCGCCCGGCTTGGGCTGCAGTGGCAGCCGAAGCAGCAGCGGCTGGTGATGGGATTTCGCCAGGCGGCCAGTCATGCGCTGGTGGCGTTGCAGCAGTGCCCTGTTTTGGTGCCCGAACTTGAAGCACTGCTTCAGCCGCTGCACCACTGCCTGAGTGCCCTGCAGGGGGTAAGGCGGCTCGGGCATGTGGAGCTGGTGCTGGCAGACAACGGCCCGCTGATGGTGCTGCGCCATCTCGACGCGCTTTCTGCCCGCGATCGCGCAGACCTGGAACGCTTTTCGCATCAGCACTCGCTTATGCTTTATCTGGCTGACGGCAGCGGCGAGCTGCAGGCGATCAACAGCACTATGCCTTACTACCGCTCGCAGGATTTAACGCTAACCTTTAGTCCACAGGATTTTATTCAGGTTAACGATCGCGTTAATCAGCAGATGGTGGCAACAGCGCTGGCGTGGCTCGATTTGCAACCCGACGACAGCCTGCTGGATCTTTTCTGCGGCATGGGAAATTTCACCCTGCCGGCAGGAAAATTTGTACAAAATGTTGTGGGTGTGGAGGGGGTAGCAGCATTAGTTAAGCAGGCAGAGTATAATGCCGCGCTTAACAATCTAAGCAATGTGCGCTTTTTCCAGCATAATCTGGAAGAAGAGGTTTCGCGTCAGCCGTGGGCGGCGCAGGGATTTAATAAGGTGTTACTGGATCCGGCGCGAGCCGGGGCGGCGGGCGTGATGTCGCATATTGTTAAACTTGCGCCGGAACGCGTGGTCTATGTTTCCTGTAACCCGGTGACGCTTGCACGCGACAGTCAGGTGCTTCTGACTGCGGGCTACCATCTGGAAAGGGTCGCGATGCTGGATATGTTCCCACATACCAGTCATCTCGAATCCATGGTGTTGTTTAGCAAAACATAAGCGGCAGTTATGTCGCTGTGGCAGGAGAGGATATGGTTGCGGTCAGAAGTGCGCATTTAAATACGGCAGGGGAGTTTGCCCTCGATCAGTGGATTGCCAGCCTGACTATTGGTAATCCTCAATCCTGTGAGCGACTGGCAGAGACCTGGCGCTACTGTGAAGCCGAAACGCGCGAGCACCCCGATCAGACTCTGTTGCTGTGGCGCGGTATTGAGATGGTGGAAATTCTCACCATGCTCAGTATGGATTGCGATAGCCTGTGCGCGGCGCTGCTGTTTCCGCTGGCCAACGCAGATGTGGTCAGCGAAGAGAAGCTGGAGCAGGCGTTTGGCAAAGGGATTGTCTCCCTGGTACACGGCGTACGTGATATGGATGCCATTCGCCAGCTGAAAGCGATTCATAATGATTCTATGGCGTCAGCCCAGGTGGATAATGTCCGCCGTATGCTGCTTGCGATGGTGGAGGATTTCCGCTGTGTGGTCATTAAGCTGGCCGAGCGGATTGCGCACCTGCGCGAAATGAAAGATGCGCCAGAAGATGAGCGCGTGCTGGCGGCAAAAGAGAGCACCAACATCTATGCACCGCTGGCTAACCGGCTCGGTATTGGCCAGCTGAAGTGGGAGCTGGAGGATTACTGTTTCCGCTATCTGCACCCGGATGAATATAAGCGCATCGCTAAGCTGCTGCATGAGCGGCGTATCGATCGCGAACAATATATCGATAACTTCGTGACCAACCTGCGCCAGGAGATGCAGAAAGAGGGCGTACGGGCAGAGGTTTACGGGCGGCCGAAACATATCTACAGCATCTGGCGCAAGATGCAGAAGAAGTCACTGGCGTTTGATGAGCTGTTCGACGTGCGCGCGGTGCGTATCGTGGCAGAGCGCCTGCAGGACTGCTATGGCGCACTCGGTACGGTGCATACCCTTTACCGGCATCTGCCCAGCGAATTTGACGATTATGTCGCAAACCCTAAACCCAACGGTTACCAGTCCATTCATACCGTGGTGCTGGGACCACAGGGCAAAACCGTTGAGATCCAGATCCGCACCCGTCAGATGCATGAAGATGCCGAGCTTGGCGTAGCGGCACACTGGAAATATAAAGAGGGGCCGGGCGTCAGCAACTCGCGCGGGGCGGCCGGACACGAAGAGCGTATCGCCTGGCTGCGCAAGCTGATTACCTGGCAGGAAGAGATGGCGGACTCCGGCGAGATGCTGGAAGAAGTGCGCAGTCAGGTGTTCGACGATCGCGTTTATGTCTTTACGCCGAAAGGCGACGTGGTGGATCTGCCCGCCGGCTCCACGCCGCTCGATTTTGCCTATCATATCCACAGCGATATCGGGCACCGCTGTATTGGTGCAAAGATCAGTGGACGCATCGTGCCCTTTACCTATCAGCTGCAGATGGGCGATCAGATTGAGGTCATCACCCAGAAGCAGCCTAATCCCAGCCGCGACTGGCTCAACCCGAACCTGGGCTATATCACCACCAGTCGCGGGCGCTCCAAAGTACACGCCTGGTTCCGCAAACAGGATCGCGATAAAAATATCGTGGCGGGCCGCCAGATCCTCGATAACGAGCTGAGCCAGCTTGATATCAGCATGCGTGAAGCGGAAAAGATCCTGCTGCCGCGTTACAACGTTGGCTCGCAGGATGAGCTGCTGGCAATGATTGGCGGCGGCGATATTCGTCTTAACCAGATGATTAACTTCCTGCAGGCAAAGCTCAATAAGCCGAGCGCCGAAGAGGAAGATCGTGAAGCGCTGCGCCAGCTGACGCAGAAGTCGCATCACGCCTCCAGCGTACGTAAAGAGAGCGGTCGCGTGGTGGTCGAGGGAGTCGGGAACCTGATGCATCACATTGCCCGCTGCTGTCAGCCTATTCCCGGCGACGATATCACCGGCTTTATTACTCAGGGACGCGGCATCTCAATTCACCGTGCCGACTGCGATCAGCTCAGTGAACTGATCTCTCATGCGCCGGAGCGTATCGTTGATGCCGTATGGGGTGAAAGCTACTCCAGCGGCTATTCGCTGGTGGTGCGCGTGACGGCCAACGACCGCAGCGGTCTGCTGCGCGATATCACGACCATACTGGCGAATGAAAAGGTCAATGTACTGGGCGTCTCCAGCCGCAGCGATACCAAAAAACAGCTGGCGACCATTGATATGGATATTGAGATTTATAACCAGCAGGTGCTGGGTCGCGTGCTGGCGCGGCTTAACCAGGTGCCGGATATTATCGACGCCCGTCGTCTGAATTAACGCGCAGCCGGCACTGGCCCGCTGCCCTTCAGGGTCGCCCTTAACGGCGGCCCTTTTTATACTGTTTTTCGAGGATTCTCCATGACAGCCCTGAACCGTCTGCTTACCCTGATGCAAACCCTGCGCGATCCGGTGCGCGGTTGCCCGTGGGATCGCCAGCAGACATTTGCCACTATTGCGCCTTATACGCTGGAAGAGACGTATGAATTGCTTGATGCTATCCAGCGGAGAGATTTTACCGATCTGCGCGATGAGCTGGGCGACCTGCTGTTTCAGATTGTGTTCTATGCCCGTATGGCAGAAGAAGAAGGGCGTTTTAACTTCGACGATATCTGCAACGCGATCGGCGACAAGCTCGAGCGCCGTCATCCGCATATCTTTGGCAGCGCTGAGGCTGAGAGCGCCGAAGAGGTACTGCAGAACTGGGAAGCGATTAAACAGGATGAACGCGCGGCGAAAGCGCAGCACTCGGCGCTGGATGATATTCCGCGCGCGCTGCCGGCGCTGATGCGGGCGCATAAAATCCAGAAGCGCTGCAGCAGTGTAGGCTTTGACTGGGACAGCCTCGGACCGGTGCTGGATAAGGTGCATGAGGAGATTGATGAAGTCATGCATGAAGCGCAGCAGGCCACTGTCGACAGCGACAAGCTGGAGGAGGAGATTGGCGATCTGCTGTTTGCGACGGTAAATCTGTCACGCCATCTCGGCAGTAAAGCGGAAATCGCGCTGCAGAAAGCCAATGATAAATTTGAGCGTCGCTTCCGCCACGTAGAGCAGATTATTACGGCGCAGGGATTGAGTATGCCGGCAGCAACGCTGGAGCAGATGGAAGCGGCATGGCAGCAGGTAAAACTGAGTGAGAACAATCACTAGCCTGTGCAGCGTTATACTGCTGGTTATTCCAGCAGTGCGCATAATTCATCCGCTTGCGCTTACTCGATTCAGCCATCCGGCAACTTTGTGACATGCGTCAACATTTTCTGGCTGACTATCCGTTATGTTAGCCGCTGCACGGCGCGGGAGGATGGTGTGATTCATCAATTGTGGCTGGGGACGACTTCGGGTATACTGCTTTCCCGTCCTGGTTATTCCATCGTCTTTAAACCTAAACTCTCAGGTTCAGCATGACAACGAATTATATTTTTGTGACCGGCGGGGTCGTTTCCTCTCTGGGCAAAGGCATTGCCGCAGCCTCCCTCGCAGCTATCCTCGAAGCACGTGGTCTGAATGTGACCATCATGAAACTCGATCCGTATATTAACGTTGATCCGGGTACCATGAGCCCGACGCAGCATGGTGAAGTATTTGTCACCGATGACGGGGCCGAAACCGATCTGGATTTAGGTCACTACGAGCGTTTCATTCGCACCAAAATGTCGCGTCGTAACAACTTTACTACCGGTCGTATCTACTCAGAAGTGCTGCGCAAAGAGCGTCGCGGTGACTATCTGGGTGCCACGATCCAGGTTATTCCACACATCACCAACGCTATCAAAGAGCGCATCATCGAAGGTGGCGAAGGTCATGATGTCGTGCTGGTTGAGATTGGTGGCACCGTAGGCGATATCGAATCCCTGCCGTTCCTGGAAGCGATTCGCCAGATGGCGGTAGACGTTGGCCGTGAACACACCATGTACATGCACCTGACGCTGGTGCCGTATATGGCCGCAGCGGGTGAGGTAAAAACCAAGCCTACTCAGCACTCAGTCAAAGAGCTGCTGTCGATTGGTATTCAGCCTGATGTACTGATCTGCCGTTCCGATCGCGCGGTACCTGCCAACGAGCGGGCAAAAATTGCGCTGTTCTGTAACGTGCCGGAAAAAGCCGTTATCTCGCTGAAAGATGTCGACTCCATTTATAAAATCCCGGGCCTGCTGAAGTCGCAGGGTCTGGATGACTATATCTGTAAACGCTTTAATCTGAACGCACCGGAAGCTAACCTCGCCGAGTGGGAGCAGGTTATCTATGAAGAAGCGAATCCGGGCGGAGAAGTGACCATCGGTATGGTCGGCAAATATGTTGAGCTGCCGGACGCCTATAAGTCAGTGATTGAAGCGCTCAAGCATGGCGGCCTGAAAAACCGCGTCACCGTGAACATCAAACTGATCGATTCACAGGATGTGGAGACGCGCGGCGTTGAGATCCTGAAAGATCTCGATGCGATTCTCATTCCCGGCGGTTTCGGCTATCGCGGCGTGGAAGGCAAGCTGATGACGGCACAGTACGCGCGTGAAAATAACATTCCGTATCTCGGCATCTGCCTCGGTATGCAGATTGCGCTGATGGAGTTCGCACGTAATGTGGCCGGGATGGAAGGCGCCAACTCCACCGAATTTGTGCCAGACTGTAAATATCCGGTGGTCGCGCTGATCACGGAATGGCGTGATGAACATGGCAACGTTGAGCAGCGTACTGAGCAGAGCGATCTGGGCGGTACTATGCGTCTGGGTAGCCAGCAGTGTCAGCTGACGCCGGAAAGCAAAGTACGCCAGCTCTACGGTTCTGATGTGATTACCGAGCGTCACCGTCACCGTTATGAAGTCAACAATCTGCTGCTGAAGCAGATTGAAGCAGCGGGGCTGCATATTGCGGGCCGTTCCGGCGATGATCAACTGGTTGAGATTATTGAAATCCCGAACCATCCGTGGTTTGTGGCCTGCCAGTTCCATCCGGAGTTCACGTCAACACCACGTGATGGTCATCCGCTGTTTGCCGGCTTTGTGAAAGCCGCGCAGGAGCACCAGAAGCGTTTAGCGAAGTAAGAGTTTACGAACAACGCGCGAACTTTTCGCGCGTTGTTTGTCTTAGGATTGACTAACTTGTACTGAGGAAAATCGAATGTCCAAAATCGTTAAAGTCATTGGTCGCGAAATCATCGACTCCCGTGGCAACCCGACTGTAGAAGCAGAAGTGCATCTGGAAGGCGGTTTCGTTGGTCTGGCGGCAGCTCCATCAGGCGCTTCTACCGGTTCACGTGAAGCACTGGAGCTGCGCGACGGTGATAAGTCTCGCTTCCTGGGCAAAGGCGTAACCAAAGCGGTTGCAGCGGTTAACGGCCCAATCGCTGACGCGGTAAAAGGCAAAGATGCCAAAGACCAGGCGAACATCGATAAGATCATGATCGAGCTGGACGGTACTGATAACAAATCCAACTTCGGTGCAAACGCCATCCTGGCTGTTTCTCTGGCCGCAGCGAAAGCTGCTGCAGCATCAAAAGGCCTGCCGCTTTACGCACACATTGCTGAGCTGAACGGCACCCCAGGCAAATACTCTATGCCGCTGCCAATGATGAACATCATCAACGGCGGTGAGCACGCGGATAACAACGTGGATATCCAGGAGTTCATGATCCAGCCGGTGGGCGCGAAAAATATCAAAGAAGCCATCCGTATGGGTTCTGAAGTCTTTCACAACCTGGCTAAAGTGCTGAAAGCCAAAGGCATGAGCACTGCAGTCGGTGATGAAGGTGGCTATGCGCCTAACCTCGGCTCCAACGCTGAAGCGCTGGCGGTTATCGCTGAAGCGGTAAAAGCAGCGGGCTATGAGCTGGGCAAAGATATCACCCTGGCGATGGACTGTGCCGCGTCTGAATTCTATAAAGATGGCAAATATGTTCTGGCTGGCGAAGGCAACAAAGCGTTCTCTTCTGAAGAGTTCACTCACTTCCTGGAAGATCTGACCAAACAGTACCCAATCGTTTCTATCGAAGATGGCCTGGATGAATCTGACTGGAACGGCTTCGCTTACCAGACCAAAGTGCTGGGCGACAAAATCCAGCTGGTAGGCGACGATCTGTTTGTCACCAATACCAAAATCCTGAAGGAAGGTATTGATAAAGGCATCGCGAACTCTATCCTGATCAAATTCAACCAGATCGGCTCTCTGACCGAAACGCTGGCTGCGATCAAGATGGCGAAAGATGCAGGCTACACGGCCGTTATTTCTCACCGTTCAGGCGAGACAGAAGATGCCACTATCGCTGACCTGGCGGTAGGTACGGCAGCGGGCCAGATCAAAACCGGTTCCATGAGCCGTTCTGACCGTGTTGCTAAGTACAACCAGCTGATCCGTATTGAAGAAGCGCTGGGCGAAAAAGCACTGTTCAATGGTCTGAAAGAAGTGAAAGGCCAGGCGTAATCGCCTGCAGGTGCTGCTCCGTGCAGCACGCTTTGCCTGAAAGCCCCGCTATAAGCGGGGCTTTTTGTTTTTCAGGGCACAAAGCGGCTGTGAAGCTGCAGTAAAAATCTGCCATAATCTGCGCCCCGAATGAGAGACGTGAGTGAAAAATGTTCTACCCGATTAACGAAATGTTCCAGACGCTGCAGGGCGAAGGGTTTTATACCGGCGTGCCGGCCATCTTTATCCGCTTACAGGGATGTCCGGTGGGATGCAGCTGGTGTGATACCAAACATACCTGGGAGAAGCGCGCGGATCGGGAGACCTCACTGGGTGATATTCTGGTCAAAACCGTGGAGAGCGATGCCTGGGGAAGTGCAGACGCGGCCACGCTAATTGAGACCATCGCCCGGCAGGGCTGGAGCGCGCGCCACGTGGTGATCACCGGCGGCGAACCGGCAATTTTTGACCTGCGTCCGCTAACAGAGGGTCTGGAAGCGCACGGATTCCAGTGTCAGATCGAGACCAGCGGCACCCATGAGGTGCACTGCTCTGCAGCGACCTGGGTTACGGTCTCACCTAAGGTGAATATGCGCGGTGGCTACGATGTGCTGCTGCAGGCGCTGACGCGCGCAGATGAGATCAAGCATCCGGTGGCGCGCGAGCGTGACGTGGAGGCGCTTGATGAGCTGCTGGCAGAGCTGCATGATGATAAACCGCGTATTGTGGCGCTGCAGCCGATCAGCCGCGGCGATGCCGCGACCCGGCTCTGTATTGAAACCTGCATCGCCCGTAACTGGCGGCTCTCCATGCAGACGCACAAGTACCTGAATATTGCCTGATTCACAGCAGGGGCGCATCAATGCGCCCCCTACGCACATATCCGTAGGGGCGCCATTTATGGCGCCCGGATAGAAATCGCACATCGGCCAGGGACGCATGAATGCGTCCACTACGCACATACCGGTAGGGGCGCGCCCGGGCCAGCTACTGCTTCGCGTTATAGGCGTCAAACGCCTGCTTGATCTCCGCCCTGGCTTTAGCCGCATCCTCAAAACCGTTCAGTTCGACCTTTTTACGGCCATCCGGTAACTGTTTATACACCCGGAAAAAAGCCTCCAGCCGCTGCTGCTCAATGCGGGGCAGATCGCTTATCTCTTTAATATCATCATAGGTCGGATCGATTTTACTGGCGGGTACGGCGACAATTTTGTCATCCACTTCACCGCCATCAATCATTTTCAGCACGCCAATCGCACGCAGCTTAATCAGCGTGCCGGGCTGTAACGGCGCACGGGTGTAAAAAATCACATCCAGCGGATCGTTATCGCCGCCCAGTGACTGAGTCAGGGAACCATAGTTAGCCGGATACGCGACCGGCATCGACTGAAAGCGGTCAGCCACAATAAACCCGGTTTTCGCATCAGTTTCATATTTGATCGTTCCGCCTGCCGGAATTTCTGTCACCGCGTAAAACTCTTCCGGCATCTTCTCCGGCTGGGGAAAATCGAGCACATTTTGCGCCTGAACGGCAGCAGAAGCAGAGATAAAAACAGCAAGCAGGGAAAGGTGTTTCACAAGGTTCATTGTTGATTCTCTTGAGTTTTAACAGAGGAGACAACAACGTAGAGGGGGATTGTTACAAAGAGATGAATCAGCAGTAATAGGCGATCCGGAGATGCATTCAGGTCTGACAGCGGTTCAGATGCGGACCCGTGATCCCACGTTGCAGGAAGGCAGCAACCGCGTTCCTCCTCAGGCGCTTACATGAGTAAGTGACGGGGGTGGACAAGGGCAGCCAGCGCACCTGCAGCGTGGAAAACGCCGGTCCGGTCAGCCGCGGTAAACGCAGCCAGCAGTACACGTCTCTTTGATCATGACCGCGCTCAGCACCGGCAGCACCGGCTTAAGCTCATCCCAGATCCACTTCGCCAGCACTTCACTGGTGGGATTTTCCAGACCCGGAATATCGTTCAGATAGTGATGATCCAGTCGCTCATAGAGCGGACTGAAAATCGCTTTCAGTTCAGCAAAATCCATAACCCAGCCGGTATACGCATCCACTTCACCGGTTATTTCCAGTCGCACCAGAAAGGAGTGGCCGTGCAGACGACCGCATTTGTGCCCTTCAGGCACGTGAGGTAAGCGGTGAGCCGCTTCAAACTGGAACTCTTTAAACAGCGTGGTAGACATAATGACTCTCAAACGAAAAAACCGCTGAAGTCTACCTCAAAAGCAGATTTTTCGCACCCGCCGGGGCGCAAAAGCGCATTTAACGCTATCCGGCAGGGTACCTGAAGATAAAATCCATATTTAACAAAGGGATAATTTACCACTTTTGGCGGTTACTGATACCCGAAAAACCGCTTAGTCATTTTGGTTATTTATTATGTCGAACCCTTATTTAATCGTTAATATACAGCTCGGTAACCTACCTCCTCTTCCACCGCTTCTCGGTCCGGACTTCTGACACTGGAATTTTTAACGCGATGACGACTCAGGCACCCCCAGGCTCCATGCTGCCGCTCTCTCCGGAGCAACTTGCGCGCTTACAGGCGGCGACCACGGAATTCAATACGACTCAGCTGGCCTGGCTTTCGGGCTACTTCTGGGGCATGGTCAACCAGACGCCCGGTGCGGTTGCAGCACCTGCTGCTCCGCCAGCGGAAACCCCGGGCGTGACGCTGATTTCAGCTTCGCAAACCGGCAATGCGCGTCGCCTGGCAGAACAGCTGCGTGACGACCTGCTGGCAGCGAAGCTGAATGTCAATCTGGTTAACGCCGGTGACTATAAGTTCAAGCAGATTGGCCAGGAAAAGCTGCTGGTTATCGTCACCTCGACGCAGGGCGAAGGTGAGCCGCCGGAAGAGGCGGTCGCGCTGCATAAATTCCTGCTGTCGAAGAAAGCACCGAAAATGGACGGCGCGGCCTTTGCCGTGTTTGGTCTCGGCGACACCTCTTACGAGTTTTTCAGCCAGGCGGGTAAAGATTTCGACAGCCGTCTGGCAGAGCTGGGTGCAGAGCGCCTGCTGGATCGCGTTGATGCCGACGTTGAATACAGCGAGCTGGCCAGCGCCTGGCGCCTGCAGCTGACCGATCTGCTGAAAGCGCGCGTGCCGGTCGCACCTGCGGCGCAGATTGCGGCCAGCAGCACCGGCAATGTTAACCTGGTTGACAGCAGCCCTTACACGAAAGAGCTGCCGCTGACCGCCAGCTTTGCGCTGAATCAGAAAATCACCGGCCGCCTCTCTGATAAAGATGTGCGCCATATTGAAATCGACCTCGGTGACTCCGGCCTGCGCTATCAGCCGGGCGACGCGCTGGGCGTCTGGTATGAGAATGATGCTGAGCTGGTGCAGGAGCTGCTGCAGCTGGTGTGGCTGAAAGGCGATGAGCAGGTAACGGTACAGGGCAAAACGCTGCCGCTGACTGAAGCGCTGCAGACGCAGTTTGAACTCACGGTCAACACGCCGCAGATAGTGGAGCGCTACGCCGCGCTGTCGCGCAATGAGGCGCTGCTGGCGCTGGCAGAAGATAAGCAGAAGCTGCAGAGCTATGCCCAGAGCTTCCCGATTGTGGATATGGTGCGCCAGGCGCCCACTGAACTGAATGCCGAGCAGCTGACGGGCTTACTGCGTCCGCTGACGCCGCGCCTTTACTCAATTGCGTCTTCCCAGGCGGAGAACGACACCGAGGTGCATATCACTGTGGGGGCGGTGCGGTATGAGATCGATGGCCGTCAGCGCGGTGGCGGCGCCTCAACCTGGCTCGCCGATCGGCTGGAAGAAGAGGGCGCCATCCGCGTCTTCATTGAACATAATGACAATTTCCGCCTGCCGGCTAATCCGGATGCACCAGTGATCATGATTGGTCCGGGCACCGGTATTGCGCCGTTCCGCGCGTTTATGCAGCAGCGTGATAATGACGGTGCCGGCGGTAAAAACTGGCTGTTTTTCGGCAACCCGCACTTTACCGAAGATTTTCTCTATCAGGTAGAGTGGCAGAAGTATGTTAAGCAGGGGCTGCTGACCCATATCGATCTCGCCTGGTCACGCGATCAGGCTGAGAAAGTCTATGTACAGGATAAAATCCGGGCGAAAGGCGCAGAGGTCTGGCGCTGGATCGAAGAGGGCGCTCACCTTTACGTTTGTGGCGATGCGAATCGCATGGCGAAAGATGTGGAGCAGGCATTACTGGATGTGGTGGTCGAACACGGCGGCATGGATCGTGAAACGGCTGATGAATTTTTGAGTGAGCTGCGCATTGAGCGCCGTTATCAGCGAGACGTTTACTAATGAGCGAAAAACACCCTGGACCGCTGGTGGTTGAAGGTAAACTTTCTGACGCCGAGCGTCTGAAAAAAGAGAGCAACTATCTGCGTGGCACCATCTTAGACGATCTCGACGATGGCCTGACCGGTGGGTTCACCGGCGATAACTTCCTGCTGATCCGCTTTCACGGCATGTATCAGCAGGACGATCGCGATATTCGCGCTGAGCGAGCTGAGCAGAAGCTGGAGCCGCGTCACGCCATGATGCTGCGCTGCCGTCTGCCGGGCGGCATCATTACCCCGACGCAGTGGCTGGCGATTGATAAGTTTGCGGCTGAAAAAACCCTCTATGGCAGCATCCGCCTGACGAACCGGCAGACGTTCCAGTTTCACGGCATTCTGAAAAAGAATGTGAAACCCACGCATCAGATGCTGCATGAAGTGGGACTCGACGCGCTGGCGACCGCCAATGATGTCAACCGCAACGTACTCTGCACCTCAAACCCGGTGGAGTCAGAGCTGCATCAGGAGGCTTACGAGTGGGCGAAAAAACTCTCTGAGCACCTGCTGCCGCAGACCCGCGCCTATGCGGAAATCTGGTGGGATAAGGAAAAAGTTGCGACCACAGATAAAGAGCCGATTCTTGGCGAAACCTATCTGCCGCGTAAGTTTAAAACCACCGTGGTGGTACCGCCGCACAATGATGTTGATCTGCATGCCAACGATCTTAACTTTATTGCGATCGCCGAGCACGGCAAGCTGGTCGGTTTTAATGTGCTGGTGGGTGGCGGTCTCTCTATCGAACATGGCAATAAAGCGACGTACGCCCGTACCGCCAGTGAGTTTGGTTTCCTGCCGGTAGAGAAGATCCTGGATGTGGCGGCGGCAGTCGTCACTACGCAGCGCGACTGGGGTAACCGTACCGATCGTAAAAACGCTAAAACCAAATACACCCTTGAGCGGGTGGGCGTTGAGACGTTCAAAGCGGAAGTGGAAAAGCGTGCCGGTCTGACTTTCGCGCCGGCGCGTCCGTACGAATTTACCACGCGCGGCGATCGTATCGGCTGGGTTAAAGGCATCGATAACAAGTGGCACCTGACGCTGTTTATTGAAAATGGCCGCCTGCTTGATTATCCGGGCCGTCCGCTGAAAAGCGGCATCGCCGAAATCGCCAGAGTACACCAGGGGGATTTCCGTCTCACCGCTAATCAGAACCTGATTGTGGCCGGTGTGCCGGAAGCGCAGAAAGCGCAGATTGAAGCGATTGCCCGCGAGCACGGACTGATGGAAAGCGTGACCCCGCAGCGTGAAAACTCAATGGCCTGCGTAGCGTTTCCGACCTGTCCGCTGGCGATGGCAGAAGCAGAGCGTTTCCTGCCGTCCTTTGTCACCAAAGTTGAAGAGATTATGCATCGTCACGGCGTGGGCGAAGAGCATATCGTATTGCGCGTAACCGGCTGTCCGAACGGCTGCGGTCGTGCGCTGCTGGCAGAGCTGGGACTGGTCGGCAAAGCGCCAGGCCGCTACAACCTGCATCTCGGCGGTAACCGGGTGGGTACGCGCATTCCGCGTATGTACCGTGAAAATATCACCGAGAGCGAAATTCTTGCCACGATTGATGAACTGGTGGCGCGCTGGGCAAATGAGCGCGAGGCTGGCGAAGGTTTTGGTGACTTCACGATCCGCACCGGTATTGTTAAAGCGGTGACGGATCCGGCTCGTGATTTCTGGGACGCGGAGGCTGTATGACCCTGCCCGATCTCGCCGTACTGAACAGCGGCAGCAAAGTTGATCGTATTATGGCGCTGGCTGAGAGCAATGTGCAGCTGGAGAAACTCTCTGCTGAAGCGCGCGTCAGCTGGGCGCTGGAACAGCTGCCGGGAGCGTTTGTTCTCTCCTCCAGTTTTGGTATCCAGGCGGCGGTGCTGCTGCATATGGTCACGCAGCAGCGGCCGGATATTCCGGTGATCCTCACCGACACCGGCTATCTGTTCCCGGAAACCTATCGCTTTATCGATGAGTTAACGGCAAAGCTCAACCTTAACCTGCAGATTTTCCGCGCGGAGACCTCGCCTGCATGGCAGGAAGCGCGCTACGGCAAACTGTGGGAGCAGGGCGTGGACGGCATTGAGCAGTATAACCAGCTCAATAAAGTGGAACCGATGAACCGGGCGCTGAGCACGCTGGGCGCGCAGACCTGGTTTGCCGGACTGCGGCGCGACCAGTCAGGCAGCCGGGCCAGTCTGCCGGTGCTGGCGGTCCAGCGCGGTGTCTTTAAGATCCTGCCTATTATCGACTGGGATAACCGGCAGGTGCATCAGTACCTGAAACAGCATGGCCTGAGCTATCACCCACTGCGGGATGAGGGCTATCTCTCAGTAGGGGACACCCATACCACGCGTAAATGGGAACCGGGCATGGCTGAAGAGGAGACGCGCTTCTTTGGCCTCAAGCGCGAGTGCGGTCTGCACGAAGGCTAACCTCGATCCACAGGGCGAATTTTCGCCCTGTTTTTTTATTCCTCTCTGGCCCACCTCTGCTAATTCCTAAAGTGATCCCCGTCTGGCCGCGGTCAGAATCGTGCTGCCTGAAAAAAGCGTTATAAAATCAGTTCTTAAGCAGAAAAACGCATCAGCTTTGCCACCGCTATATTCCATTTGGTAACTACTCATGCGAAATCGTAATTTCATCTGGCGGAATAGCGCGACGTATAGTCGCGATAACTTATTGTAAAACTAGCAAGGTTATCGTGGATTATCTGCCCCTCTTTGCCGATCTCAGACAGCGTCCGGTGCTGGTCGTCGGCGGTGGTGAAATCGCTGCCCGTAAAATTGAACTGCTGCGCCGGGCTGGCGCGCGCATCCTGGTGGCCGCCCGCGAGCTGGGGCATGAACTGCAGGCGCTGGAGGCAGAGCAAGCCGTTGAGTGGATAGCCCGCAGTTTTGAGCCGTCTCAGCTTGACGGCGTATTTCTGGTGATTGCCGCTACCGATGATAACGCGCTTAATTCGCAGGTATTTGACGCCGCCAATGCGCGGCACAAGCTGGTTAACGTAGTGGATGACCAGCCTAAATGCAGCTTTATCTTCCCTTCTATTGTTGATCGCTCACCGCTGGTCGTTGCGATCTCATCCAGCGGCACCGCGCCGGTGCTGGCGCGGCTGCTGCGGGAAAAAATCGAAGCGCTGCTGCCGGCAAACCTGGGCCAGATGGCCGCACTGGCAGGAGAGTGGCGCGACAAAGTCAAACAGCGCTATCGCAAAATGTCCGATCGCCGCCGTTTCTGGGAGCGCGCCTTTAATGGTCTGTTTGCCAGTCAGATGGCGGCAGGCAATGTCAGCGCAGCGCGCCAGACGCTTGATCGTGAGCTGGAACACATCAGCGATAACCAGGGTGAAATTGCGCTGGTTGGCGCAGGGCCTGGCGACAGCGGCCTGCTGACGCTGCGCGGCCTGCAGGTGATGCAGCTGGCGGATGTGGTGCTGTATGACCATCTGGTCAGCGATGAGGTGCTGGATCTGGTGCGGCGCGATGCCGATCGCATCTGCGTCGGAAAACGCGCCGGTGCCCATTCGGTGCCGCAGGAAGAGACCAACCAGCTGCTGGTATCGCTGGCGCTGCAGGGCAAGCGCGTGGTGCGGCTGAAAGGCGGCGACCCCTTTATCTTTGGCCGCGGCGGTGAAGAGCTGCAGGCGGCGAAAGCGGCAGGCATTCCGTTCCAGGTGGTGCCAGGCATTACCGCTGCCGCAGGCGCGACCGCCTACGCAGGCATCCCGCTGACGCACCGCGATCATGCCCAGAGTGTGATGTTTATTACCGGTCACTGCCGCGCCGACGGCGATGGCATTGACTGGCCATCACTGGCGCGTGCGCGCCAGACGCTGGCTATCTATATGGGCACCGTCAAAGCAGCAGAGATTGCCGCCGGACTGATTGACCACGGCCGCGATCCGCTAACGCCCGTGGCGGTAATCGGGCGCGGCACGCGTCAGGATCAGCAGGTGCTGACCGGAACCCTGAATCAACTTGAGGTGCTGGCAGCCGCCGCGCCGACGCCTGCGCTGTTAGTGATTGGCGAAGTGGTGAACTTGCACGGGCAATTAGCCTGGTTTCAACATTCTGCACAGCAGGGGGCTCGCGAGTCCGCCGTTGTCAATTTGGCTTGAGGAAAAACTATGGACCAAAATCGTCTTACTCATCTGCGTCAGCTGGAAGCAGAGAGTATCCATATCATCCGCGAGGTGGCGGCCGAGTTCAGCAATCCGGTGATGATGTACTCCATCGGTAAAGACTCTTCGGTGATGCTCCACCTGGCGCGTAAAGCATTCTTCCCGGGAACGCTGCCGTTTCCTCTGCTGCATGTTGATACCGGCTGGAAATTCCGCGAAATGTATGAGTTCCGCGATCGCACGGTGAAAAACATGGGTGCCGAGCTGCTGGTGCACCGTAATCCGGAAGGCGTGGCGATGGGGATTAACCCGTTTGTCCACGGCAGCGCCAAACACACCGATATTATGAAGACGGAAGGACTGAAGCAGGCGCTGAACAAGTACGGTTTTGATGCCGCCTTTGGTGGCGCGCGTCGTGATGAAGAGAAGTCGCGTGCGAAAGAGCGCATCTACTCTTTCCGCGACCGTTTTCATCGCTGGGATCCTAAAAATCAGCGCCCTGAGCTGTGGCATAACTACAACGGCCAGATCAACAAGGGCGAAAGCATTCGCGTATTCCCGCTCTCTAACTGGACCGAACTCGATATCTGGCAGTATATCTTCCTGGAAAACATCGACATCGTGCCGCTCTACCTTGCTGCGCCGCGCCCGGTTCTGGAGCGCGACGGCATGCTGATGATGATTGATGACGATCGTATCGATCTGCAGCCAGGCGAAGAGATCATCGAGCGCATGGTGCGTTTCCGTACGCTGGGCTGCTGGCCGCTGACCGGCGCTGTAGAGTCTGAAGCGCAGACGCTGCCGGAGATTATCGAAGAGATGCTGGTCTCCACCACCAGCGAACGACAGGGACGTATGATTGACCGCGACCAGGCGGGATCGATGGAACTGAAAAAACGCCAGGGTTATTTCTAAGGAGACGCAGATGAATACCGTTATTGCACAACAGATTGCCGAGCAGGGTGGCGTAGAAGCCTGGCTGACGGCGCAACAACATAAGAGCCTGCTGCGTTTCCTGACCTGCGGCAGCGTTGATGACGGCAAGAGCACCCTGATTGGCCGCCTGCTGCACGACACGCGACAGATTTATGAAGATCAGCTCTCTTCCCTGCATAACGACAGCAAACGGCACGGTACCCAGGGTGAAAAACTCGATCTGGCGCTGCTGGTCGATGGCCTGCAGGCGGAACGCGAGCAGGGCATTACTATCGATGTCGCTTATCGCTACTTCTCGACGGAAAAACGCAAATTTATTATTGCGGATACCCCGGGACACGAGCAGTACACCCGTAATATGGCCACCGGCGCCTCAACCTGCGATCTGGCTATTCTGCTGATCGACGCGCGCAAAGGCGTGCTGGATCAGACCCGGCGCCACAGCTTTATCTCTACGCTGCTGGGCATCAAACATCTGGTGGTGGCGATCAACAAAATGGATCTGGTGGAGTATCGCCAGGAGACATTTGAGCAGATCAAACAGGATTATCTCGACTTCGCGGCTCAGCTGCCGGGCGATCTGGATATTCGCTTTGTGCCGATGTCCGCGCTGGAAGGGGACAATGTCGCCACCCCGAGTACCACCATGCCGTGGTACAGCGGTCCGACGCTGCTGGACGTGCTGGAAACGGTTGAACTGAAGCGCGTGGTCGATCACCAGCCAATGCGTTTCCCGGTACAGTACGTTAATCGCCCTAATCTCGACTTCCGCGGCTACGCCGGGACGCTGGCGTCCGGTACCGTGCGACCGGGACAGCGGGTAAAAGTACTGCCTTCTGGCGTGGAGTCCACTATCGCCCGCATCGTGACCTTTGACGGCGATCTGCCGGAAGCGGCAGCGGGGGAGGCGATTACCCTGGTGCTGAACGATGAGATCGATATCAGCCGGGGCGACCTGCTGGTTGTTGCCGATGCCGATCTGCAGGCGGTACAGTCCGCTACGGTTGACGTGGTCTGGATGGCGGAGCAGCCGCTGCAGCCAGGGCAGAGCTATGAAATTAAAATTGCCGGTAAAAAAGCGCGTGGGCGGGTGGAAAAAATTCTGCATCAGGTGGAGATCAACACCCTGGCAACGCACACCGTTGACAGCCTGCCGCTGAACGGTATCGGGCTGGTAGAGATCACTTTTGATGAGCCGATGGTGCTGGATCCTTATCAGCAAAACCCGGTGACCGGCGGCATGATCTTTATTGACCGCCTGAGCAACGTCACCGTAGGCGCTGGTATGATCAATCAGCCGCAGAGCGCTGCACCTGCTACAGCGGGTACCTATAGCGCCTTTGAACTGGAGCTGAATGCGCTGGTACGTCGCCACTTCCCGCACTGGAACGCACGCGATCTGCTGGGCGGTGCGTAATGGCGCAGCATGATGAAAACGTGGTGTGGCACGACCATCCGGTCACCCGGACGGCGCGTGAGCAGCAGCATGGTCATCAGGGTGTCGTACTGTGGTTTACCGGGCTGTCCGGCTCGGGTAAATCCACCGTAGCGGGTGCGCTGGAGCAGGCGCTGCATCAGCTTGGCGTCAGCACTTATCTGCTGGACGGTGACAACGTGCGACACGGCCTGTGCCGCGACCTGGGTTTCAGTGATGACGATCGCCGGGAGAATATCCGGCGCGTGGGTGAGGTTGCCAGGCTGATGGTCGATGCCGGGCTGGTGGTACTGACCGCGTTCATCTCGCCGCACCGCGCTGAACGGCAGATGGTGCGCGATCTGCTGGGCGAGGGCGAGTTTGTTGAGGTCTTTGTCGATACGCCGCTGGCGGTATGCGAAGCGCGCGATCCGAAAGGATTGTATAAAAAAGCGCGCGCCGGCGAACTGCGCAATTTCACCGGTATCGACAGCGCCTATGAGGCGCCAGAGGCCGCTGATATCACGCTGGATGGCGAACAATTGGTTACAAAACTCGCGGCCCAATTGTTAGACCTGCTGCGCCGCCGCGATATCATCAGATCCTGAACCGACGCGGCAAATGCCTTCACCGGGTTTGCCGCATTTTAGCGTCAACAGGATCTCTATGCAGAACGTCACTCCCATGCTCGCACGCAAAGACGACAGCTTGCCTGAAGAGCCGCGCTCTTCGTTACCCGGCGGCGTCATTGGCTTTTTCGCCTACTGGTGTGCGCTGGCAATCCCCTTTCTGCTCTACGGCTCTAATACGCTGTTCTTTTTTCTCTATACCTGGCCTTTTTTCCTCGCGCTGCTGCCGGTATCGGTGCTGGCCGGCATTGTGCTGAGCCTGATGATGCGCGGGCACCTGTTCTGGTGCGCCGTTGCGACTGGCCTGCTGGTCATCTGCCTGTTCTGGCTGCTGTTCTCTTATCTGTCCGGCTGGTAAGCGCAGAGATGTGCAAACGCATCGGCTGGTTACAAAAGTTTGCCTGCTGTTTTCCGCGTCCGCCTGCTATAAATGATCCGGATAAATCTGCTTACGCGCCATTTTCGCTGCCGCAGTGGAGTCCGGACTCAAGTTATGGGATGATTGGGCCGTTTTTCAGGGGGCGGGGATGGGAAAACTGACGTTACTGCTGCTCGCGCTACTGGGATGGTTGCAATATTCCCTGTGGCTGGGCAAGAACGGTATCCATGATTACACACGCGTCAGCGAAGACGTGGTGTCACAACAGGCGAATAACGCCAAACTCAAAGCGCGAAACGATCAGCTGTTTGCCGAAATTGACGATCTCAATGGCGGTTCAGAAGCGATTGAAGAACGCGCACGCAGCGAGCTGGGTATGATTAAACCCGGCGAGACTTTCTATCGCCTGGTGGCAGACCAGAACAAACGTAATGCGCAGCAATCTGCGCAAAATCAGCAACGATAACAACATGACTCACCACTCTCACGCTGCGGATGTGATTGCCGTCGTGCCGGCTGCCGGTGTCGGCAGCCGCATGCAGGCGGCGTTTCCCAAGCAATATCTCACTATTGGTACCATGACGCTGCTTGAACACAGCGTGGCGCGCCTGCTGGCTAACGCCGCGGTGCAGCAGGTTATTGTCGCCGTCAGTGCTGACGACGGCTGGTTTGATTCGCTGCCGCTGGCGCACGATCCGCGCGTGGTGCGGGTTACCGGCGGCGCAACCCGCGCCGAGTCGGTGCTGGCAGGCCTGCAGCACATCAAAGAGAGCGCGTGGGTGCTGGTGCACGACGCCGCGCGCCCGTGCCTCCATGCTAACGACCTGGCACGGCTGCTGGCCGCGCGGGATCACACTCAAACCGGCGCCATTCTGGCCGCACCGGTACGCGATACCATGAAGCGCGCTGAGCCGGGCCAAACCGCGGTGGCGCATACCGTTGAACGTGACGATCTCTGGCATGCGCTGACGCCACAGTTTTTCCCGCATACGCTGCTGACTGCCTGTCTGAGCCGGGCGCTCAGCGAAGGTGCCACCATTACTGATGAGGCGTCAGCGCTGGAGTATTGCGGCTATCATCCGCAGCTGATCAGCGGGCGCAGCGACAACATCAAGGTCACGCGACCGGAAGATCTGGCGCTGGCGGCCTTTTACCTTACTCAGATTCAACGACAGGAGAACGCATGATGCGTATCGGTCACGGCTTCGACGTTCACGCTTTTGGCGGTGAAGGTCCCCTGGTGATTGGCGGGATGCGTATCCCGTTTGAGCACGGTTTTATCGCCCACTCCGACGGTGACGTTGCGCTGCATGCGCTGACCGATGCCCTGCTGGGCGCGGTAGCGATGGGCGATATTGGCAAGCTCTTTCCGGATACCGATCCGGCGTTTAAAGGGGCGGACAGCCGCGGGCTGCTGCGTGAGGCGTGGCGCCGTATTCAGGCAAAAGGCTACGCCATTGGCAACGTTGACGTCACGATTATCGCGCAGGCGCCTAAAATGCTGCCGCACGTGCCGCAGATGCGTGTCAATATCGCCGAAGATTTGGGCTGCCACATGGATGCGGTGAACGTGAAAGCCACCACCACCGAAAAGCTGGGCTTTACCGGACGCGGTGAGGGTATCGCCTGCGAGGCAGTGGCACTGCTGGTAAAGGCTAACGCATGAGTGAGCTGCACTATCTGCACGGCGTGCCCGCTGCCACTGGCATCATTAAAGCGCGTCCGGATGATTTTGTGGTGATCGAAGATCTCGGTTATCCCTATGACGGTGACGGCGAGCAGCTGCTGGTGCGCATCCGTAAAACCGGCTGCAACACGCGGTTTGTTGCTGAAGCCCTGGCAAAGTATCTGGGGGTGCCGGCGCGCGACCTGAGCTATGCCGGCATGAAAGACCGCCACGCCGTGACTGAACAGACGCTCTGTTTTCGCCTGCCGGGTAATGCAATGCCGGTCATGAGCGGCTTTCACCTTGAAGGGGTTGAGATCCTGCAGGTGATCCGGCACAGGCGTAAGCTGCGGACCGGCGCGCTGGCAGGAAATGCCTTTCGTCTGGTGATCCGCGACGTGTCTGACCGTGCAGACGTTGACGCACGCCTGCAGCAGATCCAGACGCAGGGCGTGCCCAACTATTTTGGCGAGCAGCGCTTTGGCCGCGGCGGTAATAATCTTCAGCAAGCGCAGCGCTGGGCAGAAGAGCAGTTTCATCCGCGCGATCGCAACATGAAAAGTCTGCTGCTGTCAGCCGCGCGCAGCTATCTGTTTAATCAGGTAACCAGCGCGCGTCTGCAGCGCGACGGTTCGCTGCAGCAGGTGCAGGCAGGCGATGCATTGCAGCTCGCCGGACGCGGCAGCTGGTTTGTGGCTGCCGCCGATGAGCTGCCGGTGCTGCAGCAGCGCGTGGCCGCGCATGAGCTGCGCATCACGGCACCGCTGGCGGGACGGGGTGAAGCGGGCACACAAGGTGAAGTCGCCTCATTTGAGCAGCAGCAGCTGGCGCAATCGCCAGCCCTGCTGACGCTGCTGACGCGTGAACGGGTTGATGCCGCCCGCCGCGCCATGCTGGTAGTGCCAGACAATCTGCAGTGGCAGTGGCAGGATGACGCCACGCTGGCGCTGCAGTTCTGGCTGCCCGCCGGCAGCTTCGCTACTAGCCTGGTGCGCGAGCTGCTGAGCAACGGCGCTGCGGCACCGCTCGGCGACGAGTAGTGCTGGTTCCCTTGCGCTGACCTCCGGCGCATTATTCCACCCGGCCGCTGGCCGGGTTCTGACCACTGCACTGACAAACCCTCTCTGTATCGCGATTTACGTCTACCACTTCCTGCGCCTCATCGCTAGAATGCACCTATCCCTGTCTCACCGGCCACTGGCGTAGTTGCGCCCGATTTTTCGCACCGCCGGCACAGGCTGGCGGGGACCGGTTAATGAACAAAGGTCAGAAACAGATGCGGATATTGCTCAGTAACGATGATGGAATCCATGCGCCTGGCATTCAGACGCTGGCGCATGCGCTGCGGGAATTTGCTGAGGTCCAGGTGGTGGCACCTGACCGCAACCGCAGCGGCGCCTCTAATTCGCTGACGCTGGAAACGCCGCTGCGTACCTTTACGCATGCCAGCGGCGATATCGCTGTACAGATGGGCACGCCCACCGATTGCGTCTTTCTTGGCGTGAATAAGCTGATGCAGCCGCGTCCCGACATTGTGGTTTCAGGCATCAATGCCGGCCCCAATCTGGGCGATGATGTCATCTATTCCGGTACCGTCGCGGCTGCGATGGAGGGCCGGCATCTCGGCCTGCCGGCGCTTGCGGTGTCGCTGAATGGCCATACGCATTATGACACTGCTGCAGCCGTAACCTGTGTGCTGCTGCGCGCGCTCTCCCGGGCACCGCTGCGCACCGGACGCATCCTCAATATTAATGTGCCCGATTTACCGCTGGCGCAGATTAAAGGCTTTCGCGTTACGCGCTGCGGCAGCCGCCACCCGGCGGATCAGGTGATTTGCACTGAAGATCCACGCGGCCAGCCGCTCTACTGGATCGGTCCACCTGGTGACCAGCTTGATGCCGGACCTGACACCGATTTTGCTGCCGTTGACGCCGGCTATGTTTCGCTGACGGCGCTGCATGTCGATCTCACCGCCCACCCCGCGCAGAGCGTTCTGCAGGACTGGCTGCTGCAGGCAGAGGTCTCACTGGCATGATAAACCGGCGCATCGACACGCTGTTAGCCCAGCTGCGGGCGCAGGGCATTACTGATGAGCGTCTGCTGCAGGCGATTGCCGATGTACCGCGGGAGCGCTTTGTAGATGAAGCCTTTGAGCACAAGGCGTGGGACAACACGGCACTCCCCATCGGCAGCGGACAGACCATTTCTCAGCCCTATATGGTGGCGCGTATGACCGCGCTGCTGGAGCTGGACCCGCACTCACGCGTGCTGGAAATTGGTACCGGCTCCGGCTATCAGACCGCGATTCTCGCGCACCTGGTCGATCACGTCTGCTCCGTTGAGCGCATCAAAGGGCTGCAGTGGCAGGCTAAGCGCCGTCTGAAACAGCTCGACCTGCACAACATCTCTACCCGGCACGGCGACGGCTGGCTCGGCTGGCCCGCGCGCGGGCCGTTTGATGCCATCATTGTTACCGCGGCACCGCCTGAAATTCCGACTGCGCTGATAGCACAACTCGGGGAAGGCGGCAGAATGGTGCTGCCGGTGGGGGAGGACCATCAGGTGCTTAAGCGTCTGCGCCGCCGAAAAGGCGAGCTGACCGAAGAGATTATCGAGCCGGTACGCTTTGTTCCGCTGGTGCAGGGCGACCTGGCGTAAGGGCGATCTTACGTATTTCTTCACAATCCCGGCGTGGCATGGCGCAGGTGATATTGTTACTATCCTCTTTTTCGATACCGATGCGCGTTTGAAACCATACGCGTAGAGAATTATGCGGTTCAGGCCGCAAGAGAGTTCTGACCAGTATTGCCATCACGGGGGAGCAATGAGCACAGGAAGCACCGCATTTCAATTACGCCGTCTGGCGGCAGTCTCACTGGTAGGTTTCTGGCTGGCTGGCTGTAGCTCTGGCGATAACACGCAGGCGCCTATCAGTCAGGTCGGCAGCAGTAATGGCGGCGGTATGCTGACACCTCAGGGCGGCGGCATGGCCGCTCCACAAGGAGGGGGTATGGTCGCCGGGCAGAGTTCCCCGGTACCCGCTATGCCACAAGGTGGAATGTTAAGCAATAATGCACCTTCTGCCGCGCCTGCGGGCGGAATGATTAGTACCAGTAATAATGTAGCGACTGAAAACGGACGAATTGTTTACAACCGAAATTACGGGAATATTCCGAAAGGCAGTTACGGCGGTGAAACCTATACCGTTAAGCGTGGCGACACGCTGTTTTATATCGCCTGGATTACCGGCAACGATTTCCGCGATCTGGCTCAGCGCAACAACATCCCCGCGCCGTACGGCCTGAGCGCCGGCCAAACCCTCCAGGTTGGCAACGGTAACGGTCAGACAATTACCGGTGGAAATGCGATTACAGCGGCCGATGCCAGCCAGAGCGGCACCCCTGGAACCAATACTCAAACGCAAATTAAATCCCCGGCTGTTGCACAGCAACCTGTTATTACGTATTCTGATGATTCAGGTTCGACAGGTGGGAAAATGCTACCGTCGAAAGGAGCAACTAATGTGGCAACGACCACAGCTCCGGTTACCGCACCGCCTACAGTCAGCAGCACTACAAATAGCTCAACCCCGGTGGGGAGCTGGCGCTGGCCGACTGATGGCAAGATCATCGATAACTTCTCTGCTGCGGAAGGCGGAAACAAAGGTATCGATATCGCCGGGTCTCGCGGACAATCTGTTGTCGCTACCGCATCGGGAAGGGTGGTGTACGCAGGTAACGCGTTGCGCGGGTACGGTAATTTGATCATCGTTAAGCATAACGATGATTATCTGAGCGCCTACGCCCACAACGATACAATGCTGGTCCGGGAACAACAGGAAGTTAAGGCGGGGCAAAAGATAGCTACCATGGGTAGCACCGGTACCAGTTCAGTTAGATTGCATTTTGAAATTCGTTACAAGGGGAAATCCGTAAATCCGTTGCGTTATTTACCGCAGCGATAATCCGGCAGAACCTTTGGTGTTCTGCCCTTGGATCACGGGTAGGAGCCGCTTATGAACCAGAATACGCTGAAAGTTAATGAGTTACATGAAGATGCGGAATTCGAGGAGAACGGAGCTGAAGTTTTCGATGAGAAAGCTCTTGTTGAGAACGAACCTGGTGATAGCGAAGTAGCAGAAGAAGAGCTGTTGTCACAGGGTGCGACGCAACGAGTACTGGATGCGACGCAGCTCTACCTCGGAGAGATCGGTTATTCTCCGTTGCTGACGGCAGAAGAAGAAGTCTTCTTTGCGCGTCGTGCTTTACGAGGCGATATTCCTTCTCGCCGCCGCATGATTGAAAGTAACTTACGCCTGGTAGTGAAGATTGCCCGTCGTTACAGCAATCGTGGTCTGGCCCTGCTGGACCTGATTGAAGAGGGTAACCTTGGCCTGATTCGTGCCGTAGAAAAATTTGACCCGGAGCGCGGGTTCCGTTTTTCAACGTACGCTACCTGGTGGATTCGTCAGACTATTGAACGGGCTATCATGAACCAAACCCGTACAATTCGCCTGCCGATTCATATTGTTAAAGAGCTGAACGTTTATCTGCGTACCGCGCGTGAACTTTCACACAAGCTCGATCATGAGCCGAGTGCGGAAGAGATTGCCGAGCAGCTGGATAAGCCAGTTGATGACGTAAGCCGTATGCTGCGTCTCAATGAACGTATTACCTCGGTTGACACCCCGCTGGGTGGTGATTCCGAAAAAGCGCTGCTGGACATCCTGGCCGATGAAAAAGACAACGGTCCGGAAGACACCACGCAGGACGATGACATGAAACAGAGCATCGTTAAGTGGCTGTTTGAACTCAATGCCAAGCAGCGTGAAGTGCTGGCGCGTCGTTTCGGCCTGTTAGGCTATGAAGCGGCAACCCTGGAAGATGTGGGTCGTGAAATCGGGTTAACCCGTGAACGCGTTCGTCAGATTCAGGTTGAAGGGCTGCGTCGCCTGCGGGAAATCCTGCAGACACAGGGCCTCAATATCGAAGCACTGTTTCGTGAATAAGCCATAATCAGCAGCAAAAACGGTGACCTGTCAGGTCACCGTTTTTTTTTGCCCGTGTATCAGACCAGGCTTTTCAGCCGGTAGATCCACTCCAGCGCCTGTTTTGGCGTCAGGCTGTCAGGATCCAGCGCTTCCAGCGCATCTGTTGCGGGTGAGGTTTCTGCCACCAGCAGTGGCAGCTGCGCTCCTCCGGTTGACGAAGCGCTCTGACTCATGGAGATCGTCTCCAGCTCTTTCAGCTTCTGCCGCGCGCGTTTGATCACTTCTTTAGGCACGCCTGCCAGCGCCGCTACCGCCAGGCCATAGCTCTTGCTGGCGGCACCCTCCTGCACGCTGTGCATAAATGCGATAGTATCGCCATGTTCAACCGCATCCAGATGAACATTCACGACGCCCTCCATTTTTTCCGGCAGCGTGGTCAGCTCGAAATAATGGGTGGCAAACAGCGTCATCGCTTTAATCCGGCTGGCAAGATTTTCGGCGCACGCCCAGGCAAGGGACAGACCATCATAGGTTGAGGTCCCGCGGCCTATCTCATCCATCAGTACCAGACTATTTTCCGTAGCGTTATGCAGAATGTTTGCGGTTTCTGTCATCTCAACCATAAACGTGGAGCGGCCGGAGGCGAGGTCGTCTGCTGCGCCGACGCGGGTAAAGATACGATCCACCGGGCCGATCACCACCTCTTCAGCCGGCACAAAACTGCCGATCCACGCCATCAGCGCTATTAGCGCGGTCTGGCGCATATAGGTGCTTTTACCGCCCATATTGGGTCCGGTGATAATCAGCATGCGCCGCTGCATCGACAGCGAGAGTGGGTTGGCAATAAAGGGCTCTTTCAGCACCTGTTCAACCACCGGATGCCGGCCTGCGGTAATGCGGATCCCCGCTTTCTCCTGCAGCACCGGCCGGCAGTAGTTCAGCGTCCAGGCGCGCTCTGCCAGGCTGGCGAGTACATCCAGCTCGGCCAGCGCGGCCGCGCTCAGCTGCAGCGCTTCCAGATGCGGCAGCAGGCGATCGAACAGCTCTTCATAGAGGCCTTTTTCCAGCGCCAGCGCCTTGCCTTTGGAGGTCAGAACTTTATCTTCATACTCTTTCAGCTCAGGGATAATGTAGCGCTCAGCGTTTTTCAGCGTCTGGCGACGAACATAGTGGATGGGCACCAGGTGACTCTGCCCACGGCTGACCTGAATATAGTAACCGTGCACCGCATTAAAGCCGACTTTCAGCGTATCCAGCCCCAGTTTTTCCCGCTCGCGGATCTCCAGCCGGTCGAGATAGTCACTGGCACCATCGGCCAGCGCCCGCCACTCATCGAGTTCAGCGTTATAGCCCGGCGCAATGACGCCGCCGTCACGGACCAGTACCGGCGGTGATTCAATGATCGCCTGCTCCAGCAGCGTGCGCAGCTCAGCAAATTCGCCCATCTGCGTGCGCAGAGTGACCAGCTGCCCGGCCTCTGCGCCGGTCAGCAGCTGATTGATTTCCGGCAGCTGCTGAAACGCATGCCGCATGCGCGCCAGATCGCGCGGGCGGGCAGTGCGCAGCGCCAGGCGTGCCAGTATGCGCTCCAGATCGCCGACCTGGCGCAGTACCGGCTGCAGCGCGTCGCTCAGCGACTGCAGTTCTGCAATGGCATCCTGACGTCGGGTGATCACCGCAATATCGCGCAGCGGCATGTGCAGCCAGCGCTTCAGCATGCGGCTGCCCATGGGCGTGACGGTTTTGTCCAGTACTGCCGCCAGCGTGTTATCGATTCCGCCGGCCAGGTTTTGCGTGATTTCAAGGTTCCGGCGCGTGGCTGCGTCCATGATTACGCTGTCCTGCTGGCGCTCCATACTCAGAGAACGGATGTGCGGCAGGGTGGTGCGCTGGGTATCTTTAGCGTACTGCAACAGACAGCCCGCTGCCCGCAGCCCCAGATGCGCCTGCTCCACGCCAAACCCGCTGAGGTCGCGCGTGCCAAACTGCAGATTCAGCTGCTGGCGCGCGGTATCGATCTCAAACTCCCACAGCGGACGCCGCCGCAGCCCGCGGCGCTGATCGATCAGTGACATTGCCTGCAGGTCTTCAGGGTAGAGCAGCTCGGCGGGATTGGTGCGCTGCAGCTCAGCGGCCATGGTTTCAGCATCGCCCGGTTCGCTCAGGCGGAAACGCCCGGAGCTAATATCCAGCGTGGCGTAACCAAAGCCGCGCTGGCTCTGGAAGATAGCAGCCAGCAGGTTATCCTGGCGCTCCTGCAGCAGCGCCTCATCGCTGATAGTGCCGGGGGTAACAATCCGCACCACCTTGCGCTCAACCGGCCCTTTGCTCAGCGCCGGATCGCCGATCTGTTCGCAAATCGCCACCGACTCGCCCAGCTGCACCAGCTTTGCCAGGTAGCCCTCTACGGCGTGATAGGGCACACCCGCCATTGGAATCGGCTCGCCAGCGGAGGCGCCACGTTTGGTCAGGGAGATTTCCAGCAGCTGCGAGGCGCGTTTTGCGTCATCAAAGAACAGCTCGTAGAAATCGCCCATACGGTAAAAAAGCAGGATGTCAGGATGATCGGCTTTCAGGCGCAGATACTGCTGCATCATTGGCGTGTGAGCGCTGATATTCTCTAATGTACTCATAGTATTAGGGTTTCCATGTTTAAACATAAGCAGCGCGATACATGATGTTGATTATCATTTATCTGCCTTTCAGCGCTGTATTACGGCGTAAAACCCGTTTAAGGCTCAACTTGTTGCCCGATGATAGCTGAAGGGCGGCCATTAACCTGAATGTGTTCACGACTGTGTGCTGATTATGATAACGAAGTCTGTATAGCAGGAAAACCGGCGCACAGGGCTGTTTCTTCGGGGCGCTTCAGAATTGCACACTACGCCGGCCCTGTTTCTGCACTGAGCACGTAAAATGTCATCGTCAACATTTCATTAAAGCTGCTACCATCGCGTTACTCTTGCTGATACTGCCGATAGCGAATGTTATGACCCGAAAAAGCACCAAAGCGGCCACCATTAAAGATATTGCGCAGATTGCAGGCGTAACCAATATCACCGTTTCGCGCGTGTTTACTGCGCCTGATAAGGTTAAACCCGAAACGCGCGAGCGGATCCTTGCCGCCGCGCGCAAGCTTAACTATGTTCCCAACGCCTTTGCCCGCACTATCAAGGCCAGCCAGAGCCGTATTATTGGCGTGGTCACCGACGACACCTTCAATATTGTCTATTCCCACATCATTAAAGAGGTGTGCCGTCTGTCAGATGCTAAAGGCTATTCGGTCATGTTCTTTACCACGAACGGTAACCGGCAGATTGAGGCGCGCGCGCTGCAGACGCTGGTCAGTTACAAAGCGGCAGGGATTATTCTGTCGGTGGTAGAGGATTCTGACCGCTACGACAAAAGCCATATTGACGTGGTGCGTCACTCTTCGAGCCAGCTTATCCAGCTGGATCGTCAGTTTGATACTTCGCTGCCGGCAGTTTATATCAACAACAGTCGTGCCGGTGAACTGGTCGCAGACGCGATAATGAAAAAAGAATATCGTAATGTGCTGGTGATCGGCGGCAGTGAACATTCCCATATCACACAGCAGCGTATTGCCGGTATCCGTAGCGGTATTAATGCGCATGTTAATCTGCACGCGCTTTATACCGACTACCGTTACGAACACGCTAAGGCGATGATCCAGTCATGGTTCTCTACCACTACTGAACGCTACGATGCCATCGTGGGATTAAATGGCATGATCACGCTGGCGGCGATCGCTCTGGCCAATAAGTGGGGGATGCATGACACCCGCTTTATCTCTGTCGATGAAGTCCCCTGTGCCGACGATTTTAATCAGATTATTCCTTATGTCGCCCATGATACCGGGCAGTGGGCGCGGGTAGTGTCAGAAAATATCATCTCTGCCATTGAGGGCCGCCCCTATGAAACCCGCGTGATGATCAATGGCTTCCTGAAAAACCTTTAGTTTCAGATGCCTGGTGGTTTTTTCTGTAACAGCACTGAAAGCGATGTTAAGAAGATGTGACATGCCGCAAGAATCTCAAACTTGCTCGTCAGCGGATGTTGACGTTGTCATTCCTGGTGTTTAAATTTTGATCTCACTTCTGGCGGAATGAATTTATTCATCCTCACAGGGCGTATTCCTGGCAGATAAGACGTTTTTGCTCCTATGTTAACGTCAACATTTCAGGTGTGGTTGCGCAGTGTTTCGTGTACCGGCTTTATTTCGTAACGACGACAAGCAGTTAACTGAAAAGACCCGGAGAAAACTATGAAAGGCAAACTGAATACCCTGCTGGCGCTCTGCGTAACAACCCCTTTAATGCTGGCATCTGCGTTAGCAATAGCAAAACCGCTGACCATCGGCATGTCCTTCCAGGAAATGAATAATCCCTATTTTGTCACGATGCAGGAAGCGCTCAAGGACGCCGCCGGCAGCATGGGGGCCACGGTTATTGAGGCAGATGCCCGTCATGATGTTTCAAAGCAGATCAACGACATTGAAGACATGCTGCAGAAAAAAGTCGACATTCTGCTGATTAATCCGGCAGATACCAATGGTGTTGAAAACGCAGTTAATGAGGCGAAAAAAGCGGGAGTGGTGGTGGTAGCGATTGACGCTCAGGCCAAAGGCCCTATCGATTCCTTTGTCGGCTCTAAAAATTATGATGCCGGCCTGCAGGCCGGAGAGTTTCTGGCCAAAGCGCTGGGCGGTAAAGGTAAAGTCGCCATTCTTGATGGTATTCCGGTAGTGCCGATTATTGAACGCGTCAAAGGGTTTGAAGATGCGATGAAGAAGTATCCCGGCATCAAAATCGTTAACCGTCAGAACGGCAAGCAGGAGCGCGATACCGCACTGAGCGTTACCGAGAATATGCTGCAGGCGGCACCGGATCTGGCAGGCATATTTAGCGTCAATGATACCGGTGCGCTTGGGGCCCTGGCGGCGATTCAGGCTAATGGCGCAGATGTGAAACTGGTCAGCGTCGATGGTCAGCCGGAAGCGGTTAAAGAGATTGAAAAAGCGGGCTCGCCGTTTATTGCCACCTCTGCGCAGTTCCCACGCGACATGGTACGGCTGGGGCTGGGTGTAGCGATGGCGAAGCACTGGGGAAGTCAGGTGCCGGCTGCGGTACCGCTTGATGTAAAACTGATCACGAAAGAGAACGCCAGCGGCTTTAGCTGGTAATCACTCCGGGGAGGCGCTGTCATGCCGTTACTGCAACTCAACGGAATCAGTAAATCATTTCCAGGCGTACGCGCGTTAAATAACATTAATCTGACGCTGCAAGCCGGTGAAATTCATGCGCTGCTCGGTGAAAACGGAGCGGGTAAATCCACGCTGATGAAGATTCTGAGCGGAATTTATCAGCCTGACAGCGGCGAGATCTGTATCAACGATCGGCCACAGCAGTTCGCTGGCTATCGTCAGGCGATAACAGCCGGCGTGGGGATTGTCTTTCAGGAGTTCTCGCTGATACCCGGCCTTAATGCAGTAGAGAATATCTTTCTGAATCGCGAACAGCGTACCCGCTGGGGATGGCTGGATCGCAAGACGATGCGTGATCGTACGCTGGCGCTGCTGGCGCGACTGGGGGTTGAGCTCGATCCGGACCTTGCAGTGACGCATCTCAGCGTGGCGCAGCAGCAATTTGTTGAGATTGCCAAAGCGCTGGCGCTGGATGCACGGATCCTGATCCTGGATGAACCTACGGCGACGCTGACGCCGGGTGAAGCTGAGCATCTGTTCCGGGTGATGCGCGACCTGCGACAGCAGGGGGTGGGCATGCTGTTCATCTCGCATCATCTGGAGGAGATCTTTGCCGTGTGCGACACCATTACGGTACTGCGTGACGGAGGCTATGTTGGCACCATCCCGGTGAGCGAATGCAGCAGCGAGCAGCTGGTAAAAATGATGGTGGGCCGTCAGGTAGCACAGCATTTTCCCGACAAGCTGCCGCTACCGGCGGCAACGCTACCGCTGCTCGAGGTTAACCTGCAGCGCCAGCGTCAGGGGCCGGCAGACGCCTTTCAGCTCTGGCCTGGAGAGATTCTCGGCTTTGCCGGGCTGGTGGGGTCGGGCCGCACTGAAACCGCCTGCGCGATGCTGGGGGCGCAGGCGTGCTGGCAAAAGCAGGTGCGGCTGAATGGCGAGCCGCTGCGGCTGCGCAGTCCGGCCGATGCTTTAGAGCAGGGGATTGGGCTGCTGCCGGAAAACCGGAAAACCGAAGGGCTGGTACTGCCGTTTAGCGTCGCGCATAACATTACCCTGAACCGGCAGATCACCCACGGCGGATTTCTGCACCATGTGCGCGAGCGTGAAGTGGTCAGCGATCTTATCCGCAGGGTTGGCGTGAAGACGCCGTCAGCGGAGCAGGAGGTCAATACGCTTAGCGGCGGCAATCAGCAAAAGGTGGTCATTGCGCGCTGGCTGAACAATGACTGTAAGGTGCTGATTTTTGACGAGCCCACACGCGGTATCGATGTGGGCGCAAAAATGGAAATTTATCAGCTGATGCAGCAGCTGACGCGTAAAGGCATCGCCATCATCGTCATCTCTTCTGAGCTGCCGGAGATTATTGGCCTCTGCCACCGGGTGCTGGTGTTTCGCAACGGACACATCGCGCAGGAGCTTCACGATACCGCAATCAACGCTGAGACCATCATGCTACACGCTACGGGGAACGCATCATGAGTATTCTGTCTAATTCCATGCTGTCACAAACGTCGCGCAGGCGCGGCCGGCTTGATCGATGCCTGCATCATCCCGCCTTTCTGCCGTTTGTGGGTTTTGTGCTGCTGTTTATTGTGATGATTTTTCTCAACGACAGCTTTCTGACGGCGAACAACCTCAGTAACGTGGCGCGTCAGGTCTCTATCAACGCCATTATTGCTGTGGGAATGACCTGTGCCATTTTAACCGGCGGGATTGATCTGTCGGTAGGATCGGTAATGGCGCTTTCCGGTACCGTTGCTGCTGGTCTGATGGTGGCGGGTATTCCGATGCCGCTGGCGGTGCTGGCCGGATTACTGATCGGTATGGGCTTTGGCGCTTTAAATGGCGGCTGTATCGCCTGGCTGCGTATGCCGCCTATTATCGTTACGCTCGCCAGTATGGGGATCGCACGGGGACTGGCGCTGATGTATACCGGGGGGTATCCCATTTCCGGCCTGCCGGAAAGCTTCATGATGTTTGGCCGTGCCAGCCTGCTGGGTATTCAGGTGCCTATTTTAATCATGCTGGTGGTCTATTTACTGGCGTGGATCTTACTGCACCAGAAACCCTTTGGTCGCCACGTCTACGCCCTCGGTGGCAATGAAGAGGCTGCGCGCCTGAGTGGTATCCGCGTCTCCCGCACCAAGCTCTGGGTCTATATCATCAGCGGACTCACGGCGGCCGTGGCCGGCATTGTGCTCAGTTCGCGTCTGATGAGCGGGCAGCCAAACGCCGGTAATGGTTTTGAGCTGGATGCGATCGCTGCTGTGGTGCTGGGTGGAGCGGCAATAGCCGGCGGAAAAGGCGCCATTCTTGGCACATTAGTGGGCGCGATGATGCTCGGCATTCTCAACAATGGTCTGAATCTGATGGGCGTTTCACCTTATGTGCAGATTGTGATTAAAGGCGGGATCATTCTGGGCGCAATCTGGCTGAGTTCCGTTAAGCGTAAAGCACACCGTTAAGATGACCTGCGGGTCATCTCTATATCATTCAATGTTGACGTTAACATTTATCGAAAAGGATATGCTATGAATATTCTGCCGCAACAGATCAAAAGCCTGGTGAACTACGGCCCGCGCGATTATCGCCTGGAAACGTTACCGCTTCCTGAGCCGAAAGCACGTGAGCTGCTGGTAAAAGTCGGGGCGTGTGGTATCTGCGCCTCTGACGTCCACTGCTGGCACGGGGCGCCCATGTACTGGGGAGACGGCAATCCGGAAAAAGCCTGGGTTAAAACGCCCGTGGTGGTAGGGCACGAGTTTTATGGCACGGTAGTGGGGTATGGCGAAGGCGCGCTGGAGCATTTTGGCGTGTCGCCTGGTGACCGCGTAATCGCTGAGCAGATCATTCCCTGTACTCAGTGCCGCTTCTGCAAAGATGGCAAATACTGGATGTGCGAAAAGCATGATATCTACGGCTTTCAGACGCAGGACTCTGATGGCGGCATGACCGAATATATGCTGTTTAAAGCCAACAGCCGGGTACATAAAATCCCTGATACGCTGACGCACGAAGAGTGTGCGCTGATTGAGCCATTCGCCTGTGCCGTTCACGCGGTGAATCGCGCGGCGATTGAATTCAATGATGTGGTGGTGCTGGCGGGTGCCGGCCCGCTTGGTACCGGCATGATTCAGGCTATCCGACTGAAAAATCCCAAACTGTTTATTGTGCTGGATACCATTCCGGAACGTCTGGCGCTGGCGAAAAAGCTGGGAGCCGATCTGGTTTTCAACCCGCTGGAGCAGGATGTGGATGCGGAGGTGCGCAAACTCACTGACGGCTACGGCTGTGATATCTATATAGAGGCGACCGGCAACCCGCTGGCGGTTAATCAGGGACTGCAGATGATCCGGCGCATGGGCCGCTATGTCGAGTTCAGCGTCTTTGGCAAGCCTGCCACGGTGGACTGGTCAATTATCGGCGACCGCAAAGAGCTGGATGTGCGCGGCTCGCACCTTGGCCCGCACTGTTATGAAACAGTCATCAGCTTTTTTGAGAAAAAATGGTTCACCGCAGAAGGCATTGTCACGCACAGTTTTCCGCTGGCGGAGTGGGAGCAGGGCTTTGCGATGGCATCAGGTCGTGAATCGATCAAAGTGCTGCTGGTACCCTGAACCTGTTGCGTGCGCAACCTCGCGTTGAGGGGGCGCACGCAGCGCGTAAAGTTACGACATTATTCTGTCCGTCAATGCGCTGAACGTCTACCATAAGCGTTTAGGTTTTTTGCTCGCTTATGGATATCTAATGCGTATTAAGGTTGCCCTCATTCCGTTCTTTTTCCTGCTTGCTGCCTGCAGCAGTAAGCCTGCTTCTCACCAGCAAGGCGATGTTGTGCCGGCGCCTAAAGGTGGCTTTCTGCTGGACACTTCGCATGCGGTTCAGCCGATGTTTGGTGACTTTGCCGGCAACCCGGCGGCGGAGCAGTTTATCGATCAGATGGTAGCGAAGCACGGTTTCGACCGCGATCAGCTGCATGCGGTTATCGGCCAGGCAAAAAGGCTTGATTACGTGCTGCGCCTGATGGATCAGCAGGCGCCGAGCTATACGCCGCCCGCAGGGCCAAACGGTGCCTGGCTGCGCTACCGGAAAAAATTCATAACGCCCGATAACGTACAGAATGGCGTAGCGTTCTGGAATCAGTATGAGGATGCTCTGCAGCGGGCGCAGCAGGTTTATGGCGTACCACCGGAAATTATTGTGGGCATCATCGGCGTTGAGACGCGCTGGGGTCGGGTAATGGGCAAAACGCGTCTGCTGGACGCGCTGGCGACGCTCTCCTTCAACTATCCGCGTCGCGCCGCCTATTTCAGCAGCGAGCTGGAAACGTTTCTGCTGATGGCACGCACCGAGCAGGATGATCCGCTGGATCTGCGCGGATCGTTTGCCGGGGCAATGGGCTATGGCCAGTTTATGCCCTCATCCTATAAAGAGTACGCCGTGGATTTTAACGGAGATGGCCATACTAACCTCTGGGATCCGGTTGATGCGATTGGCAGCGTAGCAAACTATTTTAAAGCGCACGGCTGGCGCAGCGGTGAGTCGGTCGCTGTCCCGGCCAGTGGGCAGGCACCCGTGCTGGAGAATGGCTTCAAGACGCGTTATCCGGTTGCCACGCTGGCCGCTAGCGGTCTGACACCGCAGGGCTCACTGGACGGTAACAATGAAGCCAGCCTGTTGCGGCTCGATCTCGGCACCAGCTATCAGTACTGGTACGGTCTGCCTAATTTCTATGTGATTACGCGTTATAACCACAGCACGCACTACGCCATGGCGGTGTGGCAGCTGGGAGACGCGGTTGCCAAAGCGCGTCAGGGTAATCTGCTTTAGTACTGTCCTTATAAAGTGTGAGGATATAAGATGGCACCCTCTTTGCGGTGCCGTTTCACCGCATGCAGATTATCAGGAGCACTCATGGAACATTTACCCGCCTGTCCGCTGTGTCAGGCTGATTACACCTGGCAGGATGGCGACAACCTGAACTGTCCGTCGTGTGGCCATATCTGGTCGGCCAGCGGTGCGGAAGCAGGCGATACGCTGCTGGTACGTGATGCTAATGGCAACGTACTGGCAGATGGCGACAGCGTCACCGTAGTCAAAGATTTAAAGGTGAAAGGCAGCTCTTCGGTGCTGAAAATCGGTACCAAAGTCAAAAGTATTCGTCTGGTCGAAGGCGATCACAATATCGACTGCAAAATTGAGGGCTTTGGCCCGATGAAACTCAAATCTGAGTTTGTGAAGAAGAGCTGACAGCCGGACGGCACAGGCCGTCCTGCTTTTCCTTGTGCGCGTATTTACGCTCCACGCTTTCGGTTCTCATTGCACCATTCTCTCTGACAATAGCTTCAGTCTCACTCGCGGCTAAACGCCCGCGCCTGCCTGGCGCAGATAACGACTATGATTGATCAGGCGGCGCTGACGCTGGCTAATCCGGCAGGCAGCGGCGGCACCCTCCTGTGCGCTTTCCCGCATCCGTTCAGGATGGGAATAAATCAGGCCAGCGGCAGCGGAAGCGGGGCCGCAAATTTCGCTGCCGCTGGTTGAAAAGCCCCGTCAGCCGCTCCATTTACTGCTATCGTTGCGCCGCAAAAGGAAAAAGCGATGAATGATGAACAGCTGCAGCAGTTAAGCCATCAGATCGGCGAAAAACTGATCGCGCGGCACGCCAGCGTGACGACGGTTGAGTCCTGTACCGGCGGCTGGATAGCCAAAGTTTTCACTGATATCAGCGGCAGCTCTGCCTGGTTTGAGCGCGGATTTGTCACCTATAGTAATAGTGCCAAGCAGCAGATGGCAGGGGTACAGGCAGCGACGCTCGCGCGTTACGGTGCGGTGAGTGAGCAGACAGTGCGTGAGATGGTGACAGGTGCATGCCAGGCGGCGCAGGCGCCCTACGGGATCGCGGTCAGTGGAATTGCCGGACCCGGCGGCGGCAGCCCGGATAAGCCGGTGGGCACCGTCTGGTTTGCCCTTGCCGGACCGGCGCGCATTCTCACGCAACGCTGTGTTTTTACTGGCGATCGTGAGGCGGTACGGCGTCAGTCGGTGGCGTGGGCGCTGCAGACGCTGCTTGATCAATTTCTGATAAATTAGGCTTGATACTGTATGATTATACAGTATAATTATTGGCAACAGAACGGGCGGACACAGCCAGTGTTTGCTCACCCGGCATGATTAGGAGTGTAAATGGCGATCGACGAGAACAAACAGAAGGCTTTAGCTGCCGCACTGGGCCAGATTGAAAAACAATTTGGTAAAGGCTCCATCATGCGTCTGGGTGAAGACCGCTCGATGGATGTAGAAACCATTTCTACCGGCTCCCTGTCGCTGGACATCGCACTGGGTGCGGGTGGTCTGCCGATGGGTCGTATCGTAGAGATCTACGGACCGGAAGCTTCTGGCAAAACCACGCTGACGCTGCAGGTTATTGCAGCTGCACAGCGTAAAGGCAAAACCTGCGCCTTTATTGATGCTGAGCATGCGCTGGATCCGGTCTATGCGAAAAAACTGGGCGTAGATATCGATAATCTGCTCTGTTCACAGCCAGATACCGGTGAGCAGGCGCTGGAAATCTGTGATGCACTGGCACGTTCAGGTGCTGTTGATGTCATCATCGTTGACTCCGTTGCGGCGCTGACGCCTAAAGCGGAAATCGAAGGTGAAATCGGTGACTCGCACATGGGTCTGGCGGCACGTATGATGAGCCAGGCGATGCGTAAGCTGGCGGGTAACCTGAAACAGTCCAACACGCTGCTGATCTTCATCAACCAGATCCGTATGAAAATTGGCGTGATGTTCGGTAACCCGGAAACCACTACCGGCGGTAACGCGCTGAAGTTCTACGCTTCTGTCCGTCTTGATATCCGTCGTATCGGCGCGATCAAAGAGGGTGATGAAGTCGTTGGTAGTGAAACGCGTGTGAAAGTGGTGAAGAACAAAATTGCTGCACCGTTTAAGCAGGCTGAATTCCAGATTATGTATGGCGAAGGTATTAACACCTTTGGTGAGCTGGTGGACCTGGGCGTGAAGCACAAGCTGGTGGAGAAAGCCGGTGCGTGGTACAGCTACAACGGCGACAAGATTGGTCAGGGTAAAGCGAACGCGACTAACTTCCTGAAAGAGAATCCGGCAATTGCTAATGAGATTGATAGCAAGCTGCGTGAGTCGCTGCTGACAGGTGCGACAGCGGAAGCGAATACCAAAGAGCCTTCTGACGCTGAGCTGGAAAAAGCCGGCGACATCAACGAAGACTTTTAATATCAGCGGGAGCAGCAATGCTCCCGTTTTCTTTTATACTCCTCTGTACGCCTTCCGCTCTCTGCCCTCATGCTTTACCCTGCCCGTTACTAACAGTAAGGCTAATACGTATGTCATCAACATCCTCACAGGCCCCGGTACCTGACTTTTCCCGTTTACTCGACCGCGCTATGCGGCTGCTGTCACAGCGCGATCACAGTCGCAGCGAACTGAAGCGCAAATTGCAGCTGTCGGGTCAGCGCGCGGCCTACCTGCAGCAGCAGGAAAATATTCCCATCCCGGATGAGCTACTGGAAAAAGTGCTCGACTGGTGTCAGGAAAATGGCTGGCTGAACGATAATCGATTCACCGAGCGTTTTATTCAGAGTCGGGCGCGTAAAGGGTATGGTCCGCAGCGCGTCAGGATGGAGCTGCAGCAAAAAGGTATCGGACGCGACGAAATTAATCAGGCGCTGGCAGAAAGTGACGTGGACTGGGCGGCGTGTGCTGCCGAGCTTGCCAGACGGAAGTTCGGCGAGCCGCTGCCGCAGACCTGGGCAGAAAAAAGCAAAGTACAGCGCTTTCTCATGACAAAAGGCTTTATGATGGAAGATATTCAGGCGGTTTTCAGAAATAGTGACGACTGAAAGGCAATGTGATTTTACTTCCTATTGCAGAAATTTTATCTTATTCCCACTTTTTGTTCCTCAGTCAGCGACGGACCGGATAGACAGGGTTTGTCAGCGAAAGGGAACGTTCGTTAGCGTGATTCCAGGAATTTTATGAGCAAGAGCACTGCTGAGATCCGTCAAGCGTTTCTCGACTTTTTTCATAGCAAGGGACATCAGGTTGTAGCCAGCAGCTCCCTCGTACCGAATAACGATCCAACGCTGCTGTTTACCAACGCCGGCATGGTGCAGTTCAAAGACGTTTTCCTTGGTCAGGACAAGCGTGACTACACGCGTGCCACTACCTCGCAGCGCTGTGTACGCGCAGGCGGTAAGCATAACGATCTGGAAAATGTGGGTTATACCGCACGCCATCACACCTTTTTTGAAATGCTGGGCAACTTCAGCTTTGGCGACTATTTCAAACAGGAAGCGATTGCTTATGCCTGGGAACTGCTGACGGGTGAGCAGTGGTTCAGCCTGCCCAAAGAGCGTTTATGGGTAACCGTCTACGAAACTGATGACGAAGCCTTTGATATCTGGGCTGACCAGATCGGCGTCCCGCGTGAGCGCATTATCCGTATTGGTGACAACAAGGGCAGCGCGTACGCATCTGATAACTTCTGGCAGATGGGCGATACCGGCCCCTGCGGTCCCTGCACTGAAATTTTCTATGATCATGGCGACCATATCTGGGGAGGCCCGCCGGGTAGCCCGGAAGAGGATGGCGATCGCTATATTGAGATCTGGAATATCGTGTTTATGCAGTTTAACCGTCAGGCTGACGGCACCATGCAACCGCTGCCTAAGCCGTCAGTGGATACCGGCATGGGGCTGGAGCGTATTGCGGCGGTACTGCAGCATGTAAATTCCAACTATGAGATTGATCTGTTTGCGCGGCTGATTAAATCCGTTGCTCAGGTCACGGGCGCGAGCGACCTCAATAACAAATCGCTGCGCGTTATTGCGGATCACATCCGCTCCTGTGCTTTCCTGATTGCCGATGGTGTCATGCCATCGAATGAAAACCGCGGGTACGTGCTGCGTCGCATCATTCGCCGTGCGGTCCGTCATGGCAACATGCTCGGTGCCAAAGAGGCGTTCTTCTATAAGCTGGTTGCACCGCTGATTGAGGTCATGGGCGCTGCAGGTGAAGATCTGAAGCGTCAGCAGAAGCTGGTCGAAAATGCGCTGAAGGCTGAAGAGGAGCAGTTTGCTAAAACGCTGGAGCGCGGCCTGGCACTGCTGGATGACGAGCTGGCAAAAGTCAGTGGCGATACGCTGGATGGTGAAACCGTATTCCGTCTTTATGACACCTTTGGCTTCCCGGCGGACCTGACCGCTGACGTCTGCCGCGAGCGCAATCTCAAGATTGATGAGGCAGGATTTGAAGCCGCCATGGAGCAGCAGCGCCAGCGCGCGCGCGAAGCCAGTGGCTTTGGCGCAGACTACAATAGCGTTATTCGCGTTGATGCCGTAACCGATTTTAAAGGTTATGAAGCGCTTACGCTGAATGCCACCATTGAAGCGCTGTTTGTTGATGGTCAGCCTGTAGAGCAGATTACAGCTGGTCAGGATGCAGTCGTAATCCTGAACGCCACGCCATTCTACGGTGAATCAGGCGGGCAGGTGGGTGATACCGGCGTACTGACAGGGCAGAATGCTGAATTTAGCGTGCAGGATACGCAAAAGTATGGCAAAGCACTGGGACATATCGGTAAGCTCACCCACGGTCAGCTGCGTATCGGTGATGCGCTGCAGGCGCAGGTAAACGAAGCGCGCCGGGCGCGTATTCGCCTGAATCACTCGGCAACGCACCTGATGCATGAAGCGTTGCGTGAGGTACTGGGCGATCACGTTGGTCAGAAAGGCTCGCTGAATAACGATAAATATCTGCGTTTCGACTTCTCGCACTCTGAAGCGATGAAACCGCAGCAGATCCGTGAGGTGGAAGATATTGTCAACGCACAGATCCGCCGCAACCTGCTGATTCAGACCGATATCATGGATCTGGAAGAGGCCAAAGCGCGCGGTGCAATGGCGTTGTTTGGTGAGAAATACGATCAGCGTGTACGCGTGGTCAGCATGGGTGAATATTCAGTAGAGCTGTGTGGCGGTACGCACGCTGCACGCACTGGCGATATCGGCTTGTTCCGCATTCAGTCTGAGTCGGGCACGGCTGCCGGTATTCGCCGTATTGAAGCACTGACCGGCGAGGCTGCTATTGCGCAGCTGCATGCGCAGAGCGATCAGCTGGCTGATATTGCCCAGGTTGTAAAAGCCAACAGCAGCAATCTCAATGAGAAGGTGCGCGGTCTGGTTGATAACGTCCGTGCGCTGGAGAAAGAGCTGCAGCAGCTACGCGATCAGCAGGCGGCACAGGAGAGCGCATCACTGAGCAGCAACGCCATCGAAATCAAAGGTGCTAAGCTGCTGGTGAGTGAGCTGAGCAACACTGAGCCTAAAATGTTGCGTACGATTATGGATGACCTCAAAAATCAGCTTGGGTCTGCCGTTATCGTACTGGCAACGGTCGCAGAAGGTAAGGTTTCGCTGATTGCGGGCGTAACCAAAGATCTGACCGATCGCGTGAAGGCAGGCGAGCTGATTGGCGAACTGGCCGTTCAGGTGGGCGGTAAAGGCGGTGGACGTCCTGACATGGCGCAGGCGGGCGGAACCAATCCGCAGGCGCTGGCAGGCGCGCTGGCAGGCGTACAGGAGTGGGTAAGCAGCCGGCTTTAACAATTAAAATTAAGCGTTGTATAGCGCCGGGAACGTCTGTTCCGGCGCTTTTTAGTGCAATGGACACCAGGTAATGACAAAGTCCGGTCGATGTAGTGTATTTCGGCTAAACTAATTATCAGCAGAATGTATTGGCGTGACAAATCGCAATGGTGTATTTGTCATAGGCATTGTTCAGCGGTATATGATGGATATGGCCGGGAACCCGAACAGGCCCGACTCTTTTAATCTTTCAAGGAGCAAAGAATGCTTATTCTAACTCGTCGAGTTGGTGAAACCCTCATGATTGGCGATGAGGTGACTGTAACGGTGCTGGGTGTTAAAGGTAACCAGGTCCGCATTGGTGTTAATGCGCCAAAAGAAGTATCAGTACATCGTGAAGAGATTTATCAGCGTATTCAGGCTGAAAAAACGCAAACCACGGGTTACTAACGTTTTCAGCGTCTCGCTCATGGGCGAGACGCTACCTTTCTGCTTCCTCCGCTCATTTATTTCTGTTTTACCCCTCTCTGTTTTTTCATTGCTCTCCTGGCTTTTGCTGTTGATAAATCACTCTTTTCGCCGCTAAATCAGCCGAATTGTGCGTCATTTGTGCAATCAGACGCGTGAGTGAAAAAAGTCGGGAGAAATTGTTTGACTTATAAGTCCGGGAAAGTAATATGTGCGCCACGCAGTGCCGATGAGCAGAAACAAGTTCAGAAGCACGGTTCGGAAGAACGCGTAAGGTGAGGTGGCCGAGAGGCTGAAGGCGCTCCCCTGCTAAGGGAGTATGCGGTCAAAAGCTGCATCCGGGGTTCGAATCCCCGCCTCACCGCCATTTCCGATGCATCCATAGCTCAGCTGGATAGAGTACTCGGCTACGAACCGAGCGGTCGGAGGTTCGAATCCTCCTGGATGCAC
>NZ_JAWRYR010000017.1:0-62647 GCF_046940275.1 Pantoea sp. SIMBA_079 | reverse complement strand
GGGGCGCATGAATGGCGTCATTAGGTTCCGCACGCGAATTAACCCAGGGGCGCATTAATGCGCCCCCTACGGGGGGGGATAAATGTAGGGGGCGCATTAATGCGCCCCGGGTTGCGGGTATCGAACGGGCGTCGTCGCGTTCCGCACGCGAATTAACCCAGGGGCGCATGAATGCGCCCCCTACGGGGGGGGATAAATGTAGGGGGCGCATTAATGCGCCCCGGGTTGCGGGGTATCGAACGGGCGTCGTCGCGTTCCGCGCGCGAATTAACCCAGGGGCGCATCAATGGCGTCATTAGTTTCCGCACGCGAATTAAACCAGGGGCGCATGAATGCGCCCCCTACGGGGGGGATAAATGTAGGGGGCGCATTCATGCGCCCCGGGTTGCGGGATATCGAATGGGCGCATTCATGCGCCCCGGGTTGCGGGATATCGAATGGGCGCATTTATGCGCCCCGGGTCGCGGGATATCAAATGGGCGCATTCATGCGCCCCGGGTTGCGGGATATCGAATGGGCGCATTAATGCGCCCCGGGCATCCCTAGGGTGCATACCCCTGCGCGGGCAGCGGCTGACCATCCAGCCAGGCCCTGCCGTCGCGCATCACCAGCCGGCCATCCATAAACCAGCCGATCGCCAGCGGGTAGATAGCATGCTCCTGATGCTGCACGCGCGCCGTTATCTCAGCTTCATCATCGCCGGCAAAAATCGGTACCCGTGCCTGCAGGACCACCGGACCTCCATCCAGCTCATCGGTGACAAAATGCACCGACGTGCCGTGCTCCTTATCGCCGTTCTCCAGCGCCTGACGGTGGGTATGCAGGCCAGGATATTTTGGCAGCAGAGAAGGGTGGATGTTCAGCAGGCGATCGTGATAATGCGCAACAAAGGCGCTGCTGAGAATGCGCATATACCCTGCCAGCACCACCAGATCGGGCTCGCAGGCGTCTATCTCCTGCATCAGCTGGCGATCAAAGGCTTCGCGATCGGGAAAATCGCCGGGCGACAGCGCCAGGCCCGGCACGCTCGCCTGCTGCGCGCGCGTCAGGCCGTAAGCGTGCTCTTTATTACTGAAAACGGCAGCAACGCTGCCGTTGATCCGCCCGCTGGCGCAGGCGTCAAGGATGGACTGAAGATTGCTGCCGTTGCCGGAGATCAGTACAACCAGTTTTTTCATGAATGGATAACCACACGCTCTGCGGAATCAGACGCCTTAATAACGCCGATTTTCCACGCCTGCTCACCGGCATCCTGCATCAGCTGGACCGCTTTGTCCGCTTCATCCGGGCTAAGGGCAATCACCATGCCGACGCCGCAGTTAAAGGTGCGATACATCTCATGACGGCTGACGTTCCCGGCCTGCTGCAGCCAGCTGAACACCGCCGGCCACTGCCAGCTCTGCTCGTCCAGTACCGCCTGCGTATTATCAGGCAGCACGCGCGGAATGTTTTCCCAGAAGCCGCCGCCGGTAAGGTGGGCAATGGCGTGAACATCCACCTGCTCAATCAGGCTCAGGATATTTTTTACATAGATGCGGGTCGGGGCCAGCAGGTGATCGGCCAGCGACTTACCTTCCAGCTGCTCGCGTTCCGGGTCGGTGGCGCTGACTTCCAGAATTTTGCGTACCAGCGAATAGCCGTTGGAGTGCGGGCCGCTTGCTCCCAGGGCAATCAGCACGTCACCATCCTGGACTTTACTGCCGTCGATGATCTCTGATTTCTCGACCACGCCGACGCAGAAGCCGGCAACATCATAATCTTCGCCGTGATACATGCCCGGCATTTCCGCTGTCTCTCCGCCTACCAGCGCACAGCCTGACTGCAGGCAGCCTTCGGCAATACCGGTAATCACCGCAGAGGCGGTGTCAACGTCCAGCTTGCCGGTTGCATAGTAGTCGAGGAAGAACAGCGGCTCAGCGCCCTGTACCACCAGATCGTTCACACACATTGCGACCAGATCGATACCGATGCTGTCGTGACGCTTGAGATCCATCGCCAGGCGCAGCTTGGTGCCGACGCCATCCGTTCCCGAAACCAGCACCGGCTCGCGATATTTCTGCGGCAGCGCACACAGCGCGCCAAAGCCGCCCAGCCCACCCATCACTTCCGGGCGGCGGGTTTTCTTTACTACGCCTTTAATACGGTCAACCAGATCGTTACCAGCATCAATATCAACACCGGCGTCTTTGTAGCTGAGAGAGGTTTTGTCGGTCACTGCGGAATCCCCACGCGATTGCGATTGGTGGCAAAAATTAAGCGCGGCAATTCTAACAGCGCAGGCAAACGTTTGCGAGTCTGATCTCGCGCCGGATATTCGTTGTGTCAGATTTTCGCAATTCCGCTATTCTCAGGACAGGCAGCCACCCCCCTGCGCAATCCGCTGTGGCGCAAAAGCAAAAAGGCGGTATAATCCGGCGATTTTTTTTTAGCTCAACTCAATTCCGGGAGAACAATCATGAAAATCGTGGAAGTCAGACACCCGCTGGTTAAACACAAACTCGGCCTGATGCGTGAGCATGATATCAGCACCAAACGCTTTCGCGAGCTGGCCTCGGAAGTAGGCAGCCTGCTGACCTATGAAGCCACCGCCGATCTCGAAACCGAACGCGTGACGATTGAAGGCTGGAACGGCCCGGTTGATGTTGATCAAATCAAAGGTAAAAAAATTACCGTGGTCCCTATTCTGCGTGCCGGTCTCGGCATGATGGAAGGGGTGCTGGAGCACGTACCAAGCGCGCGTATCAGCGTGGTGGGCGTCTACCGCGATGAAGAGACGCTGGAGCCGGTGCCCTATTTCCAGAAGCTGGTCTCTAACATCGAAGAACGCATGGCGCTGGTCGTCGATCCGATGCTGGCGACCGGTGGCTCCATGATTGCAACCATCGACCTGCTGAAAAAAGCGGGCTGCAGCAGCATCAAGGTGCTGGTACTGGTGGCGGCACCGGAAGGCATTGCGGCGCTGGAGAAAGCGCATCCGGACGTTGAGCTCTATACCGCGTCAGTCGATCAGGGGCTGAATGAGAAAGGCTATATCATTCCGGGTCTCGGCGATGCCGGCGATAAGATCTTCGGAACGAAATAATGTTTACTCCGGGGTATGTTGCTGGTCACTCTGCCTCCGGGCAGTGCCCGAAACCGGTGCCTGCGCCGGTACGCTCCGGCTGCTGTGCGCTGGCCGTGAACCCATTGCCGCCAGCAACACCCGGCCTGCACCTGCAGGCAGAATATGCATTAGCATTTTTTAAAGAACAGTATTTGAGCAGCCGACCAGAGAGTCGGCTTTTTTTTAACAAAAAAACAGTAATTAACCGCCTGTAATACAGGAAGGGAAGGGGATACGATGACGAGACGTGCCATTGGGGTGAGCGAACGCCCGCCGCTGCTGCAAACCATTCCACTCAGCCTGCAGCATCTGTTTGCGATGTTTGGCGCCACGGTGCTGGTGCCGATACTGTTTCATATTAACCCGGCGACCGTGCTGCTGTTTAATGGCGTCGGCACGTTACTCTATCTGTTTATCTGCAAAGGTAAAATTCCCGCTTATCTCGGCTCCAGCTTTGCTTTTATTTCACCGGTACTGCTGCTGCTGCCGCTGGGTTACGAAGTGGCGCTGGGCGGCTTTATTCTGTGCGGTCTGCTGTTCTGTATTGTGGCGCTGATTGTGAAAAAAGCGGGCACCGGCTGGCTGGATGTGATGTTTCCACCCGCTGCGATGGGCGCTATCGTGGCCGTTATCGGCCTGGAACTGGCAGGCGTGGCGGCGAACATGGCGGGCCTGCTGCCGGCAGAAGGTACGGCACCGGACAGCACCACCGTGCTGATCTCCATGGTTACGCTGGCGGTCACGGTGTTTGGCTCCGTGCTGTTTCGCGGTTTTCTTGCCATCATCCCAATCCTGATTGGTGTGCTGGTGGGCTACGCACTCTCATCAATGCTGGGGATTGTTGACTGGCGCAGCGTGGAGAACGCGCCCTGGTTTGCGCTGCCAACCTTCTACACGCCGCGCTTTGAGTGGGCAGCCATGCTGACCATTCTGCCTGCCGCGCTGGTGGTGATTGCCGAGCACGTCGGGCACCTGGTGGTGACTGCGAATATTGTGAAGAAAGATCTGATCCGCGATCCGGGGCTGCACCGCTCCATGTTCGCCAACGGCCTCTCCACCATGTTCTCCGGCTTTTTTGGGTCAACGCCCAACACGACCTATGGCGAAAACATCGGTGTGATGGCGATCACCCGCGTTTACAGCACCTGGGTTATTGGCGGAGCAGCCATTTTTGCCATTCTGCTCTCCTGCGTGGGCAAGCTGGCGGCAGCGATTCAGGCGATCCCGGTGCCGGTGATGGGCGGCGTATCGCTGCTGCTGTATGGCGTGATCGGCGCCTCCGGTATTCGCGTGCTGATTGAATCGAAAGTGGACTACAACAAAGCGCAGAACCTGATCCTGACCTCAGTGATCCTGATCATCGGCGTGAGCGGTGCCAAAGTCCATATCGGCGCGGCAGAGCTGAAAGGCATGGCGCTGGCTACGCTGGTGGGCGTTGCGCTGGCCTTGATTTTCCGGATTATCAATGCCTTACGCCCGGAAGAGGTGGTGCTGGACGCGCAGGAACATCAGGATCGCTAAGCGCGTCCGCCGGGCAGGGACGCCCGGTTCATCTCTGCAGAGGATCGTGATAAACTTGCGCGGTTTTCTGCCCGCTCACTTGCTGAGGTACTTCTGAACACGCCGGCACAGCTCTCACTGCCACTCTACTTACCCGATGATGAAACCTTTGCCAGCTTCTGGCCAGGGGACAATCCGTCGCTGCTTGCCGCACTGCGCGGCGCACTGGCGCAGCAACACGGCAGCTATCTCTATTTCTGGTCACGCGAGGGCGGGGGGCGCAGTCACCTGCTGCACGCGGCGTGCGCTGAGATGTCCGCCCGCGATGAGGCGGTAGGCTATGTACCGCTGGATAAGCGTACCTGGTTTGTGCCGGAAGTGCTGGAAGGCATGGAGAATCTGGCGCTGGTCTGCATCGATAACATTGAGTGTATTGCCGGAGAAGCGGAGTGGGAGATGGCGATATTTGACCTCTACAATCGCATTCTGGAAACCGGCAAAACCCGCCTGCTGATCACCGGCGATCGGCCACCGCGTCAGCTCAATCTTGGCCTGCCGGATCTGGCATCCCGTCTCGACTGGGGACAAATTTATCGTCTGCAGCCGCTCTCTGATGAGGACAAACTGCAGGCGCTGCAGCTGCGTGCCGGTCTGCGCGGTTTTGAGCTGCCGGAAGATGTCGGGCGCTTTCTGCTGAAGCGCCTCGATCGTGAAATGCGCACGCTGTTTGAAACGCTGGATCGTCTTGACCGCGCCTCTATCAGCGCCCAGCGCAAACTGACGATCCCGTTTGTTAAAGAGACGCTCGGGCTCTGACGTTATCCTTTCTGATACTGGCGGAAACGCCGCTGCAGCTCACGCAGCTGATCGATTCGGGCGTCATACCGTGCCTGCTTCAGACTGCCAAGCGGCACCTCTGCGCTGGCGCTGCCCAGCGCGGTAATGGCCTGATCGAGCTGACCGCTGAGCGCCAGGCTCTCTGCCCGTGCCGACAGCTCTTCATCACGTAATCCCTGAGCCGCCGACGCCTGTGCCAGCAGATCCCAGGCGTTAAGGTCGTCCGGGTGGGCAAAGGTATAGCGGTTAAGAATGCGGCTGGCGCTGGCGGGCTGCTTCGCTTCCACATAAGCGTTAGCCAGGTTGAGCTGCAGCACCGGATCGCTGCCGCCGCCGCGGGCGCTGCTCAGCATGGCGATCGCCTGCTGCGGCTGGTTTAGCCCCAGATCGATATCGGTCATCAGATCAAGAAACCAGACGTTATCCGGCTGTTTCGCCAGCAGCGGCGCCAGCGTACGTCTGGCATTCGCAAAATCTTTGGCCTGCAGAAACTGTACCGCTTTGCCATACTGCGCCGCCTGCTGTTCACGCAGATTGCCTTTCGCATACTCATTCAGCAGATCGTCAGTGAGCTGATTGCGGCCGGTCGGATACATGCCCAGTACACGCACTTTCGCCATATAGAAATCCTGCGACGACTGGACCACCACCGGACGCATCTGGTTTGCGCGGTTGCGCGCGTCAGAGAGGCGGCTGTCAGGCAGCGGGTGCGTCAGCAGAATTTCCGGCGGCCGGGAAGAGAAGCGCGTCTGGTCGGCAAGCTTTTCCAGAAAGGCGGGCATCGCCTGCGGATCAAAACCGGCGCGCTGCAGCACCTGAATACCGATGCGATCCGCTTCCTGCTCATTACCCTGCGTAAAGCTGATGATGCCCTGCTGGGTGCCTGCCAGCGTACCGGTCAGAGCGGCCATTCCCGCCTGCGGATTTGCCATCGCCAGCAGAATAGAACCCAGCGCACCGACCCAGGTCAGCGGCGCACTGCGTTTCTGCTCCTCCATGGCGCGCGCCAGATGGCGCTGCGTCACGTGTGAAATCTCATGCGCCATCACCGAGGCGAGCTGGCTTTCATTGTCGGTATAGCGAAACAGGGAGGCGTGCAGCACCACGTTACCGCCAAAAAAGGCAAAGGCGTTGAGTTCGTCGTTCTGGATCAGGAAAAAGTGAAACGGCGTGCGTACTGAACTGGCGTGCGCCACCAGACGCTGCCCCAGCGCATTAATGTACTGATTCAGCAGCGGATCCTGAATCAGCGGCGCACTGGCCCGCAGCTGGCGCACGTAAAAATCGCCCATCTGCAGTTCCTGATTAATGGATAGCGTGGAACCTGCCGTCGTGCCGATGTCGGGCAGGTTATCACTGAGATCGGCGCGTGCGCTGAAGGCTGGCGTCAGCAGCAGCGCAGGAATGAGGGTAGCCAGTACGGAGATACGCAGTCGGTTTAACATGCCTCGATCCTGATAATGCTCATCTGTCGCCGGACAGAAGAGAGGGTAAATGTTCGATGTGAATCGGGTTTTCTGCTCTGCCGTTATCTTAACCGCAGGCCGCCGGGTTGCAAAGAGAGCGGCCACAGAAGCGCATAATGGAGCGTTTAGCAGTGTGAGTCGCAGTTTTGCCGCAAAAAACTGAACAGTAATGCAGCGACAGACGGGCGGATAAGTCACTATGAATTCAAAGTTACGTAAAGTTGCTCAAAAATATTGAATCTGGCATGGATTTTTCCAGGTATTCTCTGAAAAACAGCGCGGCGCTGACCTCAACTATCACCCTGTTCCATCAGCTTTTTTTATCATCAGCGCCGGATAAAAACCGACCTTAACAGAAATTAATGGTCAGGATTAACCCGCTCGTCAACCCGCCTGGTAAGCATTGGTAAACCTGCTTTCCGGCCAGCCTATTCTGCAGCGCTGACGTCATGACCATCGAATTCCCTGTTTAATCAGCACAGCTAATTATGTTGCGCGCAACTAAAACGCGCTTATGCCGTGTGGGTCGGTCACGCCGTTCCGTATGCGCTGTGGTATAGATAAGGCACTTTTTTCCTTGTGGACTGTTAATACACGTGCCGTGTATGCCGGAGAGTTTGTATGCGTTCAGCAGTAAGCTATGCCCTGATTGCTGTTCTGGGAGGCGTGGTCGGAGCAGGAATAATCAAAGGAGACGACCTCTATCAGCGTGTGGCGAAACATTTTACCGCTGAGCCTGCCGATCCCGAGGGGTTCTGGAGCACGCCCGCCATTGAAGGCTATGGCAAGATTCACTACGAAGCAGATGCGGCCTTTAAGCCGGTGGCCGGCCTGAGCAATAAAGTCATTTTTCAGCTCACCAAAAATGAAGGCGATATCAAACGTCCTAACCTGGGCCTGGAACGGGTTGCGCGCGTGGTGAATCTCTATGTTGCCTCCGGGATCCCTGTCGATCAGCTGGCGTTTGTTGTCTCCATGACCGGCGATGCGACGCCTGCCACGCTGGACAACAGCCACTTCAGACAATTTTATGGCGTTGATAACCCTAATCTGCCGCTGATCAATGCGCTGAATAAGCTGGGCGTAAAAGTCTCCGTATGCGATCAGTCTGTTGCCTTTCACCACTATCCCAACGCCTGGATCGATCGTTCAGTGATCCATGCGCTCTCCAGCCCGACTACGGTCTCCACGCTGGAAAATCAGGGCTATGCCCTTTTGCAGATGTAATCGTTTCGGTTAAGGAGAAACAGAATGCGTGTAGCGTCTTATATTGTTATCGCCGCGCTGGCAGGGTTTGTCGGCGGTAATGTGTTACAGCTTCCTGAGCTGGTGGATAAAGTCAGCGGTAAATTTGCCGATAAAAAAGCGGAGCCCGCTGACTTCTGGAGTACCCCGGCAATTGCCGGCTACGGCAAAATTCACTTTGTGAATACGCCGGACTACAACCCGGCAATGACGCCCGGGCTGAGCAACAAAATTGTGTTTCAGATCAACCGCAGCGAAGGTGATATTCATCAGCCTAATCTGGGTCTGGAGCGCGTGGCGCGCGTAACCAACCTCTATTACGCTGCGGGTGTGCCGCTTAATCAGCTGAACTTTGTGGTGTCCATTAACAGCGATGCGGTCCCGGCTGCACTGAATAATGAGCAGTTTCACAAGGCGTACGGTTTTGACAACCCGAACCTGAAACTGATTGATGAGCTGAAAAAAGCAGGCGTCAAAGTCACGATTTGCGATCAGTCCGTAGCGTTTCACCAGCTGCAGCGTGACTGGATCGATACCCGCGTAACCCATACGCTCTCCAGCGGCACGACGGTCGCTACGCTGCAGAATGAAGGATACGCCTTTTTGATGCTGTGATTTCAGCCGACAGCGGCGCAGGCCGCTGTCACCTCTCTGCTTCAATCCGCAAACCGATCCAGCGTAAAAAAGAGTTCTGTTGCCAGTCCGGCGGGATGATCCGTGCTGAAACGACCTGAGCGGTGTACACTTGTGTGTCTCTCATAACAACAAGTGACCCCCTCAATCACCACAGCGTCAGGCACGTAAATCTATGAAGCAACCTATCCGCGCGGCGGCGTTATGCTGACGCGAATCCGGCCAAAAACTGACCTGCGGACGCTGATCGCGCTGCTGGCAATTATCAGTATTGTCATCACGCTGGCAAACACGCTCTATGCGACCTGGCGCGTGCAGCGCATGGTGCTGATTGAAACCACACTGGAAGCCAACCGCGCCTACGCGACAAAGCTGGCAACCACCACAGAACTTTTCTTTCAGCAGGCGCAGTCGCAGCTGCACTTCAGCGCTAACCTGCTGGGCCAGGCGTTTGACGATGAGGCGCTCGCGCAGCAGGAAGTCAATCGCCTGCGTGAGCAGACCAGCAGCTTCAACTCCGTCGCGGTGGTGGACAGTAACGGCATCGTGAAAGCGATCTCACCGGAATCCCTGACGCTGAAGGGCATGCAGCTTACCAGCCAGGCATCCCGGGAAGCGCTGACGCAGCGGCAGCCGCTGGTCAGCAGGGCGGTGATCTCAGCCGCGAACAATCTCATCGTGTTTGTTTCATGGCCTGTCTGGAATAGCGAAGGACGCTATCTGGGTTACGTGGGCGGCACGCTCTATCTGAAGAAGAAAAGTATCCTGAATGCGCTGCTGGGCGAGCAATATTATCGTGACGGGACCCAGATTTTTGTCCTGGATCGTAACAATCAGGTGCTTTATCACCAGAACAGCCAGCTGGTGGGTAAAAGCGTGCCGGCTATTATCAGCGAACGCGAGCGGGAGGAGCGCAGCAGCGGCACCGCACAGATCACGGAGAACAACAGCAACAAGCTGATTGGCTACGCGGTGGTGCCGGGTACCGGCTGGATGGTTGTGGCGCTTAAGCCTGTGGCGGTTACGCTGGCTCCGCTTTCCGGCCTGCTGCTGAACGTGCTGAAGAATTCGGTGCCGTTTGCGCTGCTGACGCTACTGGTGGCGATCGTGCTGGCCCGGCTGATTGCGCTGCCGCTCTGGCAGCTGTCGCGAAAAGCGAGCCAGATGGATACGCAGGGGGTGTCGGCAGAAATTGGCGGCATCCGCGCGTGGTATTTTGAGGCGGCGCAGGTGAAACGGGCACTGCTGACCGGTATCGGACTGGTACAGGATAAAATCGGGCGCCTTAAGTCAGAAGTGCAAAGCGATCCCCTGACACAGTTGCTCAACCGGCGCGGATTGCACGCCGTGCTCGACTATTTTGATGCGATGCAGCAGCCGTTTGCCGTGCTGGCGCTGGATATCGACCACTTTAAACGGGTCAATGATAATTTTGGCCACAGCGCGGGCGACGACGTGATTAAGCAGGTTGCGCAGACGTTGCGCAGCAACGCCCGTCAGACGGATGTGGTCTGCCGTAACGGTGGCGAAGAGTTTCTGATGCTGCTGCCGGCAACCACTATTGAAGAGGCGCGGGTTATTGCCGAGCGGGTACGCGTCAGCATTGCAGAGCGCTGGATTGATCCGCCCGGCCATATCACGCTCTCAGTGGGCATCGCCTGCTGGCAACCGCAGCAGGGCACGCAGGAGGAGAGTCTCAGGCAGGCGGATGCGGCGCTCTATCAGGCCAAGCACGCCGGACGAAACTGTGTGATGATTGCCGGCCATGACGCGCTGGTCAGCAGCATTATACGCTGATCCGTGCGGGTCGATAAGCGGACGGCTACGTGCCGTTCTGGTGCAGTAAAAGGATAAGGTTGATGTTGTCTTTGTTGTTTCAATGGTACAAGCGTCGCTTCAGCGATCCGCAGGCGATTGGCCTGCTGGTGATTCTGCTGACGGCGTTCTGCATTCTGTTTTTCTTTAGCGGGTTGCTGGCCCCGCTGCTGGTGGCGCTGGTGCTCGCTTATCTGCTTGAGTGGCCTGTGGTCCGGCTGCAGCGTATCGGCTGCAGCCGCAGCTGGGCAACCAGCATCGTGTTAATACTTTTCGCCGGCATTCTGCTGGTTATGGTACTGATAGTGGCGCCGGTTGCCTGGCAGCAGGGCATTAACCTGACGCGCGATCTGCCCAACATGCTTAACAAGCTCTATGTCTCTGCTGCTGCGCTGCCGCAGCGTTTTCCGGCGCTGGTGGATGCAGGCATTATCGATATTATCGTGGAAAATCTGCGCAGCCGCCTGACCGGCCTGGGCGAATCTCTGGTGCGCTATTCGCTGGCTTCGCTGGTTGGCCTGATGACGCTGATGATCTATCTGGTACTGGTGCCGCTGATGGTGTTTTTCCTGCTGAAAGATAAAGATCAGATGCTGAACGCAGTACGGCGCGTGCTGCCGCGTAATCGCGGGCTGGCAGGTACGGTATGGAAAGAGATGAATCAGCAAATCACCAACTATATTCGCGGCAAAGTGCTGGAGATGGTGGTGACCGGCGTCGTCAGCTGGATCGCTTTTTTAGTGCTGGGACTCAATTACGCGCTGCTGCTGGCGGTGCTGGTGGGCGTTTCGGTACTGATCCCTTACGTCGGTGCGCTGGCTGTCACGCTGCCGGTGATCGGCGTCGGACTGTTTCAGTGGGGGCTCAGCAGCGACTTCTGGACGCTGATGGTGGTGTATCTGGTGATTCAGGCACTGGATGGCAACGTACTGGTCCCGGTACTGTTTTCAGAGGCGGTGAACCTGCATCCGCTGGTGATTATTCTGTCAGTGGTTATTTTTGGCGGACTGTGGGGGTTCTGGGGCGTATTTTTTGCTATTCCGCTGGCCACGCTGGTGAAAGCGGTGGTGCGCGCCTGGCCGGAAACCATGCCGGAACGGCAGGTCACAGAGTAAGAGGTAATGGGAAGCGGTGCGCAGCGGAAGCGCACCGCTTGTGATCAGGCAGACTTAACGTAATCCAGCACGATATCGTGATGGTCTGAAGTTTTAAAGCTGTCGAACACCTTCTCCACTTTACCATCCTGACCAATCAGGAAGCTGATGCGGTGAATGCCATCGTAGCTTTTGCCCATAAAGGACTTTTCACCCCAAACGCCAAACTGCTCGCACACCTGGTGATCTTCATCAGAGAGCAGCGTGAAATTCAGCAGCTCTTTCTCAACAAAACGGGACAGTTTTTCCGGCTTGTCGGTGCTGATACCCAGTACCTCAACGCCCGCTTTTTTCAACTCATCCATGTTGTCGCGCAGGCCGCAGGCCTGAGTGGTACAGCCTGGCGTCATCGCTTTCGGGTAGAAATAGACCAGAACACGCTGTCCCTGGAAGTCGGCCAAATTTACTTGTTCGCCGTCCTGATCGGGCAAGCTAAATTTCGGTGCGGTATCACCGGCTTTCAGTGGATTCATCACAACTCTCCGTTTTTTGTTCATGCTGTGGGTATGACACCCGGCATCGCCTGCTGGCCTGCCGGACGTTTACCTCAGGGTTATTTCATAACACGTTATGTTGCCGCAACAGAGTGTGTGGCGAAATAACCCGGAGCCTGATTACAGGACACTGCTGCTGTCGTCGGTGACACTATAGAGGCGAATTGAGCCCTGTGCATGCAGTTCTTCACAGAGCTGATTAAACGCCTGCTCTATGGGCGCGCTGACCCGGTTAGCCGGGCTGTGTGCCGTCATCTGAATATAGAGTACCGGCTGTTCATTGTCCTGAGCCGGGTTGATACGCGATACCAGCTCAGCGATGTTCAGCTGGTGTTTATCAAACAGATCGGTAAAGCGCTCAATAATGCGTGGTGAATCCGGCACTTCTACCTGAACCCGGACCGTCACCGGCATCGGTGGCGTGGCGCGCGCATTCGTTCGCTTCATTACTATCAGCAGCTCCAGCTCAGCCCCTTTCATCGGCAGGGTGGATTCAATCAGCGTGATAGCGTTCCAGCTGCCGGAAAGCAGCATAATAAAGGTGAACTCATCGCCGAGCATGGCCAGACGGCTATCTTCTATATTACAGCCGCAACTGCTGACATGGCGGGTAATAGCGTTAACGATACCTGGACGATCAACGCCAAGGGCAGTGATGACCAGATGATGCGGCTGTGGCTGCGACAAAATGAGTTTTCCTGTACGTTCGCTAATAACTATAAGGTAAACATAAAAAAAACTGCTGACAAGCGCGGGAATGGGCTGGCTCGCTTGCTTTTCTTTCAAGGTAAAACGTAACATGAGGCACTTGTTTGTCGAGGGGATAGCCCATGTTCACCGGAAGTATTGTTGCACTCATTACGCCTATGAATGACCAGGGCCAGGTTTGCCGCCCGAGTCTGAAAAAACTGATTGATTATCATGTCGCCAGCGGAACCGCAGCGATCGTTTCTGTTGGCACCACCGGCGAATCTGCAACGCTCAGCCATGAAGAGCATGGTGATGTGGTTATGCAAACCCTGGAGCTGGCCGATGGCCGTATTCCGGTCATTGCCGGAACGGGCGCTAACGCCACTGCTGAAGGGATCTCTCTGACAAAACGCTTTACCGGCACCGGCGTAGTCGGCTGTCTGACCGTAACGCCTTACTACAATCGTCCGACTCAGGAAGGGCTTTATCAGCACTTCAAAGCGATTGCGGAAAGCACCGACCTGCCGCAGATGCTTTATAACGTCCCGTCACGTACCGGCTGCGACATGCTGCCGGAAACAGTGGCACGCCTGGCGGAAATCAAAAATATTATCGGTATTAAAGAGGCGACCGGGAACTTATCGCGCGTTTCACAGATCCAACAGCTGGTTGGTGACGAGTTCATTATTGTCAGTGGCGATGATGCCACCGCGCTGGATTCCATGCAGCTGGGCGGCAAAGGCGTTATTTCTGTCACCGCCAACATTGCGGCGCGTGAAATGGCTGAACTCTGCGCGCTGGCGCAGGAGGGCAAATTTGCCGACGCGCGCCGCCTGAATCAGCGTCTGATGCATCTGCACCAGACGCTTTTCTGTGAGCCCAATCCTATTCCGGTAAAATGGGCCGCGAAACAGCTGGGATTGATCGCGGATGACACGCTGCGCCTGCCAATGACGCCGCTGACCAGCGCGGGTCAGGAAAAAACAGCGCAGGCACTTATTAAAGCGGGTCTGCGTTAATTTAGGGAGAATCAATGAGTTTTTCAGTTAAGCGTTCGACGCTGGCAACAGTAGCGGGCCTGTCTACCCTGTTGCTGCTGACAGCCTGTTCCAGCGATCAGCGTTACAAGCGCCAGGTGAGCGGCGATGAGTCCTATCTTCAGACGCCTGAACTGCGTGATTTAAACGCGCCGGCAGGAGCAATACTGCCGATACAGAACGGCGACTATGAGGTTCCGCATCGCGTAGCCAATGGCGCACTGGGTAAAGCGCTTGATATCCGTCCGCCGGCGCAGCCGCTGGCGCTGATGAACGGTACCCGGGCGCAGTTCACCGGTAATACCGGCGTACTCGCGCTGGAAAGCAGCCGTGGCTCTATCTGGTCACAGGTGGTCAACGTGGTGCAATCCTATAAATTCCCGATTGCTCAGCGTAATGATGCCGGGCAGCAGCTCACTACCGATTGGGTGCAGTGGAACCGCGCAGATGAAGATAATCAGTATCGCGGGCGCTATCAGATCAGCGTCCAGAACCAGGGGTATCAGCAGGTTCTGACGGTGCGTCTGCTTGAACTGCAGCAGCAGGGCCAGACGGTGACTTCACCGGCTCAGGTTCAGCGCTATACCGGCCAGATGCTTAACGATCTCAGCACCGGTCTGGATAAGATCGATACCGCCAGTCAGGATGCCGCCGCCGGGCGTGCAACCGGGCAGATCGATGTACAGAGTGGCGCGGATGACACCGGCCTGCCGCTGCTGATCCTGCGTTCGCCGTTTAACGTCACCTGGCAGCGACTGCCGGCGGCGCTGCAGCGTGCAGGCATGGAAGTCACAGATGACAACCGTTCGCAGGGTAGTCTGAAAGTGACCTACAAGCAACCGGGCAGCAGTGCATTTGACGCGATTGGCGCCAAAGATCCGGAGCTGCCGAACGGTGACTATAAGCTGCAGGTCGGCGACCTTGATAACCGCAGTAGTTTGCAGTTTATCGATCCCAAGGGTCACGTGCTGACCCAGGCGCAGAACGATGCGCTGGTCGCCGTCATGCAGGGTGCACTGAATAAATAATTGTGTAAAGGCCGGAGATTCTCCGGCCTTTTTGTTTTGATTTTGGCATAATGGCGCCCGGCGAGGTAAACGATTGCGTCACGCAGTCGTTGCGCGGTGGAACACCGCTGAACACGGGTTATTTCATGTCTGGAGTTAACAAGATGCAAAAGCGAGCTGAGTTGTATCGCGGTAAAGCGAAAACCGTATACAGTACCGACAATCCGGATTTGCTGGTACTTGAGTTCCGCAACGATACATCAGCAGGAGACGGAGCGCGAATCGAACAGTTTGATCGTAAAGGCATGGTAAACAACAAGTTTAACCACTTTATTATGACCAGGCTGCAGGAAGCGGGCATTCCTACTCAGATGGAAGCGCTGCTGTCTGATAACGAAGCGCTGGTGAAAAAGCTGGAGATGGTGCCGGTAGAGTGTGTGATCCGCAACCGCGCGGCCGGATCGCTGGTCAAACGCCTTGGTGTGGAAGAGGGCATGCTGCTCAGTCCGCCGCTGTTTGATCTCTTCCTGAAAGATGACGCCAAACATGATCCGATGGTCAACGAGTCGTACTGCGAAACCTTTGGCTGGGTCAGTAAAGCGAACCTGGCACGTATGCAGGAGCTGACGTATAAAGCCAACGAGGTACTGAGCAAACTGTTTGATGACGCCGGTCTGATTCTGGTGGATTTCAAGCTGGAGTTTGGTCTGTTCAACGGTGAAGTTACGCTGGGCGATGAGTTCTCACCCGACGGCGCGCGCCTGTGGGACAAAGAGACCATGGACAAAATGGATAAAGACCGTTTTCGTCAGAGCCTCGGCGGCGTCGTTGAAGCGTATGAAGCCGTAGCGCAGCGCCTCGGGGTAAAACTCGACTAAACCGCATCACGTGGCAGGTAATATCGGGTCGTCTCTGCAGACGGCCCTTTTTTATATCCGTCATCTGCCGGGCTGCAACGCTGGTGATTATGCCTGGCCCCATCTAAAATCATGCCTATCTGAAGAAAAATAAACAGGAGCAGGCCATGCGCTGGCAAGGGCGTCGTGAAAGCGACAATGTGGAAGATCGTCGCGGCGAATCATCAGGTTTTGGCGGAGGCGGGCGACAGATCCGGCTGCCGCGTGGCAAAGGCGGCATTATCCTGCTGGTGGTGGTAGCGGTCGCCGGGTATTACGGTTATGACCTTACCGGACTGCTGGGCGGCGGGGGCGGCGCACCGGTGCAGCAGCGCCAGGTGGACTCCGCGCAGGATAACGAGGCGGCGAAATTTACCTCGGTGATCCTTGCGACCACAGAAGATACCTGGGACAAGCTGTTTAAGCAGATGAACAAACAGTATGTGCCACCAAAGCTGGTGATGTATCGCGGCGTGACGCGCACCCACTGCGGAACCGGCCAGGCGGCGATGGGCCCGTTTTACTGTCCGGCTGACCAGAGTGTCTATATTGATCTTTCGTTCTACGATGAGATGAAAACCAAACTCGGCGCAGGCGGCGACTTTGCGCAGGGCTACGTGATTGCGCATGAAGTAGGGCATCACGTGCAGAAACTGCTGGGTATCGAGCCGAAAGTACGAGAGATGCAGCAGGGGGCCAGCGAGAAACAGGTGAATCAGCTGTCAGTGAAAATGGAGCTGCAGGCCGACTGTTTTGCCGGCGTCTGGGGCCACTATATGCAGCAGCAGAACATTCTGGAAACAGGCGATTTGCAGGAGGCGCTTAACGCGGCAGAAGCGATTGGTGACGACCGCCTGCAGCAGCAGAGCCAGGGGCGCGTGGTGCCGGACAGCTTCACGCACGGCACATCTGAACAGCGTTACACCTGGTTCAAACGCGGTTATGACGGCGGCGATCCGGGCCAGTGTAACACCTTCGCCACAAACTGATGTCCTGTGCAGTGATCACGGCGGCGATGCAGCAGGCAGGCATTCGTCGCTTAGCGGTGATTGCGGGCGATGCACACTGGGTGCGCGAGCAGGCCGGTCTATGGCAGCAGGCGCTGCCGGGTGACTGGATCACGCTGAGCAGCGCCCGCGACCTGACGCCGCACGTTGCCCCGGCCGCGCTGCGTACGCTGCTGGGACGTGAGTTTACGCATGCGCTGTTCGACGCGCGATACGGCTTTCACGCTGAGGCATTTGCCGCGCTGGCGGGCACGCTGCGCGCCGGCAGCTGGCTGCTGCTGCTGACGCCGCCGTGGGAGAGCTGGGCGACAACTGCCGATGCAGACAGCCTGCGCTGGGCCGATGTTGCAGAGCCGATTGCCACGCCCCGCTTTATATATCGCCTGCAGCAGCTGATGCTGGCAGATGATCAGGTGCTGCTGCAGCGTCAGCATCAGCCGGTGCGTCAGCCCGCCGCAGGCGTCTGGCCGCAGTGGCAGTGTCGTGCGCCACAGCAGCAGGCGACTATTCTTGCTCAGCTGCAGGCGCTCACCTCCGGTGTGGCGGTGGTCACGGCCCCGCGCGGGCGCGGTAAGTCGGCGCTGGCCGGCATGCTGGCGCGTACTGTGTCACGCGTGCTGGTCACGGCTCCGGCAAAGGTGTCAACAGACGTGCTGGCGCAGTTTGCCGGCGAGCAGTTTTCCTTTATGGCTCCTGATGCGATCCTGCAGCAGCCGGCTGATCCGCCGCCTGACTGGCTGATCGTTGATGAGGCTGCCGCGATCCCGGCGCCGCTGCTGCAGCAACTGGTCGCGCGTTTTCCGCGCGTGCTGCTGACCACAACGGTGCAGGGGTATGAGGGCACCGGACGCGGCTTCCTGCTGCGCTTTTGCGCCACCCTGCCTGACGTTCACGCTTTTACGCTGGATGAACCCCTGCGCTGGAGCGCTCAGGATCCGCTGGAGCAGTGGCTTAATCGCGCGCTGCTGTTCGAAGAAGCGGATCAGGCTGAACCGGCATCAGAACCAATGCTCTGTAAAGTAACACCGGATGCGCATCCCGCTGCGGTGGAAGCGGGTTATCGTCTGCTGGCGAGTGCGCACTATCGTACCTCGCCGCTCGACCTGCGACGCCTGCTGGACGCGCCGGGGATGCAACTCTGGCTGGCCGGTACGCCGGAGAGCGTGGCCGGTGCGCTGTGGCTGGTTGAAGAGGGCGGGCTGGATATCGCGCTGGCGCAGGCGGTCTGGGCGGGTACGCGTCGCCCGCGCGGTAATCTGGTGGCGCAGTCCCTGGCGGCCCACGCGGGTTTCTGTACGGCGGCCACGCTGCGCTCCCTGCGCATCAGTCGTATTGCGGTCACCGCAGCCTGCCGTCAGCAGGGAGTGGGCCGTGCGCTGGTCGCACAGGCGCGTCAGCAGGCCGACGGCTGCGATTTCCTGTCAGTGAGCTTTGGTTACACGGCGACGCTATGGCGTTTCTGGCACGCCTGCGGCTTCACGCTGGTGCGGGTCGGATCGCAGCGTGAAGCGAGCAGCGGCTGCTATGCCGCGATGGCTATCTGCGCGCTGACGCCGGCCGGAAAATTATTGCAGATGCAGGCGGCACAGCGGCTGGCACGCGACGCCGTCTGGCTGCGCGACCTTATCGATTTACCGCTGCAGGGCGCGACAGCATTGCAGCAGGATCTTAATGAAGAGGATGTGGCATTGCTGGCCGGTTTTGCCTGGGCGCAGCGCCCGTTCGAAGCGAGCTATGCGGTGCTGCAGCGGCTGGTACGCGTACAGCCACAGCCGTTAACGCAGGCCATACTGCTTCAGCAACAGACGCTGAGTGAGGCGGGCAGCAGCGCCGGTCTCAGCGGCCGCAAAGCGGTGATACAGCGGCTGCGTCAGGAGACGGCCGAGGCGCTTGAACGGCTCGATCCGCAGGCAGCGCAAGCCTGGCAGCAGCAGCTGACGTTGTTGCAATAAATCAGGGTTCTTATTCAAATTTTCCCGGTATCACTCTGCTGGCTGCGGCGTATAGTGATTACAGGAGGTCAGTATGGCTTTACGATATGTTGTTGTTCAGCAGCCGGTGCAGGCTGCACAGCTCTTTCTGCTTTATCACGGCGCGGATGATAACCCTGATGCGATGGCACAGATTGGCAGCTGGTTTGCGCAGGCGTTTCCGGACGCGCAGGTGGTGTCGGTTGGTGCGCCTTATGCGGGTAATGTGCCGCAGGGCCGCCAGTGGTTCATGGATTATCCTGCCCAGGATCGTTCGCCGCAGCAGTGTGTTGATGCGGTCATGCCGGTGTTTATTGAGTCTGTCCGGCACTGGCAGCGCGCCGCTGGCGTCCGGCCGGAAGCGACGGCGCTGGTAGGCTTCTCGCAGGGCAGCACCATGGTACTGGAGGGCGTAAAAGCGCAGCCGGAGCTTGCCGGACGTGTAGTTGCCTTTAGCGGGCGCTATACCACGCTGCCGGAACGGGCCAGCAGGCGTAATACTATTCATCTTATTCATGGCGACGATGACGAACAGGTACCGCTACAGCATGCTAAAGCGGCAAACCAGCGTCTGACTGAGCTGGGGGGAGATGTGACGCTGGACGTGGTGGACGATCTGCCGCATGCGATAGATGAACGCAGCATGGCGCGGGCGCTGCATCATCTGCAATATACCATACCGCGCCGCTATTTTGATGAAGCGCTGAGCGGCGCCAAACCAAACGATGACGTTGTGATGTTTCTGTAGGGGCGGGCGGCATAAATGCCGCCCCTGCGGGTGCCCGTAGGGGGCGCATTCATGCGCCCCTGGGTATTTACGCGTCCGTTGCCAAATTGCGGCCAGGGCGGCATGAATGCCGCCCCTACAATAATTGTAGGGGGCGCATTCATGCGCCCCTGGCGTATTCATGCGCCCCTGGCGTATTTATGCGCCCCTGGTTTATCCATCGATTGTTTGCGACAAGGGCGGCATGAATGCCGCCCCTACAGGTGCCCGTAGGGGGCGCATTCATGCGCCCCAGGCCTATTTTTTCTTTGGCCAGTCATCTTCATCATCCCACTTATCGTTGAAATCACGATGCGGGGGCAAATCCGGCCGGTTATCCATATATTTCTTATGATCGATGCGCTTGAGATCTTTATAGACGTTCATCAGCACGCCCACCATCAGCACAATCACCAGTATCCACCAGTACTCTTTTAACCACTCCATGCCCCGTCTCCTTGTTTGTGCGGTCAGGCGATCAGCTGCTCCATAATGCGCTGATACATGCGGCTCAGCAGCTGCAGGTCTGACGCTTTGACGCACTCATTGATTTTATGAATTGTGGCGTTAACCGGACCAAGCTCCACCACCTGCGCGCCCATACGGGCAATAAAGCGTCCGTCGGAGGTGCCACCTGTGGTTAACAGCTGCGGCTTAATTTCATTATAGTGCGTTACGGCGTTTACCACGGCGTCGACCAGCTTGCCGCGTGACGTCAGGAAGGGTTGTCCGGAGACAGTCCACTCCAGCGTATAGCGCAGCTGGTGGCGATCCAGCAGTTCCGTCACGCGATCTTTAATCATCTGATCGGTCAGCTCAGTGCTGAAGCGAAAGTTAAACTGCACAAAAAACTCACCCGGAATAACGTTATTGCTGCCGGTACCCGCCTGCACATTCGCAATCTGCATGCTGGTTGGCGGAAAGAAAGCGTTGCCCTGATCCCACTCGGTGGCCACCAGCTCATTCAGCGCCGGCATCGCACGGTGTACCGGGTTATCTGCCAGGTGCGGGTAGGCGACATGGCCCTGCACGCCGTGCAGCGTCAGGTTTGCGGTCATGGAACCGCGCCGGCCGTTTTTCACCACATCCCCGACAATTTCTGTACTGGAGGGTTCACCCACCAGGCAGTAATCCAGGCGTTCATGACGCGCCATGAGGCGCTCCACCACTTTGACCGTGCCGTTAACCGCGCTGGCTTCTTCATCGGAGGTAATCAGAAACGCCAGGCGGCCCTTGTGCTGCGGATGCGCGGCAACAAACCGTTCAGCGGCGACCACCATCGCTGCCAGCGAGCCCTTCATATCGGCGGCACCGCGTCCAAACAGCATGCCATCCCGGATAGTGGGCTCAAACGGCGGGTTGATCCAGCGATTTGCATCACCGGGCGGCACGACATCTGTGTGTCCGGCAAACGCTAAAGTTTCCCCGTGACCGCGCGTGGCCCAGACGTTCAGCGTGTCATTAATATGCATCTGCTCAATCTGAAAACCGATAGCCTCCAGCCGGGCGATCAGCAAGGCCTGGCAGCCCGCATCATCCGGACTCAGCGAAGGGCGACGGATGAGCTGCTGAGCCAGCTCAATAACCGGACAGAACATGTTATGACTTCTCCTGAATAAAGGCGTGGTAAAGATCGGCACTGTAGCCCGGCAGCAGGCTGCCATCGGGGGCGGCAAGCAGCGGACGTTTAATGATGGCGGGCTGTGCCAGCATCACGGCGCTGGCGCTGGCCGCATCATTAATCGCGGCACGCTCTGCTTCCGGCAGCTTACGCCAGGTCGTTCCACGCGTATTAAGCAGCGCTTCATAACCGAGCCGATCAATGAAGTGCTGCAGCAGCGCGGCATCCAGTCCATCCGCGCGGTAATCGTGAAACCGGTAGTCGATGCCGGATGCGGTTAATGCATTGCGCGCTTTTTTTACGGTGTCGCAATTTTTGATTCCGTACATCACCCACTGCGCTGTCATAGCTGTTTCCCGTTCTGCAAAAAAATCTGCGCGCGAGTTTACCACAGCGGGTTGCCTGCGGTGAGCGCCAGTGGATGTTGCCTGCATTTTTCATCATCTGCAGGCTTTAATCGAAAACGCTAATCAGGACCAGTAAACGCTTTCATTTTGAGCGCAAACTGTGCGCTGCCTGATTATCAGGCCGGTAAGGATTATCTTAATCACGGAATTGTGCTACAGCATGCGAAAAAAATTATTTTTCAGCCTGTACAGCAGGTTGCAGGAATGTGCGTCAGGACACAAAAAAGAAAAACTGCAGCTTTTACCTGCTTCTGCCGATAGTGATAAGAGGTGAAAACGTATTCACCTGCAGAAAAAAGCGGCGTACAATTGCCATCACAATAAGAGAGGTTGTTATGGTTGAACATGAACTGGGGAACTGGAAAGAATTTATCGAAGCGATGTTACGTAAGTAACGCGTGACGAGGAAAGCAGGGTATTTCCCCCCCTTGCTGTGATTCTGACCACACACATCAATAAAGCCGCCGGGAGCCTCTTCCGGCGGCTTTTTCATGCCGGTTAATCCTGCGGTTTCTCACGCAGCGGAAAACGACGCCGGACCAGCACAAAGAACAAGGGTACAAAGAAGATAGCCAGCAGCGTGGCGGTCAGCATACCGCCCAGAACGCCGGTCCCTACCGCGTGCTGACTGCCTGAACCTGCGCCGCTGCTGATCGCCATCGGCAGGACGCCAAACATAAAGGCCAGCGAAGTCATTAATATCGGGCGCAGGCGCTGACGCGATGCTTCAAGCGTAGCCTGCTTTAGTTCGCGGCCTTTACTGTTGATCTCATTCGCAAACTCCACGATCAGAATCGCGTTTTTCGCCGAGAGGCCGATTACCGTCAGCAGACCCACCTGAAAATAGACGTCGTTTTCCAGCCCGCGCAGCCAGGTTGCCAGCAGGGCACCCACGACGCCCAGCGGCACAACCAGCATCACCGAGAAAGGAATAGACCAGCTTTCATAGAGGGCTGCGAGGCATAAAAACACCACCAGCAGCGAAATAGCATAGAGCGCCGGGGCCTGCGCGCCGGATAATCGTTCCTGATAAGATGCGCCGGTCCACTGGAAGCCAGTGCCCAGCGGCAGCTGCGCCACCAGCTTCTCCATCGCATCCATGGCTGTTCCGCTGCTGACGCCGCTGGCCGCTTCGCCAACAATTTCCAGTGATGCATAACCGTTGTAGCGCTCCAGGCGCGGCGAGCCGGTTTCCCAGCGGCTGGTAGCAAAGGCAGAGAAGGGCACCATGCCGCCGCTGCTGTTGCGCACGTACCATTTATTGATATCGCCGGGCAGCATACGAAACTCCGGCGCAGACTGCACATAGACCTTTTTAACCCGGCCGCGATCGAGAAAATCATTCACATAGGTCGAGCCCCAGGCAGTAGAGAGGGTCTGATTGATGGTGTCCAGCGAGACGCCGAGCGCCTGCGCTTTGCGCTGGTCGATATCAATCTGCAGCTGCGGCGTGTCGTCCAGGCCATTATGTCGCACGCGCGACAGCGCCGGATCGGCCGACGCCAGCGCCAGCAGCTTATCGCGCATCGCCATCATCTGCGTATGCCCGATGCCGCCGTGATCCTGCAGCTGCAGGTCAAAGCCGGATGAGCTGCCCATACCGCTAATGGCTGGCGGACTGCTGGCGACCACGCGCGCTTCAGCAATGGCGGTAAATGCGCGGGTAGCGCGCTCAATAATGGCAAAAGAGGAGCGGTCGTCACCCGGGCGTTCATCCCAGGGAGTAAGGCGGACAAACAGCCGCGCCACGTTCTGACCGTTGCCGCCAGGCCCGGATCCAATGGTGGCAAACACCGACGTAACGTTCTCTTTTTCTGCCGTGAGGTAGTAATGTTCGACTTTCTCTACCACGCGTGACGTCTGCTGCAGCGTTGAACCTGGCGGCAGCTGAATCTGCGTCATGAATACGCCGCGGTCTTCCAGCGGCAGAAAGGAGGTCGGCAGGCGCAAAAACAGAAAGGCCATCAGGCCGATCAGCGCGGCATAGAGCAGCATCCAGCGGCCACTCTGGCGCAGCAGCCGCGCCACGCCCTGCTCGTAGCGCTGAGTGCCGGCGTTAAATGCGCGGTTAAACCAGCCGAAAAATCCACGCTGACCATGATGTTCGCCCTGTTTCAGTGGCTTAAGCAGCGTGGCGCAGAGCGCGGGCGTCAGGATCATCGCCACCAGCACCGACAGCACCATGGCGGAGACAATCGTGATTGAGAACTGGCGATAAATGGCACCCACCGTGCCGCTAAAAAAGGCCATCGGGATAAAGACCGCGGAGAGAACCAGCGCAATGCCCACCAGCGCACCCTGTATCTGACCCATCGATTTTCGCGTGGCGGCGCGCGGCGATAATCCCTCCTCACTCATGATGCGCTCAACGTTTTCCACGACCACGATCGCATCATCGACCAGCAGGCCAATCGCCAGCACCACGGCAAACAGGGTCAGGGTGTTAATACTGAAACCGCAGAGATAGAGCACGGTAAATGTACCCAGCAGCACCACCGGCACCGCGATCGTGGGAATAAGCGTGGCGCGGAAATTCTGCAGAAAGAGATACATCACCAGAAAGACCAGCAGAATGGCTTCCAGCAGTGTTTTAACAACATCTTTAATTGACGCTTTAACAAAAGGCGTGGTTTCAAACGCGATTTTCGCTTCCAGGCCGGGCGGAAAATAGTGCGCCAGCTCCGCGACGCGGGCGCGGACCAGCCGGTCAGTATTCATCTCATTCGCGCCTGAAGCCAGCTTGACGCCCAGGCCTGATGCCGGCTGACCGTTATAGCGGCTCAGATAATCATATTTCTCTGCGCCCATGGCGATGCTGGCCACATCACCCAGCGTGACAACTGCACCGCTGCTGCTGCTTTTTAAGGTAATGGCGCGAAACTGCTCTGGCGTCTGTAGCATGGACTGCGCATTGACCGTGGCGTTCAGCGCCTGTTTTTCTATGGACGGTAATCCGCCGACCTGGCCTACGGCGACCTGCGTATTCTGTGACGCGATCGCCTGTATGATGTCGGCGGTCGTGAGCGCATAGCGGGTCAGTTTGGCGGGATCGAGCCAGATACGCATGGCGTATTGCGAACCATAGGCATCCACCTGACCGACGCCATCGATGCGGCTAAGCGGATCCTGGATGTTACTGGCAACGTAATCAGCAATATCCTGCTTGTCCATGCTGCCATCGGTGGAGACAAAGGCGATCATCAGAATATTGCTGTCGCCGGTTTTATTGACGTTAACCCCCTGCGCCTGAACGGCGGCCGGAAGTTTGCGCAGGGCGCTCTGCAGCTGGTTCTGTACCTGCTGACGCGCCTCATCGGGATCGGTACCGGCGAGAAAGGTCAGGGTAATCTGTACCTGACCGGTACTGCTGCTGTTAGAGGACATGTACATCAGGTTATCGATGCCGGTCATATTCTGTTCGATAACCTGCGTCACGGTATTCTCCAGCGTCTGCGCAGAGGCGCCGGGATAATTAGCCGTGATCCGGACATTGGGCGGAGCGAGATCCGGGTACTGTTCAACCGGAAGGGAGGTAATAGCCAGCGTACCGCACAGACAGAGTAACATCGCCAGAACCCAGGCAAAGACCGGGCGGTCGATAAAAAAGTCCGACATAACTCTGTTACTCCTCAGCGGCAGCTTTTCATTATTATGTGAGCCGCGCACGGCAGGCGCGCTGGCAGGCGAGGCGGGTACACTCTACAGAGACCAGCCTGCTTTACTTTACGCGGTGTAAATCAGAGAAACGTGGAGTAATTATGGAAGAAATGTAAATGTTACGCTGCCGGGCGGGCCAGTCTGAGCAGAACGCTTTCCTGTCGGCCACTCGTTTCCGGCGCGCTGCCTGAGAAAAAACAGCAGATATTCCCGACGGATACCCTCTGTTTTTCTGGCGTCCTCCCGACCGGTCGCGCTGCTGACCTGTTTTTTGTGCGTCACGACCGATTCTTACAAATCAGATCGTGCACCCAGCCAGTATATTTTGCTTCGTTCATGCAGAACGGGTAGGATTCATCGCCGTAATTTCCCGGGTCACCACGCGCATCGTTCCACTGCTCGGGTACCGGTTTTTTACTCCATTTCGCACCGCAGGCGCAAACGATTGGTCAGCCGGTGATTGATGGTCAGGACAAACAGGAAAGCTATGAAACATACTAAAAAAACGCCCGACGAACAGCGTGCTGCGAGAAGGCGCTGGCTGAACTCTCACGATACCGGTTACCACAAAGCGATGGGTAACCGACAGGTACAAATGATCGCCATCGGCGGTGCTATCGGCACCGGTCTGTTCCTCGGCGCTGGCGCCCGCCTGCAGCTGGCAGGTCCGGCGCTGGCACTGGTCTATCTGGTGTGCGGCATCTTCTCTTTCTTTATCCTCCGTGCGCTGGGTGAGCTGGTTCTGCATCGCCCCTCAAGCGGCAGCTTTGTCTCCTATGCGCGTGAATTCCTCGGGGAAAAAGCGTCTTATGTAGCCGGCTGGATGTATTTTGTGAACTGGGCGATGACCGGGATCGTCGATATCACCGCCGTGGCGCTCTATATGCATTACTGGGGCGCGTTTGGCGACGTACCGCAGTGGGTATTCGCGCTCGGCGCGCTGGCCATTGTCGGCACCATGAACATGATTGGCGTGAAGTGGTTTGCCGAAATGGAGTTCTGGTTTGCCCTGGTCAAAGTGCTGGCAATCGTGATCTTCCTGATTGTTGGCGTGGTGTTTCTCGGAACCGGTAAACCGCTCGACGGCAACGCAACCGGCTTCCATCTGATAACTGATAACGGCGGCCTCTTCCCGCATGGCCTGATGGCCGCGCTGGTGCTGGTGCAGGGAGTGGTATTCGCCTTTGCCTCGATTGAGCTGGTGGGAACCGCGGCCGGCGAGTGCAAAGATCCCAAAACCATGCTGCCGAAAGCGATCAACAGCGTGATCTGGCGTATTGGCCTGTTCTATGTGGGCTCCGTGGTGCTGCTGGTACTGCTGCTGCCGTGGAATGCCTACCAGGCGGGACAGAGTCCGTTTGTGACGTTCTTCTCGAAGCTGGGCGTTCCCTATGTCGGCAGTATCATGAACATCGTGGTCCTGAGCGCGGCGCTCTCCAGCCTTAACTCTGGTCTCTATTCAACCGGCCGTATCCTGCGCTCGATGTCGATGGGCGGCTCCGCGCCGGAGTTTATGTCGAAGATGAGCAAGCAGCAGGTGCCGTATGCCGGTATCCTGGTCACGGTAGCGGTTTACATCGTTGGCGTAGTGCTGAACTACTATGTGCCGTCGCAGGTGTTTGAGATTGTCCTGAACGTTGCTTCGCTGGGGATCATCTCCTCATGGGGCTTTATCGTGGTCTGCCAGATGCGCCTGCGCAAAGCGATCAAAGAGGGCAAGGCAGAAGATGTCAGCTTTAAGCTGCCGTGGGCGCCGTTCACCTCCTGGCTGACGCTGCTGTTCTTACTCAGCGTGCTGGTGCTGATGGCATTCGACTACCCTAATGGCACCTACACCATTGCATCCATTCCTCTGATCGCCGTGCTGCTGGTGCTTGGCTGGTTTGGCGTACGTAAACGCGTACAGGCAGAGGCGATGAAAGAGCATGAGGTGCACGCGGATGACAGCAGCGATGCGTCACCGCAGCTGGCGGACGAAAGCGGACGCTAAACCCTTCTCTGTAAAGTAACGGGAGCCTGCGGGCTCCCGTTTTTTTATCTGTTATACCTGTCGCCGCACAGGGAATTCAGATAGTTTTCCCCGCCGCTGCCGCCTATCATTTCAGCTTCTCTCAGCAAAGCAGCGGAGCGCTCATGGCATTCACCATCAACATCATTAAAAATAAAATCCTGTCTGAAAACTGGTTTGTGCTGCGCAATTACACCTACGAACTGACCCGCAGCAATGGCGAGGTGGTACGGCACAAACGTGAGGTCTACGATCGCGGTAACGGCGCAACGATTCTGCTCTACAATCGTGAAAAAAACAGCGTGGTGCTGACCCGTCAGTTTCGCATTGCCACTTATGTTAACGGCAACGAAAGCGGTGAGCTGATTGAAGCCTGCGCCGGACTGCTCGACGATGACACGCCGGAAGATTGCATCCGCAAAGAGGCGATTGAGGAGACGGGCTATCAGGCGGGAAAGGTAGAGAAACTCTTCGCCGCCTATATGTCACCGGGCGGCGTCACGGAGCTGATCCACTTCTTTGCCGCAGAATATAGTGAGGCGACGCGCGCGAACAGCGGCGGTGGCGTTGAAGATGAAGCGATCACCGTACTGGAGCTGCCGTTCCCGGAGGCGCTGGCGATGGTAAAAGCGGGGCGCATTTGTGACGGTAAAACCATTATGCTGCTGCAGCATGCGCAGATAGCCGGATGGCTGAAGGCGTAACCGGAGCGCAGCGATGCACCCCGGGTGGCGGACCTCAGCCACTCAGTTACGCCACCGCGTCCTCTATCTCTCCGACCACGCACTCCGGATGCGCCTGCAGTCGCGCCAGCGCTTCTGCATATGAGGGCATGGAGTCGGCTGCGCCGGCGCGTTCGACGCAAAGCGAAGCAAACGCTGCGGCAAACCGCGCTGCCTGCGGCAAATCGTCGCCGGAGGCGAGGCGCGCGGCCAGCGCACCGTTGAACGCGTCACCCGCGCCGGTGGTATCGCGCGGCTGGGCCGGAAAGAGCGGAATACGCAGCTGCCGGTCGGGCGTTGAGAGCAGGGCACCGGCCATGCCCAGCGTAATGATCACCTGGCGCGCGCCCTTGCGATGCAGCACCCCGGCGGCACGACGCGCGCTGGCGAAATCGGTTACCGTTACGCCGCTGAGCTGCGTTGCTTCGGTACTGTTCGGCGTCAGCAGATCAACCTTTGCCAGCAGCGCATCGCCAATCTTCTGCCACGGTGCCGGGTTAAGGATGACAAAGGTGCCGCTGGCGCGGGCGTTATCGATCATGCGCTGGATAGCGCTGAGATTATTCTCCAGCTGCACCAGCAGAATGTCGGCTGCGGCGACCGTAGGCTGGCAGCGCGTCACCTCGGCTGCGGTCACGGTGGTATTGGCACCGGGATAGACTGAAATCATATTCTCTGCGTCATCGCCCGCGACATAGATCAGCGCATTGCCGGTCGGCTTCTCTTTACAGGTAAACAGCGTAATGGCATCAAAACCGGTTTTTTCCAGATGCCGGCGCGCAAACAGGCCAAAATCGTCATTGCCTACTTTGCCGATATAGTGCACCCGCGCACCCGCGCGCAGCGCCGCCGTGGCCTGATTCGCACCTTTGCCGCCTGCGCCCATCATGCTGTGATGCGCGGTCAGCGATTCACCCGGCAGCGGAAAGCGGCGCATCACCGCCACGATGTCGAGATTAAAGGAGCCAAAAACACACACCTTTCCTTTCATCTTACGCTCCTGAACAGGCGTTCTGCGGCCAGACAGGCACCGCGACAGCCCGTGTAGTCGGTTGAGTGACTGAAAATAATCTTCAGGTGTTCACGGGTCACCGGCGGCCGCAGATGCTGCTGGATCTGGCTGCGCAGCTGCGCCAGCGGAAAATCAGCCATCGCCAGTACACCGCCACCGAGGATCAGGTACTCCGGATCGAGAATATTCATTTCGGTTGCGATGAGTTCGGCCAGCCGCCGGACAAACGCCTGCAGTTCCGGCTGTTCGCCGTGGCGGGTAAACAGGGCGGAGATCGGCGTACCGGCGGCATTCTGTGCGGCCCAGCGGCTCAGCCAGTGGCCCGACGTCAGCGTTTCCGCACAGCCGTGGTTACCGCACGGGCAGGGCAGGATGTTGCCCGCTACCGGAATATGCCCCAGCTCGCCGGCACCGCCATGCTCGCCGTGATAAAAGCCACCGTTCAGCCACAGGCTGTTGCCCATACCGGTGCCGGGATAGAGACCCACGGCGTTGTCCGGCAGCTGCTCCAGCTGCAGCAGATCCCACAGCATCAGATGGTTTACATCTTTGTCCATCGCCACCGGTACGCCGAGCAGCGCGGTGAGGCGCGCCGCGACCGGCTGGCCATCCAGGGCCTGAATAAAGGGCAGCGAAATGACCTGCTGCCGGTCGCGACTGAGAATGCCCGGCAGACCCAGCATAATGCCGCTTACCGGCTGCTGTTCCAGCGTGTCGCGGATGAGCTGAGCGAGCGCCAGCAGCGCGTCGGGCTGCTGCGCCCAGCTGGCGGTAGCGACTTTGCGAAAGCTGCTCCAGACGCCACCCTCTTCCATCAGCTGCAGCCGGGTACCGGTGCCGCCGATATCGATCCCGAGCCAGCGTGGTTTCATGCGGACACCTGCGTCAGCCCCTGGGCTTCATCAATGCTGTCGCGCATCATTTCCCAGGCGGTCGCTAAATCATCATGAATGTTAAACAGGCCGGAGGTGCCGACAATCAGCACTTCTGCACCCGCCCCAATCAGCTGGTTATAGGTGCGGGTGTTGCAGGAGCCGTCAATCTCAACCAGATAGTGATAACCGTGCTGCTGCTTAAGCGTTTTCAGCTCGCGCACTTTCTCCACCATCTCCGGAATAAAAGGCTGACCGGCGTAGCCAGGATCCACCGTCATCACGGTGATTTTATCCAGCAGGTGGATATAGTGCTGGATAAAGGAGACCGGCGTGGCGGGGTTAAGTACCACCCCGACTTTTTTTCCAAAGCTGCGGATCAGATTTATTACGCGGAAGGCATCGCGATTAATGGTTTCTGCGTGCGGGCAGATATAGTCAGCACCCGCTCTGGCGACCGCTTCGATAAAATCGGTCGGCTCTTCCACCATCAGATGTACATCAATGGCGACGCGGGTATAGGGCCGGATCTGCTCAATGAAGAAAGGGGAGAGCGTGATGTTTTTGACGTAGTGACCATCCATAATATCCACGTGAAGAAAGTCAGCGCGCGAATCGAGAACCTGCAGCTGGTGCTTGATCTCCATCAGGTTCATACACATCAGTGACGGGGAGATTTGAATACGCATCATACTTCCTTCTTTTCAGTCAGAGGATTAAGCACCGCGGCCAGCTTGCTGAGCTTTACCGCACGGTGTTCATTGAACCGGGTTTTAAATTGTTTAAAGGCGAGTACCACAATCAGCACTGCCCCCCACATCGCCAGACTGACGTGCTGGCTGATATTCATCAGGTTGAAGCCGGTGGAGAGCACCTGCAGCGCAATCAGCGCCAGCACGACGCCGGTGACGCGGCCAAAACCGCCGTTGGGATCGGTGCCGCCGAGGATAATCGCCAGCACCGTCAGCAGCAGGTATGCGTCGCCGTAGCCCATACGCGCTGAGTTAAAGCGCGCCATCATGATCAGGCCCGCCAGTACGCAGAGCAGGCTGGAGATCACGTAAACCAGCATCACCATGCGATGGGTGTTGATGCCGCTGAACCAGGTCGCGTTAATGTTGCTGCCGCCCATGTAAATACATTTACCGGCGCGGGTTTTACCGAGGAACAGCGCCAGCAGCGCAGCGGCAATCAGAAAGACCCAGAGCGGCAGCGGCATCCCGAGCAGCGTATCGGCGCCCAGCGCCTGCACCACCGGCGGCATGCCGCTGACGGCCGCGCCTTTGGTCAGCCAGATACCGATCCCGTTCAGCGTCATCATCGTTGCCAGCGTCACCAGAATCGGATGCGCGCCGATACGTGTCACCATCAGTCCGGTGATGACGCCAATCGCGGCGGCAATCAGCATGGCGCCGATAATGGCGATAAACAGCCACAGCAGCTGCAGCGCCATCCCGGCACCGGCGGGCAGGGCGCTCATCAGCGTCCAGGCGATAAACAGTGCGGTCAGGTTAGCGGTCGCGATAATGGCGAGATTCAGGCCGCCGCTGAGAATGGCAATAAACATTGCCAGCGTGAGCAACCCCAGCTCCGGCAGCTGAAACGCCATGCTCATAAAGGTTGAGTCGGTCAGGAAGCGGCCCGGCAGCATCAGGGTAAAGGTTGCCAGCGCCAGCGCGATAAGCAGCATCAGACCAAGGTTGGTGCCGTCAGGGCGCAGTGCAGTCAGTGATTTCATCATCAATGCCCTCAGTCACACGAAACTGACATCAGTTTCTTTGCGTTTTTTGTAGTGCGTTACGGCGATCGCAATCATGATGACGCCGCCGACCACGATATTCATGAAGTAGTTCGACACGCCCACCAGGTTAAGACCGTTTTTCAGGATGGCGATCAGGAAGACCCCCATCAGCGTGCCGCTGACCGTGCCTTTACCACCCATCAGACTGGCGCCACCCAGCACCGTTGCTGCCAGCACATCAAGCTCGCCGCCGACCAGCGCATTAGGCACCACTTCGCCCATGCGATAGACCTGTACCAGGCCGCCAACCGCCGCCATGGCGCCCAGCCAGCCGTAGGCAAAAACGTGGATCAGGCCGACGCGGATGCCGATACGTCGCGCAGACTCTGCGTCGCCACCCACCGCATAAAGCTGGCGCCCGAGGTTGGTTTTGTTCAGCAGCAGTGCCGTCGCCGCGGCAATGATCAGCATGGTGGCCAGCGGTAAACCGACCTGAAAGCTCTCGCCCTGCCAGCTGAACGGCAGCACGTTACGCAGGGTGATCCACCACTCCGGCAGCGAATAGAGGCTGCGGCCGCCGGTCACCCACATCAGCAGGCCGAACAGCAGCGACTGCATGCTGATAGTGATGATGATGGAGACCACCCGCAGCGTGGTGATCAGCAGCGCATTGATCACGCCAAACAGCGTGCCGCACACGATCGCCAGCACAATGCTGAGCAGCGCGTTATCAAACTGAAACTGCACAAACAGGGACGCAAGCAGGTACTGCACCACTGAGGCAACGGCGGCAAAAGAGATATCGATCCCGCCGGTCACCAGCACCACAAAGAGGCCCAGCGCAAAAATGCCGGTTACCGCGTAGCTCTCGGCCAGATCCAGCAGGTTCTGTACGGTAAGAAACTGATCGCTGGTCATAGAGAAAAACAGAATGAACGCCAGCAGCACCCAGGCGAGCCAGCCCTGGCTGGAGTGCGGACGTAAACGGGAAAAATCAGGCATTGATCACCTCCGCCAGCTGCTGCTGCTCGACGCTATCAGGTTGATATTCGGCATGAATGGTGCCGTCGCGGAAATGCAGGATACGGTCGCAGTTGTACCAGACCTCCGGCACCTCATCGGAGATCAGGATGATCGACAGTCCCTCTTTCGCCAGCTCATGAATCAGCTGATAGATGCTGGCTTTGGCACCGACGTCTACGCCAACGGTTGGCGAGTCGAGGATCAGGATGCGCGGCTGCGTCAGAACCCACTTTGCCAGCACAATTTTTTGCTGATTGCCGCCGGAGAGGGTGGAGATGGCGAGATTCGGGTCAGCGACGCGCACGCCGAGCTGCTGGATCCACTGCAGGATCAGCTTGTTTTTGCGGTATTCATCGATCAGGTGAAAACGGTTCTGCAGCTTGTCGAGGATCGGCAGCACCATGTTGTCAGCCACTGACTGCTGCTGCACCAGACCTAACGTCAGGCGATCCTCCGACACATAGCCGATACCGGCTTTGATCGCATCTTCATGGCCACGAAAGCGGACCGGTTTGCTGTCGAGCCAGATTTTGCCGCTGTCGGGACGCGTCATGCCAAACAGCGACAGCGCCAGCTCGGTGCGTCCGGATCCGAGCAGACCGCACAGCCCCAGCACTTCACCCTCGTAAAGTTTGAAACTGACATCATGGTACTGACCGGCACGGGTCAGATCGTCTATCTCCAGAATCACGCGCTCGCTGTTACGCGTCGGCGATTTCAGCTGATAGTCGAGCTTCAGGCCGGTCATCAGCTCGGTAAGGTGATGCGGTGTCATCTCCCGGGCGGGCCAGCAGCCCATTTTACGGCCGTCGCGGATCACCGTAACGCGGTCGGAGATCTCCAGCACCTCATCAAGCCGGTGGCTGACAAAGACCACGCAGATATTTTTATCTTTCAGATAGCGCACGGTGCGCAGCAGCTGATTAACCTCGGTGCGGGTCAGCGAGGCGGTTGGCTCATCCATGATCACCAGGCGCGCATCGGCGACCAGCGCGCGACAGATCGCAACCTGCTGGCGCTGAGCAATCGAGAGCGTCGCCACTTTCGCGTCCAGATCGAGGTCAAAATTCAGCTCGGTTATGATGCCGCGCGCGCTTTCACGCAGGCGCGCGCTGCGGTGCCAGCGCAGCAGACCATTGAGGTTATGCTCAAACGCAATGTTCTCTGCCACGCTCAGATTCGGAAACAGCGACAGATCCTGATAGATCACCTGAATACCGAAGTCACGCGCCTGTTGCGTGGTCAGTCGCGGCAGTGCCGGGCCATCGCCCAGCGTAATGCGGCTGCCGCTGTCCGGGGCGTGCACCCCGGAGATAACTTTGATCAGGGTGCTCTTGCCACAGCCGTTGGTGCCAGCGAGACAGTGCACTTCACCTGCCAGTAAGGTCAGGGAGATATCGCTCAGCGCGCGGTTGCCACCAAATGTTTTCGACAAATTCTCGAGCGCAATTAGCGTCTGTGGAATGACCTCTTGCATATCAGAGCCCCATTTTTACCAGTTTTGGCAGGTTTTCTTTATCCAGACTCTCGGTGTTGTTACCGAGAATGGTATGGGTCGCTTCATCTACTTTGACTTTGCCCAGTCCTTCAATCGTCATACCGTCGGTGATCGGCTCTTTCTTCTGCATCATGTCAGCGATACGGACAAAGACTTCACCTGCGGTCTCCGGATTCCAGATGTAGCCGCCTTTAATGGCGTTACGCTGTACCAGTGAGGCACCCTGGCCCGGACTGAAGGAGCCAATAACGCAGACCTGATCGATTTTTTTACGGTTCATTACGGCGCGTCCGGCACCAATTGGCCCCTGTGAACCAAACGCCATAATGCCTTTCAGATCGGGATATTTAGACATCAGCTCATTGGTGGTACGGATGGAGTCATCCAGCGATTCGCCGACGCCAAATTTGTCGGTGACCAGCTGCATCCTGGGGTAGTGCTCTTTCTGATAATTGAGCGCGGCGTCGGTCCACTGCTGATGCAGCGGTACGGTCAGGCTGCCCACGTACATGGCATATTTGCCCTCGTCGTGCATGCACTTCGCCAGCGCTTTCATGTGATTGATACCGTGTGTGGCGGCGTCAACCAGTTCAAAATCCCAGTTGGCCCCCTGCTGACCGGGCGACTCATGGGTAATGACTTCGATGCCGGCATCCCGCGCCCGTTTCAGCACCGGCTCCAGCACTTTCGGATCGTTGGGCACCACGCCGATGATGTCGACTTTCTGCGCAATCAAATCTTCAATAGCGCGCACCTGCAGCGCCGGATCGGCTGCGGTAGGGCCGACCATCCATGCATCGATGCCGCGCTTCGCCGCCTCACTTTTAATGCCCGCTTCCATGGCGTTAAACCAGGGAATACCACCAATTTTAACGACGATACCCATGCGTAATTTATCAGCGGCCTGCGCACCGGTGGCGGCAAACAGGGCAAGCAAAGAACAGGCAATAAGATGTTTTTTCATACAGACTCCTGGTTAATTTTTAATTAGCTGCATGGACTGATGACGCTGAGAACAGACAATGACGTTAACGCCATTCCACGCCAGTTCCTGTTCCAGCTCTTTATCTTTTAATTGGTCAGTGATCAGAAAATCGACATCACGGTAGTGACAAACACGGGCAAAAGAGGGCCGCATAAATTTACTGCCATCCAGCAGAAGATGTTTTCTTTCAGCGGCCAGTAACATTTGTTGTTTTAAATGCGCGTTATTCTCATTGCCTTCGCGTAAATAACCGTCATTACCTAAACTGCTACAGGAAAAAAATATCTTGTTAATCTGAAATTCACGCAGCGGCTGCTCAGCCACTACGCCGTGAAAATCTTCATCGCGGTCAGAATATTCACCGCCGAGGCAGATAGTACGAATGCTGCCGCGCGCCGCCAGCGTCTGCACGATGCGTAGCGAATTGGTTAGCACGGTTAACTCAATATCGGGCAGCTGTCGCGCCAGATACCAGCAGGTGGTACTGCTATCGAGCAAAATACAGTCACCCGGAGTAATAAAATCGAGCGCGCGCTTGGCAATACTCATTTTTGCATCGACATGCTCGTTAATACGCTGCCGGAAAGATAATTCATTTTCTCTGGACGATCTGTTATTTCCCTGAATGCTGGCACTCTGTCTTTTTACCGGAACAGCACCACCATGACTGCGTTGTAATAATCCATTTTTTTCCAGTTGGCTTAAATCACGCCGTATGGTTTCCTGTGAAACCTGACAAAGCGTGACCAGCTCTGAGACAATTACGCGGCCATTTATATTAAGTTCATTAATAATTCTTTGCTGTCTCTCAATCGGCAACATACTTATCCTCCGATGGCTATAAATTACTGGAAGCGGGCACGGGAAAATGTGGACTGGGCAGGAGTCCACGGTGGTAAAAAAAGAGGCCCGTTATTGAGTGATATAACTTCAATAATTTATGTAATAAACGATGGTTAATTGCATTTAAAGTTGATCTGATTCACATAATTAACCCCTGAAGCGGTACAGTTAAAACAGATCCGATCACCAGCTCATTAATCCATAGCTACCATAGCATGACTGTTTATGACCGTTTGTGTGGTAATGACTGTTTCAGATTGCGCCCTGATAGTCCGAGGAATCTGATTGAGCCGTTGTAAAGCGCAGTGGATGATGGGACTGCAGCGCACAACCTGTCCGTACGATGATGAATCGCTGACTTAATAAGCAGTTAATTCTGCTTTCAGGCCACTTCACACTTCCAGCCTGCTGATAACGCACGCAGTGCGCTATGATTTTCTTTCCAGGAATTCGGGGACCGGGTTGTTAATGTCGTATTGGATGAAGTCACTGCTTTTGAGCGCTCTGGCGGCCAGTGTCAGCGTGCAGGCTGAACCTCTGCAGAAGTCTTTTTCTGACTGGCAGCTCACCTGTAATAATGCGGCTTTTTGCGTGGCGCGCAGCTTTCCCGGGGATAATGGGCTGGTGATGACGCTGTCGCGTCACGCCGGCGTTGACGATCGCCCGCTGCTGCGTATCGATTACGGCAGTGCCTATACCGGCACGCTTCCGGGCGGGCCGCTGAAAGATAATCTGCTGCTGGATCAGCGTCGCCTGAAGCCCGACCTTAAACACTGGACAGTTGAGCCGCATCATCTTGCCACCAGCAACGCCATCGCGATTGATGAGTTCCTGGGTCAGACGCTGGAAGCGAGCACGCTTCAGCTGACGTACCAGGCTAAGGCGGTGGTACCGCTGCGCGGTCTGAAGGCCGCGCTGCTGCTGATGGATGACGTGCAGGGGCGCGTAAACGGGGCCAGCGCATGGGTCAGGCGTGGCGACAGGATGCAGTGGGATGTCCCGCCCCCGCCGTCGCTGCCGTCGCTGCCATCATTAGCCTCGCCGCCTGCGCCGCTGACGCAGGAGGAGACCAGCGGACTGATTGACTATGGCACCTGGCGCATCACCACCGATAACTGCTCGCTGGATCCGCTCCGGCGGGAGGTCAGCGTCGCGCCGCTGACCGACAGCAAAGCGCTGCTGCTGGTCAGCTGTGAAACCGGTGCCTACAACGTCATCGATCTGGCGTTTGAAGTAACACGCAGCCAGCCCTATGTATCACGCGGGCTGACGCTGACGCTGCCTTTTACGCCCCCGTCGCGCAGTGATACGCAGCTGGAGCTGGTGAACGCAGAGTTTGATGCCAGTAATGGCCTGCTTTATACCTTCAGCAAAAATCGCGGACTGGGCGACTGCGGCACGGCAACACGCTGGCAGTTTGATGGCAGCGCATTTGTTCTGGCGGAATATGCAGAAGAGCAGATTTGCGACGCCTGGCACAGCAGCGACGACTGGCCCACACTGTGGGTCAGCCAGCCGGCGCGCTGAGCGATTATCCGGGGTTCAGGGGATCGCACCGATCATCATTGGTGAGCCAGTCTTATTGCCCGCCAGCTCCGTCAGCAGGTTGTTTACGCCATCGCTCATGGGCGTAAAGCGGCTGAGTGGTGAGCGGGTGACAGCCACAAACACGCCAAGGTTATGCTGCGGGATCATCGCCATATAAGTAATGAACCCGCCGGCGCCGCCGGTTTTCTGAATAATACCGGGCCGGCCCGCTTTGGGCGCCATATAGACCCAGCCCATCCCCAGCGCATCGGCACGCCCCGGCACATCCATTCCTTCAACTTTGGTCAGCTGATCGCGCCGGTAGATCAGGGTCTGCAGGCGATCGATTTGCGGCGTGCGGTGGCTCACCGCCGAGTCGAGGAACTGCTGCATCCAGCGCGCCATATCATCGGGGGTGGAGTAGACGCCACCGCTGCCGATCGCCGCCAGCGTATTATTACAGGGGCTGGCACCTTTTTCCGGCACCATCAGGCGCTGGCACTGGTCCGGTGAGGGCGTAAAAGTAGTGTCCTTCATGCCCAGCGGGCGCGTGACCAGACGCTGCAGCAGCGCCGGATAGGGCGTGCCGCCCGCTTTAGCCAGCGCGTCAGCCAGCAGATCAAACCCAAGGTTGGAGTAGGCCGCCTGAGTGCCAGGCGCAGCCTTCAGCGTGGCATTGCCCAGCCACTGCCAGCGATCGCTTTTAGTCGGCCAGACAAACACCGGACGATGGGGTTTACCGCCGGGCTGTTCGCGCGGCAGCGAGCCGGTGTGGGTGGCGAGGTTGATCAGACGGATTGGCTGGCCGTTATGGGCCGGAACGCGTGCACCCGGCGGGGCATAGCGGCTGAGCGGATCGTCCAGACGAATTTGCCCGCGCTCGGCCATTTTCACCATCACTTCACTGGTCATCAGCTTGCTGAGCGATGCGATACGAATAAGCGAATCCTGCTGCGGCCGGATATTATTGCCGGGCCGGGTTTCACCGAAGCTGGTAAAGACGCGCTGATTGCCGTCAATCGCGACCAGCGCCATACCGGTTGCGCCGCTGGCGTAAAAAATATGTTCGGCATAGCGATCAACAATCTGTGATGCCAGCAGGGGATCAGGTGAGACCTGCGCTAGAGCGCTGACAGGCAGCACGGAGACCATCAGGGCCAGTAAAAATGAAGTCGGTTTTTTCAACGGGAATGCGTCCGCTATCAGGATCGGAAGAAAACCTATAGTAATCAGTTTGCGCAGAGCGGGAAGGGGGAGACGCGATTTTTTTCTGTAAAGCGTGATAAAAAACGGCCCTCACCGTTATCGGGTGAGGGCCGCAGAGCTTAGGCAGGTTTCAGCAGCGACTCAGCCTGGCTTACCACGTTTTCAACGGTAAAACCAAAGGCCGGGAACAGCTTGCCAGCCGGCGCAGACTCACCGAAGGTGGTCATGCCGACAATTTTGCCGTCAATGCCGACATACTTATACCAGTAGTCAGCAATGCCTGCTTCAACCGCGACGCGCGCACGCACGGTAGAGGGCAGTACGGATTCGCGGTACGCGCTGTCCTGCTTGTCGAACACATCGGTGCTCGGCAGCGAAACCACCCGGACCTTATGGCCATCTGCGCTGAGTTTCGCTTCGGCCCCCAGCGTGATCTCCACTTCTGAGCCAGTGGCGATCAGAATCACATCCGGCGTGCCGTCGCAATCCTTCAGGACATAGCCGCCGCGCGCAATGTTTTCGACCTGCGTCTGGCTGCGCTCGGGCTGCAGCAGATTCTGACGGGAAAGGATCAGCGCGGTCGGGCCATGATGACGCTCGATGGCTGCTTTCCAGGCCACAGCGGTCTCAACCTGATCGCATGGACGCCAGGTGCTGAAATTAGGCGTCAGGCGCAGGCTGGCCAGCTGCTCTACCGGCTGGTGCGTCGGGCCATCTTCGCCCAGACCAATAGAGTCGTGGGTATAGACCATGATCTGGCGCGCTTTCATCAGTGCTGCCATACGTGCGGCGTTACGCGCGTATTCAACAAACATCAGGAAGGTCGCAGTGTAAGGAACAAAGCCGCCATGATGCGCGATGCCGTTCGCAATGGCGGTCATGCCAAACTCACGCACGCCGTAATGGATATAGTTTCCGGCCGCATCTTCTTTGATCGATTTTGAACCTGACCAGATGGTAAGATTACTTGGCGCCAGGTCAGCCGACCCGCCAAGGAATTCCGGCAGCATTTTGCCAAAGGCTTCCAGCGTGTTCTGTGACGCTTTGCGGCTGGCGATTTTCTGCGGATTGGCCTGCAGATCGCGGATAAAGTCAGCGGTTTTGCTTTCCCACTCATCCGGCATTTCGCCATTAAGACGACGGCTGAACTCCTGCGCCAGCTGCGGATGCGCCTGCCGGTAGGCAGCAAATTTTTCATCCCAGGCTTTTTCGTGCGCGGAGCCTGCTTCTTTTGCATCCCACTGCTGATAAATATCCTGCGGGATCTCAAACGGCGCATAGTTCCAGCCGAGCTGCTTACGCGTCAGGGCGATCTCTTCATCACCCAGCGCGGCACCGTGCGACTCCTCTTTGCCCGCCTTATTTGGCGAACCGAAGCCGATGGTGGTGCGGCAGATAATCAGTGATGGCTTATCGGTTACGCTCTGCGCTTCCCGGATAGCGGCGGCCACGGCTTCTGCATCGTGACCATCAATGCCTTCAGCGCTGCCGATCACGTGCCAGTTATAAGACTCAAAGCGTTTATGCGTATCGTCGGTAAACCAGCCTTCTGTTTCACCGTCGATAGAAATACCGTTGTGATCGTAGAAGCCAATCAGTTTGCCGAGGCCCAGCGTACCCGCCAGCGAACAGACCTCATGCGAGATGCCTTCCATCAGGCAGCCATCACCCATAAATACGTAGGTGAAGTGGTCAATAATATCGTGTCCCGGCTGGTTAAACTGGGCTGCCAGCGTACGCTCAGCAATGGCCAGACCCACCGCATTCGCCAGACCCTGGCCGAGCGGACCGGTGGTGGTTTCCACACCTGGCGTATAGCCAATCTCCGGGTGCCCCGGCGTTTTTGAATGCAGCTGGCGGAAGTTTTTCAGCTCTTCCATTGGCAGATCGTAACCGCTGAGATGCAGCAGGCTATAGAGCAGCATTGAACCGTGACCATTGGACAGGATAAAGCGGTCACGATCGGCCCACGCCGGGTTGGTGGGGTTATGTTTCAGGAAGTCGCGCCATAACACTTCCGCGATATCGGCCATGCCCATTGGCATACCAGGGTGACCGGAATTTGCTTTCTGTACCGCATCCATACTCAACGCGCGAATCGCGTTAGCCAACTCTCTGCGTGAAGACATAGGGTTCTCCCTTATAATTAAGCATCAGCGGGTTCGCTTCGGCTCACCCGCACTCAACGGTGGTGCAATCAGAGGCGCGCGGCCAGCACATCTTCCAGTTTCTGCTGGTCAACGGCGAACTGGCGGATACCTTCAGACAGTTTTTCAACCGCCATTGGATCCTGGTTGTGCTCCCAGCGGAACTCCGCTTCTGACAGCGAGGCTGGCTGATGGAAGCCTTCAGTAGAAGGCTCCAGCTTGCGCTCAACCGGCGCGTCGCTGTTCGCCAGCTCTTCCAGCAGGTTAGGGGAGAGGGTCAGACGATCGCAGCCCGCCAGTGCCAGAATCTGCTCAATTTTGCGGAAGCTCGCACCCATGATCACCGTGCTGTAGCGATGCTTTTTGTAATAGTCATAGATACGACGCACAGATTTTACGCCGGGATCTTCATCCACAACATACGGGTCCATAGGCTTACGCGTGTTGTACCAGTCGTAAATGCGGCCCACGAAAGGCGAGATCAGATAGACGCCCGCTTCAGCGCAGGCGCGCGCCTGCGCAAAGGAGAACAGCAGCGTCAGGTTGCACTTAATGCCGTTTTTTTCCAGCTCTTCAGCCGCCTTGATCCCTTCCCAGGTCGACGCCAGCTTGATGAGGATACGCGAGCGGTCGATACCGTGCTCTTCATACAGGCGTACCAGCTTCTCTGCTTTGGTTACGCACATACCGCGATCGAAAGAGAGGCGGGCGTCAACTTCAGTTGAAACGCGGCCCGGCACGCTTTTCAGGATTTCCATGCCGAGGTTAACCGCCACTTTGTCGCTGGCGTTGATAATCTGCGTCTCTTTGCTGCCACCCTGCTTTTTCGCATAGTCGATGGCGTCATCAATCAGGTGTTTGTAAGCGTCAAGACCGGCAGCTTTCAGGATCAGAGAAGGGTTGGTAGTGGCATCTTCCGGGTTGTAATGACGAATAGATTCGATATCGCCACTGTCTGCCACCACGGTGGTGAACTGTTTTAGTGCGTCTAGCTGGTTCATCGCTTAACTCCTTGATTAGCAATATTGTGGGCAAAAGAATGCCGGGCAACCGTCGCCTTGTCTGCGCCCTTTGCTGGGGATAGTGGTTCCACACAGTGCTACAGACGCCCGCTGATTAAAATGCGTTTTCTCTGATTATGGCGTGGCGGAGAGAGAGGCGGCGTAACCGGTTCAGCCATGTTTTGCCATCTTCAAGCATAGCAGCTTGCGCCGGAGATGCAGGCGAGGCGGTAAGTTCGCCGTCAGCGGCGGCGGCAGCCTTTGCCCTGGACGCGTGCTGCTGCACCGGGGCTGGTTCCGTTCGCCACGGGGCACGGGGCTGGTTCCGTTCGCCACGGGGCATGGGGCTGGTTCCGTTCGCCACGGGGCACAGGGCTGGTTCCGTTCGCCACGGGGCATGGGGGCCGGTTCCGTTCGCCACGGGGCATGGGGGCCGGTTCCGTTCGCCGTCAGCGGCGGCAGCAGCCTCTGCCCCGGCGCGGCGACCGGGCAGAGGATGCCTGGCCGCGCCCTCTGCACTCCCCGGCCCTGCGCCAGCCCCGTCCGCCGCTGCGCGGTTCCCTCGCTCACGCCCGCTTCCCGGGGACCGGCCGCCATTCGCTCCTGCTCACCGCGCCCTTTCGCCGACGTCCTGTCGGCTCATCCCGGAACCGTGCCCTCCCTCGGCGGACCCGGATGGCGCTTCCCGCTGCTGCTGCTCTTTTTTCGTTATGTTGTTTTTTCATGGCTGGCAGTCCTGCGCCTGAACTTCAGGCTTCGCCACTTTTAAGAATGAAAAAAATGAATGTGCAGGCGGGAAGAGGGGGGCGCCATCCGCAGCGCCGGGCGCAGCGTGACGGCCAGGGCGAGCCGGCAGGACGCCGGCGAGAGCGCGGGGTGAGCAGGAGCGAATCCGCGCGGTCCGTTAAGGCCGGAGGGATGAGGCCGGGAATTCGCGAGGACGGCGCGGGGCGCGGATTGCTAAGGGGCGCGCCCACCCGCCCCTTAGCCCGTCCGCGTGCGGAAATGCCGCTGAAACTGCCAGAAGCCTGGCGGGCGGAACCCCTTCAGAGCCTCGCGCTGCTTAGCATAAAGCCCCGCGCTGCTTAGCGCACAGCCCCGCGCTGCTCAGCGCCACTCCCTTTAAGCCACTCCCGCACGGGCAGAAAATCTGTATACAGCTGCGCTTCCGGTGAGCCGGGTTCCGGCTGATAGTCATACTCCCAGCGCACCAGCGGCGGCATCGACATCAGAATTGACTCCGTTCTGCCGCCGGTCTGCAGGCCAAACAGCGTGCCGCGGTCCCACACCAGGTTAAACTCAACGTAACGTCCGCGGCGATAGAGCTGGAACTGACGCTCGCGATCGCCCCACGGCAGCGCTTTACGGCGTTCAACAATCGGCAGATAAGCCTGCAGGTAGCCCAGGCCTACCGCCTGCATAAAGTCAAAACAGCGATCAAAGTCTGGCGTATTCAGATCGTCATAAAACAGACCGCCAATGCCGCGCTGTTCGTTGCGATGCTTCAGGTGGAAATAGTCATCGCACCATTTTTTATAGCGCGGATAGACATCCTCGCCAAACGGCTCACAGAGGGTGGCCGCGGTCTGATGCCAGTGCAGCGCATCCTCGGTAAAACCGTAGTAAGGGGTCAGATCAAAACCGCCGCCGAACCACCAGACCGGATCGGCGCCGGGCTTCTCCGCGATAAAAAAGCGCACGTTAGCGTGGCTGGTCGGCACATAGGGGTTTTCCGGATGCACGACCAGCGAGACGCCCATCGCCTCAAAACTGCGTCCCGCCAGTTCCGGCCGATGTGCGGTGGCTGAGGCGGGCATCTGATCGCCATGCACATGGGAAAAGTTTACCCCGGCCTGCTCAAACACTGCGCCGTTACGCAGAACCCGGCTGCGCCCGCCGCCGCCGCCGGGACGCTGCCAGCTATCTTCAGCAAACGTTGCACGTCCGTCTGCGGCAGCCAGTTGATTGCAGATCTCATCCTGCAGCGTCAGCAAAAACGCTTTAACGCGTGAAATATCGGGATTGCTCATGCATCACTCTCTCTGTAAATGTGCCGTAAGCTTACCACAGCCCGGGATCATGCCTGGCGACGATCGTACTCAGCAAAATAGTTAACAATTCCGTCAGCGATGGCGGCAGCGATCTTATGGCGAAATGCGGCAGTGCCCAGCAGCTGCTCTTCATGCGGATTGGTAATGAACGAGGTTTCCACCAGTACGGAGGGAATAGAGGGCGACTTCAGCACTGCAAACGCGGCCTGTTCGGTATGCTGACTATGCAGGTGATGCACCGGGCGGATCTGATCCAGCACATGTTTACCCAGCGTCAGGCTGTTGCGAATGGTATCGGTCTGCACCAGATCAAACAGAATCTCATTCAGATAGTGATCTTTCTGCTGCACGGCGGCATCGCCAGCTTTATCCGCATCATTTTCACGCTGCGACAGATAGCGTGCCATCGCGCTGCTGGCACCGCGATTGGACAGGGCAAACACCGAGGCGCCGTTGGCATCCGGACTGGTAAAGCCGTCAGCGTGGACCGACATAAACAGGCTTGCGCCGTGCTGATGCGCAATCTCAACCCGCTGATAAAGCGGAATAAAGTGGTCACTGTCGCGCGTCAGCCGCACTTCAATGCGCGGATGCGACTGCAGCAGCGTACGCACGGTACTGGCAATCTCCAGCACGATATGTTTCTCCTCCGCGCCTTCCTGTCCGACCGCGCCGGAATCGATACCGCCATGGCCGGGGTCGATCATCACAATGCGCTTACCGCTGGCAGCAGGCCTGGTCGCGGCATGACGTGGCGCCGCCGTGACCTCTGCCCGCGTCTCTTTGGCCTGAACCGCGCGCGGCGAAAGAACGGCCAGCGCCAGTCCCGACAGAATCAGCTGGCGACGGTTAGTCAGGCGTGAAAGCAGTGAAATCTTTTTCATTTACAGGTCCCTGGCGGAGAAATCAGCCCAGTGTTATAGCGTAACCGTCGCTGTACAGCGACCCCGCAACCATTTCAGCGTATTACTTTGTATTGCACGGTGCTAACCCGGATTTAGCCGCTTTTTTCTGCCATTGCGGAGCAGGAGGGTTGCACCACGCAAAGAATGCGTGATAATCAGCGAATTATGCCGATCAGCAGGACACGTCGATGGAAATTCGCTCTTTCCGCCAGGAAGATTTTGATGAAGTAATCACGCTCTGGGAGCGTTGCGATCTGTTACGTCCGTGGAACGACCCGGAGCTGGATATCGAACGCAAAATGCATCATGACCCGGAACTGTTTCTGGTCGCTGAAGTGGGCGGCGAAGTGGTCGGCACGCTGATGGGGGGCTATGACGGCCACCGCGGTTCAGCCTATTATCTTGCCGTGCATCCGGACTATCAGGGACGTGGCTTTGCCAATGCGCTGATGAACCGGCTGGAGAAAAAACTGATTGCGCGCGGCTGTCCGAAAATTCATCTGATGGTGCGTGAAGAGAACGATCAGGTCGTCGCATTCTATGAAAAGCTCGACTATGAGCCCGTGGATGCGCTGCTGTTGGGCAAGCGGCTGATTGAAGATCGCGAATATTGATGGGGATCGGCCAGCTAAACTTTTTGCCATTACGCGACTCCAAGAGGCACGCGATAAAGTTGAAACCATGGAGTTAGCATGAAAGCTGTACGTTTTGCGGCGCTGGCGGCGGCGCTGGCCGTGTCAGGCTGCGCCACTACCGGCCAGGCACCGGCAGAGCACGAGAGCCACTGGTATAATCCGCTGACTTACCACTGGGCCGCGCTGAATCCGCTGAGCTGGTTTGGTGGTTCATTGCAGGTAACCGAGCAGGGTGTGGCAGGCCTTAATGGCAGCACCCTGATGAGCGAATCCGCTGTTTCGCAGGCGCTGAATAATGATTACCAGCTGCGACAGGGCATGCGCAGTGAGCAGGGGCAGGTGGTTGAGTTCTGGCAGGCGCTGCAGGATGGCAACGTTAAACTGGTCATCAGCGGCAAGCCCGCCGTTGAGCGTATTGAGGTGCTGGACACCGCGGCAGAGAGCAGCAGCGGCAATAAAATTGGTGACCGCTTCAGCGATACGTTTACCAAAGCATTCAGCAACTGCAAAATGGTCGCGGGCCTTGATGCGCATGACGTCGAGTGCCGGGCGCCGGGCAGTCAGCATATCTCTTATGTCTACAGCGGCAAGTGGCACGGCCCGACGGGCCTGATGCCGTCAGATGACACGCTGAAAAGCTGGACGCTCAGTAAAATTGTCTGGCAGCGCTAACCCTGCCGGGGGCCGCTTTTACGCGGCCCGCACCCGCCTGCGTATATTTCTGAAAACCGGCTTTTCTCTGCCGATCGCTTATGCCTTTTTCGACTTTTAAATCCCCAAAAGATATATAAAACCGTTACAGTTTTCCGCGAAGTTATAAATACACTGACAGCATCTACTGGCCCAGGCTGGATTTCTATTTATCAGGGTGCTGCATGACACTTCCGGTTTTGAAAACATGGCTCAGCGGCGTGGCGCTGTCACTGTCACTGGCAGCGGCTGCGCAGGCAACGGAGCTGCTGAACAGCTCTTATGATGTGTCACGCGAACTCTTTGTGGCGCTTAACGCACCGTTTGAACAGCAGTGGGACGCCGCGCACCCTGGCGATAAACTGACGATTAAGCAGTCTCACGCCGGCTCGTCCAAACAGGCGCTGGCCATCCTGCAGGGGCTGCGGGCAGATGTCGTAACTTACAACCAGGTTACTGATGTGCAGGTGCTCCATGATAAAGGCAACCTGATTGCCGCTGACTGGCAGAGCCGTCTGCCCAATAACAGCTCACCGTTCTACTCCACTATGGCGTTCCTGGTGCGTAAGGGTAATCCAAAGCAGATCCACGACTGGGCCGATCTGGCGCGCGACAACGTAAAGCTGATTTTCCCGAACCCGAAAACCTCCGGTAACGGTCGCTATACCTATCTTGCTGCCTGGGGCGCCGCGGAAAAAGCTGACGGCCAGGATCGCGCAAAAACCGAAGCCTATATGCAAAAGTTTTTGAAAAACGTTGAGGTGTTTGATACCGGCGGACGCGGCGCAACCACCACGTTTGCCGAACGCGGTATGGGTGACGTCCTGATTAGCTTTGAGTCAGAAGTGAACAATATCCGTAATCAGTATGGCAAAGATGACTACGAAGTGATTGTGCCGCGCAACAACATTCTGGCGGAGTTTCCGGTTGCCTGGGTGGATAAAAATGTGGCGCATAACAACACCGCCGACGCAGCTAAAGCGTATCTGAACTATCTCTACACGCCAGCGGCCCAGGCAATCATTACGCGTTACTACTACCGCGTAAACAATCCGCAGCTGATGGCAGAACAGCAGGACCGCTTCCCGCAGACCACCTTGTTTAATGTCAAAGAAGCATTTGGCGGCTGGGAGCAGGTGATGAAAACGCATTTCGCCAGCGGCGGCGAACTGGATAAATTACTGGCAGCGGGGCGGGGCTGATGTTTGCTACAGCACAAAAACGCGTCCTGCCGGGCTTTGGCCTGAGCCTCGGCACCAGCCTGCTGTTTACCTGTCTGATTCTGCTGCTGCCTATCAGCGCACTGCTGATGCAGCTGTCGCAGATGACGCTTGCGCAGTACTGGGCGGTGATCTCCAGCCCGCAGCTGGTAGCGGCTTATAAAGTGACGCTGCTGTCAGCCGGCGTGGCATCGCTGTTCAACGCGGTGTTTGGCATGCTGATGGCGTGGATCCTGACCCGTTATCGCTTTCCGGGCCGTACGCTGCTGGATGGCCTGATGGATCTGCCGTTTGCGCTGCCGACAGCGGTAGCGGGGCTGACGCTGGCCGGACTCTTTTCCGTTAACGGCTGGTATGGTCAGTGGCTGGCGCATTTTGATATCAAAGTCTCTTATACCTGGATTGGCATCGCGGTTGCGATGGCGTTCACCAGCATTCCGTTTGTGGTGCGTACCGTTCAGCCGGTACTGGAAGAGCTGGGCCCGGAATATGAGGAAGCCGCTGAAACGCTGGGTGCCACACCGTGGCAGAGCTTCCGTCGTGTGGTGCTGCCTGAGGTAGCCCCGGCGCTGCTGGCCGGAACGGCGCTTTCGTTTACCCGCAGCCTCGGGGAGTTTGGTGCAGTCATTTTTATCGCCGGCAACATTGCGTGGAAAACCGAAGTGACGTCACTGATGATTTTTGTTCGTCTGCAGGAGTTTGATTATCCGGCTGCCAGTGCTATCGCTTCGGTGATCCTTGCTGCCTCATTGCTGCTGCTGTTTGCCATTAATACGCTGCAGAGCCGCTTTGGCCGTCGCCTGGGAGGTCACTGATGGCGGAAATTTCTCACATCAATCGCGCTGAGCGTGAGCCTGTTAACTGGGGCAAATGGCTGCTGATTGGCACCGGCGCGCTGATATCGATACTGCTGCTGGTGGTACCGATGATCTCTATCTTCTGGGAGGCGCTGGCGCAGGGCGTGGGACAGGCGTTCAGCAACCTGCAGGATGGCGACATGCTGCACGCGATCTGGCTGACGGTGCTGGTTGCACTCATTACCGTTCCGGTAAACCTGGTGTTTGGCACGCTGCTGGCGTGGCTGGTCACCCGCTTTACCTTTCCGGGACGGCAGCTGCTGCTGACGCTGTTTGATATTCCGTTTGCGGTGTCGCCGGTAGTCGCGGGTCTGATGTATCTGCTGTTCTGGGGCATTAACGGCCCGGCAGGCGGCTGGCTTGACGCACACAACATTCAGATTATGTTTTCCTGGCCCGGTATGGTGCTGGCCACCGTATTTGTTACCTGTCCGTTTGTGGTACGTGAGCTGGTGCCGGTGATGCTGAGCCAGGGGAGTAACGAAGATGAAGCTGCGGTGCTGCTTGGCGCATCCGGCTGGCAGATGTTTCGTCGCGTGACGCTGCCCAACATTCGCTGGGCGCTGCTCTACGGCGTAGTACTGACCAACGCGCGCGCCATCGGTGAGTTTGGTGCAGTGTCGGTGGTGTCAGGATCGATTCGCGGTGAGACCTATACCTTACCGCTTCAGGTTGAATTACTGCATCAGGATTACAACACCGTAGGCGCATTCACTGCCGCGGCGCTGCTGACCCTGATGGCAATTGTGACGCTGTTTCTGAAGAGCGTGGTGCAGTGGCGATTAGAGCATCAGCGGAAGCGCCAACAGGAGGAAAATCATGAGCATTGAGATCAAACAAATTAATAAAGCCTTTGGCCGCACCCCGGTGCTGAATGATATCTCTCTGGATATTCCTTCCGGCGAAATGGTGGCGCTGCTGGGGCCTTCCGGCTCGGGTAAAACCACTCTGCTGCGTATTATTGCCGGGCTGGAGCATCAGAACAGCGGACAAATTCATTTCCATGGCAAAGATGTCAGCCGCATTCATGCCCGCGATCGCCAGGTAGGCTTTGTCTTTCAGCACTACGCGCTGTTCCGCCATATGACGGTGTTTGACAACATCGCCTTTGGCCTGACAGTGCTGCCGCGCCGCGAGCGCCCCTCTGCAGGGGAGATCAAACAGCGCGTCACGCGTCTGCTGGAGATGGTGCAGCTGGCGCATCTGGCAAACCGCTTTCCGGCCCAGCTCTCCGGTGGACAGAAGCAGCGCGTGGCGCTGGCGCGTGCGCTGGCGGTAGAGCCGCAGATTCTGCTGCTGGATGAGCCCTTTGGCGCACTGGATGCGCAGGTGCGTAAAGAGCTGCGCCGCTGGCTGCGTCAGCTGCACGAAGAGCTGAAGTTTACCAGCGTGTTTGTTACGCACGATCAGGAAGAGGCGATGGAAGTCGCAGACAGCGTGGTCGTAATGAGCCAGGGGAATATTGAACAGACCGGTTCTCCGGACGAAGTGTGGCGTGAACCCGCTACCCGCTTTGTGCTGGAGTTTCTGGGCGAGGTCAATCGCTTTGAGGGCGAAGTACACGGCTCGCAGTTCCACGTCGCTGCACATCACTGGCCGCTGGGTTATACGCCAGCGCATCAGGGCGGCGTTGAACTCTTCCTGCGCCCGTGGGAAGTGGATGTCTCACGGCAGAGCAGCCTGGAGACGCCGCTGCCGGTACAGGTGCTGGAAATCAGTCCGCGCGGACACTTCTGGCAGCTGGTGGTACAGGCCTCAGGCTGGCATGAAGAGCCGTTTACCGTGGTCTTCGAAGGTGAGCAGGCGGCCCCGGTACGCGGTGAGCGTCTGTTTGTGGGGCTGCAGCAGGCTCGTCTCTATCAGGGGAATACCCCGCTGCGCCCGGTTGCCTTTGCCGAGAGCGCCTGATATTTTGACATCTCTTTCGGGCGGGACTTTCCCGCCCGTTTTTATTGCCTCTCTTGCGCCTGGAAAACGATCGTGACCACTCTGGAAAATACCATCGGCAATACGCCGCTGATCAGGCTGCAACGCCTGTCGCCCGACAATGGCAGCGAAGTCTGGCTGAAGCTGGAGGGGAATAACCCGGCCGGCTCAGTGAAAGATCGCGCCGCCTGGTCGATGATTCATCAGGCTGAGCTGCGCGGTGAAATCAGGCCCGGCGACAGGCTGATTGAAGCCACCAGCGGCAACACCGGTATTGCGCTGGCGATGATCGCCGCGCTCAAAGGGTACAGGCTGCGGCTGCTGATGCCGGAGAACATGAGTCAGGAGCGACAGGATGCGATGCGCGCTTACGGGGCCGAACTGGTGCTGGTAACGCGTGAACAGGGCATGGAAGGCGCACGCGATCTGGCGCAGGCGATGGCCGATCGCGGCGAAGGCCGGGTGCTCGATCAGTTTAACAATCCCGATAATCCGCTGGGCCACTATCTCACCACTGCCCCGGAAATCTGGCAGCAGACCGGCGGGCGCCTGACGCACTTTGTCTCCAGCATGGGCACGACCGGCACCATCAGCGGCGTGGGCCGTTTTCTGAAAGAGCACGCGCCGGCGGTCAAAGTCATTGGCCTGCAGCCGCAGGAAGGCAGCGCCATACCCGGTATTCGTCGCTGGCCTGAAGCCTATCTGCCTGGCATCTGGCGCCCTGAGGTGGTAGACGAGATCATGGATATGGGGCAGCAGGAAGCGGAAGAGACGATGCGTGCGCTGGCGCAGCGTGAAGGGCTGTTCTGCGGCGTAAGCTCCGGCGGCGCCGTGGCGGGGGCGCTGCGCATCGCCCGGGCGCAGCCCGGCAGCGTGATAGTGGCGATCGTCTGCGATCGGGGCGATCGTTATCTCTCCACCGGTGTCTTTCACTGACAGTATCTGCCCGCTGCGTTTTTCGCGTCCGGGAAACAAAAACGGCACCCGATGGGTGCCGTTTTCAGAGAGGGCTAACGTCCGTTACTTTTTAATACGAATAACCGGCGTTTCGCCAACCGTCACCTGACCTGAAAGCTTGGTCAGATCTTTGATCTCATCCATATTCGAGATCACAACCGGTGTCAGCGTGGATTTCGCTTTCTCTTCCAGCAGCGGCAGATCGAATTCGATCACAACGTCGCCTTTTTTCACTTTCTGACCTTCTTCGGCAATACGTTTAAAGCCTTCACCTTTCAGCTCTACCGTATCGATACCGAAGTGGACAAACAGCTCGATGCCGTTGTCTGACTCAATGGAAAACGCGTGGTTAGTTTCAAAAATCTTGCCGATAGTCCCATCAACCGGTGCAACCATTTTGTTGCCAGTCGGTTTGATTGCGATCCCATCACCCACGATTTTCTCAGCAAACACGACATCAGGTACGTCTTCAATATTGACAATTTCGCCTGACAGAGGCGCAACAATATCGATAGTCCCTGACGCGCTTTCTGATTTTTCGCCAAAAAGTTTAGAAAACAAACCCATGATCTTCTCCTAAGCAGTAATTTGGGGCCAGCATCACGTGGATCAGCAGAGCGTTTTTTCTTTAATGAATTTGTTGACCAGATTCATCAAATCTTCCGCTGTGGGTTGAGCCAGAGCCTGCTCTGCCAGAGCCTTAGCATCTTCGTAATTGGTATTACGAATGATTTTCTTGATGCTTGGGATCGAAATGGCACTCATGCTGAATTCGTCCAGCCCCATTCCCAGTAACAGTAGTGTAGCACGTTCATCACCAGCCAGCTCACCACACATGCCGGTCCATTTCCCTTCGGCATGTGATGCGTCGATCACTTGCTTAATGAGGCCAAGCACAGATGGCGTCATTGGGTTATAGAGGTGTGAAATCAAATCATTACCACGATCGACCGCCAGAGTATACTGCGTCAGGTCATTTGTCCCAATACTAAAGAAGTCGACTTCTTTCGCCAGGTGACGGGCGATAACGGCTGAAGCCGGGGTTTCTACCATGATGCCCACTTCAATGGACTCATCAAAGGCTTTACCCTCTTCGCGCAGCTGCGCTTTCAGGGTCTCCAGCTCTGCTTTCAGGAAACGCACTTCTTCAACCGAGATAATCATCGGGAACATGATGCGCAGTTTACCGAAAGAGGAGGCGCGCAGAATGGCACGCAGCTGGGCATGCAGGATCTCTTTACGATCCATTGCGATACGGATCGCACGCCAGCCCAGGAACGGGTTCTCTTCTTTAGGCAGGTTCATATACGGCAAATCTTTATCGCCGCCGATGTCCATAGTACGTACGATAACAGCCTGTGAACCCACGGCTTCTGCGACTGCTTTATACGCCTGGAACTGCTCTTCTTCTGAAGGCAGCGAATCGCGGTCCATAAACAGGAATTCGGTACGATACAGCCCTACGCCTTCTGCACCATTACGCTCTGCACCTGCCACGTCGCGCACGGTACCGATGTTGGCGCAGACTTCAACCTGATGACCGTCCAGCGTAATAGCGGGCAGATCTTTCAGCTTGGCCAGTTCATGTTTTTCAGAAAGGTATTGGGTCTGAATCGCTTTAAGCTCTTCCTGTTCCGCTTCAGTCGGATTGACATAAATTTTATTGTTTACGCCATCCAGAATCAGGAAATCACCGTTTTTAACGGTGGTGGTCACGCTGCCGGTGCCGACAATCGCAGGCAGCTCCAGTGAGCGCGCCATGATTGAGGTGTGCGAGGTACGTCCACCCAGATCGGTGATAAAGCCCAGCACCTTTTTCAGGTTGAGCTGTGCGGTCTCAGACGGGGTAAGATCTTTTGCTACCAGAATCGCTTCTTCAGCAATCGAGCTGAGATCGACCATGTGCAGACCAAGAATGTTCTGCAGCAGACGTTTACCGATATCACGTACGTCAGCTGCGCGCTCTTTCAGATACTCATCATCGAGCTCTTCCAGCGCTTTAGCCTGGCCTTCAACCACAGAGTGAGCCGCAGCGTCAGCGGTGACATGATCTTTTTTAATCAGGTCAATGATTTCCTGCTCAAGCTCTTCGTCTTCCAGCAGCATGATGTGACCTTCAAAGATCGCCGCTTTCTCTTCACCGAAGGTTTCACCGGCTTTGACGCAGATCGCCTGAAGCTGTTCTGCTGCTTTGCTACGTCCATCAAGGAAGCGCTGAACTTCCTGATCAACCTGGTCGTCTGTAATCTTTTTACGGTTGATGACGATCTCATCTTCTTTCAGCAGCAGTGCTTTGCCGAAAGCGATACCCGGTGATGCTAAAATGCCTGAAATCATAACCCTACCTTTTTATCACGATGGCTCGTTGACCCGATGCATTGCCATTGTCGTGGAGCAGTACTCTAGTGAAGCGATATCGCGGACAGGTTGTCCGCGATCAAGATAGTTGCACTCAATGGGGCAAAGGAGTCGATTTAGTGGTGACCGCGCGAGTTTACTCGAGCTCAGCCATCAGCTTGACCAGATGTTCAACCGCCTGCTGCTCATCTTCACCTTCAGCAGAGAGCGTAACAACCGTTCCCTGAGTCAGACCCAGCGTCTGCAGCTTAAACAGGCTTTTTGCGCTGGCAGATTTGCCATTAGAGGTAACAGTGATTTCTGACTGGAACGCTTTGGCTTCTTTGACGAACTGTGCAGCGGGACGCGTGTGCAGACCGTTTGGTGCAGTAATGGTAACTTCTTGCTGGAACATGCTATTTCCCCAACTTTTTCAGGTTTGGTGTTATGGATCTAAAGTCTAGCCTGGAGCCGTAACTTTAGCCTGTATAGGTGCGCTGGTATGGCATCATGCTGACCAAAAAGGGCGCTTTGATGAATAAGCCATCTTAGCAATGACGGATCAACAACTGCGTTTGTTCGTCATCGGGTTAATTATGCCGTGATTCGCCATTTCGCCAAATCAGTAAATCGATTCAGCTTGATCCACTTCAAGGGCAGATTAATTTCAGGCACCGAAATAATTGGCAGCTTAAATACCAGAGCGACATCACTGAAATCAATCTGCCCGGTGATGAAAGTGAGATCTGCGCCACAAAAAAGCACCCAGAGGGGTGCTTTTTTCGACACTTTAAGACTTTGACGCTTACTGCTGCAGCTCTTTTTCCGTGAACAGATCGGCAAACAGTGCGGTACTGAGATAGCGCTCACCGGAAGAGGGCAGAATCACCACAATATTCTTGTTGGCGAAAGCTTCATCTTCCTGCAGCTTCAGCGCTGCCGCGACGGCCGCACCCGATGAGATACCGGCAAGAATACCTTCCTCTTCCATCAGCTGACGTGCGGTGTTGATCGCTTCATCATTGGTGATAGCGATAACCCGATCAACCAGCTGCAGGTCAAGGTTACCGGGAATAAAGCCTGCGCCGATGCCCTGAATTTTGTGCGGACCCGGTTTGATCTCTTCACCCGCCATCGCCTGCGCGATAACCGGCGAATCGGTGGGTTCTACCGCCACGGTAATCAGCTCTTTTTTACCTTTGGTATTCTTGATATAACGGCTTACGCCGGTCAGCGTACCACCGGTGCCGACGCCGGCGATAAAGACATCGACTTCACCATCGGTATCTTCCCAGATTTCCGGGCCGGTGGTTTTTTCATGAATTTCCGGGTTGGCCGGATTGCTGAACTGCTGCAGCAGAACATACTTATCCGGATCGCTGGCGACAATCTCTTCCGCTTTTGCAATCGCGCCTTTCATGCCTTTCGGCCCTTCGGTCAGCACCAGATTGGCACCCAGCGCTTTCAGCAACTTGCGGCGCTCAATTGACATCGTCTCTGGCATGGTCAGCGTCAGTTTGTAACCACGCGCGGCGGCGACGTAAGCCAGCGCGATACCCGTGTTACCACTGGTTGGCTCAACCAGCTCTACGCCAGGCTTCAGAATTCCGCGTTTTTCTGCATCCCAAATCATATTGGCACCGATACGGCACTTGATGCTGAAGCTCGGGTTACGCGACTCGACCTTCGCCAGAATACGTCCGTTACCGATGCGGTTCAGTCGAACCAGCGGCGTATGACCAATTGTCAGCGAGTTGTCTTCGTAGATCTTACTCATTGCCCGTCCTTAACTGTATGAAATATTGGGAACCCTTTGAGGATACCTGTTCTGTCCCCGCGCGGAAGGAAAGAAATAGTATATCTATATAGCCCCTGACCATAAGCCGTGCGGAAAAAAGCATAAGCCTGAATTTGCTCTGTTAATGACGAGCTAAATCAGCACGATAGCGATCGACCCACATTGCGGTAGCGCCGCATACGGCGACCGGCATAATCACCAGATTCAGAATGGGTATCATGGTAAACAGGCTGACCATCGCCCCAAACTGCATATTGGCGACTTTATGCCGCCGCAGGGCGGTGCGCATATGCGAAAAGCTGACCTTATGATTGTCAAACGGGTAGTCGCAGTACTGCACGGAAAGCATCCATGCGCTGAACAGAAACCACAGCACCGGCGCCACTATCTGGCCAAAGCCCGGAATAAAATAGAGCAGCAGCAGGCCAAGCGCGCGTGGCAGGTAGTAACCCAGTTTTTGCAGTTCACGTTTCATGATGCGCGGCAAATCTTTAAGCAGACCCATCCAGCCGCTGTCAGGCAGCGGCCTGCCGGTGAGTTGTCCCTCCAGCTGTTCAGCCAGCAGGCCGCAAAAAGGCGCGGCAATCAGATTGGCGAGCGTGGAAAAAAAGTAGCCAAACACCAGCACAATTGAGATCACTGACAGCGGCCAGATAAGGTAACTCAGCCACTGCAGCCAGTCAGGCACGTGTGAAAGCAGCTGCGGGATCCACTCGCCCAGCCGCCGGAACAGCCAGTAAAACGCGCCGCCCAGCAGCAGCACATTCACCAGCAGCGGCACAATGACATAGCGACGAATTCCTCGCATATGCACCAGGTTCCAGCCGCGGGCAAAGTAGTGAAGACCATTAAATGATGAGACTGAATTCTCTGCGGGCATAACAAGCCTTTCTCCTGTAAGTAGCGGCATCAACATCATACCCTGGCTTTTTCCGGTGAGCTGGCCTGCTTTGTGCGAAAAAACAGCGAAAAAGCGTCGGCTGGGTATCTTATTTGTCAGAAAATAGTGCGCAGACTTGCACTTGTGTAGCAGGGCAAATACAGTTAGAGGATAAAGTTTGCCGTGGTGGCAAGGTATTGGAACAACAGAGAATACAATGATGCAGGATTTGCGTCTGATATTAATCGTTGTTGGCGCGATCGCCATAATAGCGCTGCTTCTTCACGGACTGTGGACCAGTCGTAAAGAGCGTTCGTCTGTATTTCGCGATCGCCCGCACAAACGTCTCAAACAGCGCGATGACGCGGATGACGATCTGCTGAGTGATGAAGAGGATGGCGTGGGTGAAGTGCGCGTGCATCGTCAGCATGACGACAGTGATGCACCTGTATTCACCGCGCCGCCAGCAAAACCGGCTGCGCCGCGTGCGCCGGAGCCGGCACGCCAGCCTTTTGCACAACATGAAACCCCGCTGACGGGCGACCCGCTGCTGGACAGCAAGCCTGCGCCGCAACAGCCTGTTTCTCCGGAGCCTGTGCCACAACCTGTTCCACAGCAGCCTGCGCCGCAGCCGGTAGTGAAACCGCAGCCTGCACCGGTACAGCCCGATCCGCTCCTGGATAACGAACCGCATCCGGCGATACAGCCTGTGCCGGAATTCACCCCCGCACCTGAGTCTGAAGCAGTACATGAGCCTGAGGCGGCGCCAGCGCCACAGGAAACGGCATCGCAGCCTGCTGCTCCGGGCAGTAAAAAAGAGACTGTTCTGGTTCTGCACGTGGCCGCTCATGCAGGCGGGGCGCTGAATGGTGAAGCGCTGCTGCAGGGCGTATTACAGGCAGGTTTCCAGTTTGGCGAGATGAATATTTTCCACCGTCATCTGAGTCCGGCCGGCAGCGGTCCTGTTCTGTTCAGCCTGGCTAACATGGTGAAACCGGGATCTTTTAACCCTGACACAATGGGTGATTTTACCACGCCAGGCGTCTCTATGTTTATGATGGTGCCATCCTACGGCGATGCGCATCAGAACTTTAAACTGATGCTGCAGTCAGCCCAGCGTATTGCTGATGACGTCGGCGGTGTGGTGCTCGATGATGAGCGCCGTATGATGACGCCGCAGAAGCTTGAGACTTACAAAGCCCGCATTCGCGAGGTTACGGGCGGCTAACCGCTACAGCAGTATCACATGTTCACGCCCGCAACCTGCAGCGTGAAACAGAGTCATTATCAACCCCCGCCAGCCGGGGGTTTTTTATCGGATAAACGCTATGAAATCAGTTCAGGAGCAGATCGCCGCGCTCAGTACTACGCTGCGTCATCATGAGTATCTCTACCACGTGATGGATGCGCCGGAAGTCCCGGATGCTGAATATGACCGGCTGATGAATCAGCTGCGCGAGCTTGAGAGCGCGCACCCGGATCTGATTACGCCCGACTCACCTACCCAACGGGTCGGCGCATCCCCCCTGACCGCTTTTGAGCAGGTGCGGCATGAAGTTCCGATGCTGTCGCTGGACAATACCTTTGATGAAGCGGGGTTCCGCGCCTTTAACAAGCGCGTGCAGGATCGGCTTAAGAGCAGCGAGGAGCTGACCTACTGCTGTGAACTCAAGCTGGACGGTCTGGCGGTGAGCCTGCTGTATGAAAACGGTTTACTGGTGCGGGCCGCCACCCGCGGTGATGGCACCACCGGCGAAAATATCACGGCTAACGTGCGCACCGTCCGGGCGATTCCGCTGCGGCTGCAGGGCGACAATATCCCGGCGCGGCTGGAAGTGCGTGGTGAAGTGTTTATGACTGAAAGCGGTTTTGAAAAGCTCAATGAAGAAGCGCGACGTACCGGTGGTAAAGTCTTTGCGAATCCGCGCAACGCAGCAGCCGGCTCGCTGCGTCAGCTCGATCCCCGTATCACTGCCAGACGCCCGCTGACTTTCTTCTGCTACGGTTTTGGTCTGCTGGAGGGCGGCGAAATGCCGGCCAGCCACTGGGCACGCCTGCAGCAGTTCAAAGCCTGGGGTTTACCGGTCAGTGAGCGCATCAAGCTGGTTCATACCGCTGATGAAGCGCTGGCGTTTTATCATCATATTGAGCAGGAACGACCGGCACTCGGTTTTGATATTGATGGCGTGGTAATTAAAGTCGATTCACAGGCGCTGCAGGAGCGGCTCGGTTTTGTGGCGCGCGCGCCGCGCTGGGCGATCGCTTTTAAATTCCCGGCACAGGAGCAGCTCACCGTGGTGCGCGACGTTGATTTTCAGGTTGGACGCACCGGTGCCATTACGCCGGTCGCGCGCCTGGAGCCGGTGCAGGTTGCAGGCGTGATAGTGAGTAATGCCACCCTGCACAACGCTGATGAGATCGCCCGTCTCGGCCTGCGCATCGGCGACCGCGTAGCGATTCGCCGCGCCGGTGATGTGATCCCGCAGGTGGTCAGCGTTGTGGAGTCTGATCGACCGGCTGACGCCCGTGAAATTGTGTTTCCGCAGCACTGCCCGGTATGCGGCTCTGACGTGGAGCGGGTAGAGGGTGAAGCGGTGACGCGCTGTACCGGAGGGCTGATCTGCGGTGCCCAGCGTAAAGAGGCACTGAAGCATTTTGTCTCGCGCCGCGCCATGGATGTGGATGGCATGGGAGATAAAATTATCGATCAGCTGGTTGAGAAAGAGTATGTGAAAACGCCTGCCGATCTGTTTCGCCTGACGGCAGGCAAACTGACCGGGCTGGATCGCATGGGGCCAAAATCGGCGCAAAACGTGGTGGCCGCGCTGGAGAAAGCAAAGCTGACCACGCTGCCGCGGTTCCTGTATGCGCTGGGGATCCGCGAGGTGGGTGAAGCCACGGCGGCTAACCTCGCCCGTCACTTTGGCGAGCTGGAGCGGGTGATGAATGCCGATCTCGACGCGCTGATTGCGGTGCCGGATGTGGGTAAGGTTGTGGCCGCCCACGTACGCAATTTTATGGAAGAAGAGAGCAATCGTGAGGTGATCCGCGAGCTGACAGAAGAGATAGGTGTTCACTGGCCTGCGGTCGCGGCGATCAAAGCTGAAGAGATCGACAGTCCGTTTGCCGGTAAAACGGTAGTGCTTACCGGCTCTCTGTCGCAGATGAACCGCGATGATGCGAAAGCGCGTCTCGCCGCGCTGGGTGCTAAAGTCAGCGGCAGCGTATCAAAGAAAACCGATCTGCTGATCGCTGGCGAAGCGGCGGGCTCCAAGCTGGCGAAGGCGCAGGAGCTGGGTATTCCGGTCATCGACGAAGCGGAGATGATCCGCCTGCTGGACGTGTAAGATGGATAAACAGCAGCTGCTGGCCATCGCCAGCACGGTGATGCCATTTGGTAAATATCAGGGGCGGCTGCTGATCGATCTGCCGGAAGCGTATCTGCTCTGGTTTGCACGTAAAAACGCGTTCCCGACAGGTACGCTGGGTGAGCTGATGCAGCTTACGCTGGCCATTAAAATTGAGGGTTTGCAGGGACTGGTCACACCGCTCAGGCGAACCCCAAATAAATAAGCCCGCTTGCGCGGGCTTTTTATTACGATTTCTGCGCTTCTGGCTGCTGCGCCAGCTGCTTTTCATTCCCTGCTTTATAGCGCTGGGCAATGAACGAACAGATCATCAGCTGTACCTGATGAAAGATCATCAGCGGCAGGACAATAATGCCCACCGCGCTGGCCGGGAAAAGAATGTTCGCCATCGGCACACCGTTCGCGAGGCTCTTTTTTGAACCGCAGAACAGCACCACGATTTCATCAGCCCGGCTGAAACCAAACAGTCGTGAAGCACCGATATTGATTGCCAGAGCAATCAGCAGCAGCAGCAGGCTGCCCGCCAGGATCCACAGCAGGGTATCCATACCGACGCGATGCCAGATGCCATTCACAACCGCTTCGCTGAATGCGGAGTAGACAACCAGCAGAATTGAGGTTTGATCGGTTTTGCCAATCAGGCTGCGATGCTTTTCCACCCAGCCGCCAATCCAGCGGCGGGAGAGGTGACCAATAACAAACGGCACCAGCAGCTGCATCATAATCTTACCAATCTGCTCCAGACCGTTGCTCGGTGCCGCACTGTGGACGTTCATCACCAGATTGACCAGTAAGGGAGAGATGAACACGCCCAGCAGGCTGGACGCTGACGCAGCACAGACCGCTGCCGCGACATTGCCGCCCGCCATAGAGGTAAAGGCAATAGATGACTGCACGGTGGCAGGCAGAATGCAGAGGTAGAGAAAGCCGGTATAAATTTCAGGCCCGACATTAACCGGGTGCCACCAGACCAGCAGCAGTCCCAGCGCCGGAAAAATCACAAACGTACTGCACATAATCCACAGGTGCAGACGCCAGTGGCTGCTGCCGGCAATAATCTTTTCACGTGACAGTTTGGCACCGTGCATGAAGAAGAGCAGGGCGATAGCGGCCGTAGTGAGGTATTCGAAGAAGTCGACAAAACCGCCGCGCGCCGGCAGAAAGCTGGCCAGCAGCACGGTAATGATGAGTTTAATCATCATGGGATCGAGTCGTAAAAAGCCCATTGTTAATGTCCGGTTAAAAGAAAAAGTCTGGCAGAGATTGTGCGTCAGGTACGTTTAGAAATAAAATTGATTTATTGCATTAATCTATGAGCATAATCGATGAATTATACGTTGCGTCAGCTGCGAACCTTTGTCGCGGTTGCCCGTCAGAGAAGCTTCAGTCAGGCGGGACAGCTGATAGGGTTAAGTCAGTCGGCGGTCAGCCACAGTGTGAAAGAGCTGGAGGCGGAAATAGGCGTGCGCCTGCTGGACCGGACAACGCGTGAGGTACTGCTGACCGGGGCAGGGCAGCAGCTGGCAACCCGGCTGACGCGCCTGCTGGAAGAGCTGAATACTACGCTGCTGGATGTACGCAGTTACGGCGAGCAGCGCAGCGGCACCGTGCGGGTTGCAGCCAGCCAGACGCCGTCCGCGCATCTGATGCCGCAATGTCTGGCCAGCACGCAGCAGCACTATCCCGATATCCGCGTGATCCTGCACGACAGGGTGCAGCAGGCGGTGCTGCAAAGCGTGCGCAATGCCGAAGTTGATTTTGGCATTGTGATTGGCCCACTGGGTGACGCAGAGTTTGATGCCGAAGAGATCCTGCAGGAGCCTTTTCTGCTGCTGTGTCACCAGAATGACGCGCTGGCGCAAACAGAGACAGTGACCTGGGCGATGCTGACAGATCGCAATATGGTATTGCAGGATTATGCATCAGGCAGCCGGATGCTGGTTGACGCGATATTGCAGCAGCTGGCAATCGGCGTGAATGTCGTACAGGAGATTGGTCATCCGGCTACGCTCTACCCGATGGTGGAAGCGGGCATCGGCATCAGTATTTTACCGGCCCTGGCGCTGCCGCTGCCTTCAGGACGTAAACTGGTGGTACGCCGGCTTTATCCGGAGATGAACCGTAGCCTGATGCTGATCAAACGTAAAAACCGTTCGCTTACGCCGGCTGCTGAAGCGGTCTGGCAGGAGGTGCGCCAGCAGGCAGCGCTGCTGACGCACAATCGCTCACTCTACCCGGCGTTTTAGATATAGACGTCGAGCTGGTTGTCTTGCGTTGGCCGGTTGATGCCGTCGGCTCTGGCACTGGCCGGCTGTTCAGTTTGCTGCTGCTGCTCTGCTTTTTCCGCTTCGCGTTGCTGGATCTGAGCAATTTGTGCATACAGCATCTGAATCTGGCTCTCCAGCATCTGCTGCTGTTCTGATTTTTGCTCCTGCGTCAGCGTATGATCGTCTGCCAGAGATTTAAGCTGGCTGGTAATCGCGGCGATCTGTTTATTAATCCCGGCAATCTCGGAGGCTGCTCCGCCCCCGCTGCTGCCACCTGTTCCGATGCTGCTGATACCTGATATTGCTGTCATGATTTTCTCCTTGCCATAGACCCTGAAGAGGTTATCGGCAGCAGCAGCAAAGGCTTCAGGTGTGCCGCCCGGATGTTGAGGCCGCGCTGATTTCAGGGCCGCATTAATGCGGCCCCTGCGTATCATGAAACCGCAGGGGCGGCATTAATGCCGCCCTGGGTCGGGTATATCGCATAAACCAGGGCCGCATTAATGCGGCCCCTGCGTATCATGAAACCGTAGGGGCGGCATTAATGCCGCCCTGGGTCGGGTATATCGCATAAAACAGAGCCGCATTAATGCGGCCCCTGCAGGTGCGATCAGCGTGGTTTGTTTGCAGGGGCGTCATTAATGGCGCCCGGATGCTGATGACGCCCGAAAGAAACAAAAAAAGCGCCCATAGGGCGCTTTTTTCTGAATTTGGTGGGTCGTGCAGGATTCGAACCTGCGACCAATTGATTAAAAGTCAACTGCTCTACCAACTGAGCTAACGACCCGAAGTGGTGGGTGATGACGGGTTCGAACCGCCGACCCCCTCCTTGTAAGGGAGATGCTCTACCAACTGAGCTAATCACC